>JAFLSI010000013.1 GCA_022511025.1 Rikenella sp. | reverse complement strand
CAGCGGCACCCCTCCGCGAGGGGGCGGCGTCGGGCGCGCGACCCGGAGGGTCGCACAATCAAATACGGCGAGAACCGCGATCCGTAAGGATCGCCGGCCTCCGCGGTACCGCTGGGCACGCCAACCGGGAGTTTGCTTTGCCTTAGAGGGGATGGGCGCGAGGCTGAAGGGAAGGGTAGATGCGGCCGGCCAAACCGAACCCGACCGAAAATTGGAGAAATTTGCAAAAAAGTATATATTTGCAACTTCAGAAAAAAGAACCGACGCAAAAAAGAAAAACAAAATACCATTAGAATCCATGCAGAATAAAGGCGCACTCAAGTTTCTGGCCATTATGCTGGCCATCGCCTGCGCGTTTCAGCTCTCGTTTTCGTTCGTAACGCGTAGCGTTCGGAGCGACGCAGCGAAAGCCTCGGGCGGAGACTCGGCCGTCGAGCAGGCCTACCTCGACTCGATGAAATCCCAGGTCGTTTACAACCTCGGTTTGATGAAATACACCTACGCCGAGTGTCTGGAGAAAGAGATCAACCTCGGGCTCGACCTGCAGGGGGGGATGAACATTATGCTGGAGATCGCCGTCGAAGACGTATTGAAAGCGCTTTCCAACCACAGCACCGATCCCGCATTTCTGCAAGCCATGGCCGAAGCCAAACAGGCCATGAACAACAGCACCGACGACTTCATCACCCTCTTTGCCGACGCCTATCGCCGGGTGGCCCCGGAGGGGCGGTTGGCCGCGATATTCGGCACCTACGAACTGCGGGACAAGATCAAGTCCGAGTCGACCAACGAACACGTGATTCGGGTGTTGCGGGAATCTTGCGGAGCCGCGATCGAAAACTCGTTCAACGTCCTTTCGACCCGAATCGACCGTTTCGGCGTGATCCAGCCCAACATTCAGCGGATCGGGAACACCGGACGGATTTTGGTCGAACTGCCCGGGATCAAGGATCCGGAGCGGGTGCGGAAACTCTTGCAAGGGACGGCCAGCTTGGAATTCTGGACCATCTATACGGCGAAAGAGCTGCTGCCGATGATGATGCAGGCCAATGAAGAGGTAGCCAAGGTGCTGGCGGCACAGACACCGGCGGATTCGGCCTCTGCCGCAGCCGCAGCAGTGGCGGATTCGACCGACGCCATTTTGGCGGCGCTGGGGGCTGCACAGGAACAGGACGGAACCTCGGCGGCACAGCAGGGAACGGCGGCGAACGGCGGCACGGCCACCTCGCTCTTCAGCCTGCTCTCGCCGATGCAGGACGGCGGAGTGATCGGGATGGCCCAGTCGTACGATACGGCCAAAGTCAATACCTATCTGAATATGCCTCAGGTGCGGGCTTTGTTCCCGCGCGATGTGCGGTTTTTGTGGGGAGTCAAGGGGATCAAAAACGCACCGACGGTTTTTGAACTTTATGCGATCAAAGGGAGCAACGATGGACGTCCGGCATTAGACGGGAGCGTGATTACCGATGCCGTGGGACAGTACGGACAGACCGGATCGGCGGCCGAAGTCTCGATGAGCATGAATGCTGCCGGAGCGAAAACCTGGGCCAGACTCACGGCGGATAATGTCGGGAAGTGTATTGCCGTGGTGCTGGACGGATATGTCTACTCGTGTCCGCGGGTAACCGGAGAGATCCCCAACGGCCATTCGAAGATCACCGGCGACTTTACCATTGTCGAAGCGAAAGACCTGGCCAATATCCTGCAATCGGGCCGGCTGCCCGCTCCGGCACAAATCGTGCAGGAGGCAGTCGTGGGGCCGTCGCTCGGGCAGGAGTCGATCGATGCCGGGATGACCTCGTTCGTACTGGCATTCATTCTGGTGCTGGTCTACATGCTCTTCTTCTACAATACGGCGGGTTTCGTGGCCAATATCGCACTGGTGGCCAATCTCTTCTTCCTGTTCGGCGTGCTGGTTAGCTTCGGAGCGGTGCTGACCTTGCCGGGGATCGCCGGGATCGTTCTGACGATGGGGATGGCGGTCGATGCCAACGTGATTATCTACGAACGGGTCAAAGAGGAGCTGCATGCCGGGAAAGGGATCGGACTCTCCATCGCCGACGGCTTCAAGAACGCCTACTCGGCGATCGTCGACGGGAACGTTACCACGCTGATTACCGGGATCGTCCTCTTTATCTTCGGAACCGGGCCGGTGCAGGGGTTTGCCACGACGCTGATCATCGGGATTCTGACCTCGCTCTTCTGCGCGATCTTCATCACCCGGCTGATCTTCGTGGCGATGCTCGACCGCGGGCGCAACATCCGGTTCTGGAACCGGTGGACCGAATATTTCATGGCCAATACCCACATCAACTTCCTGAAACTGCGTAAAATATCCTACATCGTTTCCGGAGCGGTCATGGTGGTGATGGTCATTTCGTTGGCGGTGCGCGGGTTGAGCTACGGGGTGGACTTCTCCGGGGGGCGCGCTTATGTGGTGCGGTTCGACCAGTCCATTACGGCCAACGAGGTGCGCGGCGCGCTGGACGAAGTCTTCACCGACGGAATGGAGGTGAAACAGTACGGCAACAAAGACCAGATGCAGATGCGCATCGTTACGCAGTACAAGTATGCGGACGATGCGGACGGGGTTACGAACGAAATCAACGAAATGTTGTACCGGGCTTTGAAACCCCTCTATGCACAGGACCTTTCGTTCGAAGACTTTACGACGACGGTCGACAACCCGTTCGGTATTATCAGCACCGAAAAGGTCGGGCCGAGTATCGCGCATGATATTAAAGTCAACTCGTTCATCGCGGTGATCTTCTCGCTCGTGGCGATCGGGATCTATATCGCACTGCGGTTCAAGAACTGGCAGTACGGGATGGGCGGCGTGATCTCGCTGTTCCACGATGCGCTGCTGACGATCGGAATCTTCTCGCTCCTGTACGGCCTGCTGCCGTTCAACCTGACGGTCGACCAGTCGTTCATTGCAGCGATTCTGACCATCATCGGGTATTCGATCAACGACAAAGTGGTGATCTTCGACCGGATCCGGGAGAATATGCACCTCTTCCCGCGGCGGCCCCGCAAGGACAACATCAACGATGCGATCAACAGCACCTTGGCCCGGACGATCAACACCTCGGGTTCGACATTCGTGGTGCTGCTGGCGATCTTCATCTTCGGGGGCGAGGTGATTCGCGGATTCGTCTTCGCCTTGATGTTCGGCGTCCTGGTCGGGACCTACTCGTCGGTGTTTATCGCGACGCCGGTGGCCTACGACATGATGACCCGCAAGGATCGGAAAACCGGGAAACCGATCGCGGAATAATTGGTCTCGCGCGGTTCATAATGATTCAGACGAGCCGCCTCTTCTCCCGGAAATTCGGGAGAAGAGGCGGCTCGTTCCGCTCTTTTTGAAAATACCCTTACTATATATGATACGATGCAGGGAGATACATAAACGATTCGGTTCGTTGGAGGTGCTTCGGGGGATCGACCTCGACGTCGCACGGGGCGAGGTGGTTGCCGTGGTGGGACCCAGCGGGGCGGGCAAGACCACGCTGCTGCAAATTCTCGGTACGCTGTCGCAGCCGGACAGCGGCACGGTGGAGATCGAAGGGCGCACGGTCGGGAAGCTGACGACTCGGGAGTTGGTGCGGCTCCGGAACGAACGGATCGGCTTCGTGTTTCAGTTCCACCACCTGCTGCCGGAGTTCACGGCGCGGGAAAATGTGATGATTCCGGCTCTGATCGGCCGGCGGTCGCGGGCAGCGGCCGAACGTCGGGCGGATGAGCTGCTGGCGCTGTTGGGGGTGAGCCACCGGGCGGCGCACAAACCGGCCGAACTCTCGGGAGGCGAACAGCAGCGGGTGGCGGTGGCGCGGGCTTTGATGAACGACCCGGCCGTGATCTTTGCGGACGAACCGTCGGGGAATTTGGACAGCGTGAACCGGGAGGAGCTGCACCGCCTGTTTTTCGATCTGCGCGACCGCTTCGGGTGCACCTTCGTGATCGTTACGCACGACAATGATCTGGCGGCGATGGCCGATCGGCGGATTGCCATGCGGGACGGACGGGTCGTCGGAGCGGAGTAGGCCGGAGTCGGTTTGTCCCCGTCGAGACTTTTACCCTTCGCCTTCACCCGAAAGAAACTTTCAAGAAAAAGCGGACTGATAATTTGATTGTTAACGAATATTTTGTAACTTTGCCCCTCATTGCGGATAATAGTGCGGTTCCGGATAGTGCGGGATGGCCGCGCAACGCATTGAAAAACAAGAGATAAAACAACCATTTTTCAATAACCATGACAGATCCGATTGCAGACCTTCTGACTCGAATCAGAAACGCGGTGAAAGCCAACCACAAGGTGGTTGAAGCTCCCGGCTCGAAAATCAAGCAAGAGATCGTACGCATTCTCCATGAACAGGGGTACATCCTTGCCTACAAATTCGGAACCAATGAAAAAGGCTTTTCGACCATCAAAATAGCCTTGAAGTACCATCCCGAAACCAAAACCCCGGCGATCAAAGCCTTGACCCGCGTCAGTCGTCCGGGTCTGCGCCGGTATGCTTCGGTGGCGGAGATGCCCCGCGTGATGAACGGCCTGGGGATCGCAATCGTGTCCACCTCGAAAGGGATTATGACCGACAAACAGGCCCGGTCGGAAAATGTAGGAGGCGAAGTGCTCTGCTACGTATATTAATCACACACACATTACAAATAAGACAATACAATGTCAAGAATCGGAAAATTACCTGTAAACCTGCCCAGCGGCGTTACCGTTACCGTCGGCGCCGACAATGTGGTTAGCGTGAAAGGCCCTCTCGGACAACTTTCCCAGAAAGTCGATCCGGACATCACCGTGAAGGTCGAGGGAACAGAGATTCATGTAACGCGTCCGACCGACCAGCCCAGACACCGGTCGCTGCACGGCCTCTACCGGGCCTTGATCGCCAATATGGTGCACGGCGTCTCGACCGGATACGAAACCAAACAGGAACTCATCGGCGTCGGTTTCAAAGCGGAAGTCAAAGGACAAATCCTGGAACTCAGCTTGGGATACTCGCACGATATTCATATCCAGCTGCCGGCGGAAGTGAAAGCCGAAGCCTTTGCCGAAAAGAAAGGAAACCCGATCCTGACCTTGAAGAGCGCAGACAAACAGCTCCTGGGACAGGTGGCGGCCAAGATCCGTTCGCTGCGCAAACCCGAACCCTACAAAGGAAAAGGGATCAAGTTCGTAGGCGAACAGCTGCGTCGCAAAGCAGGGAAGTCGGCTAACTCTAAATAACAGGTAAAGACATGGCACTGACTAAAATAGCAAGACGCGCACGGATCAAGATGCGCATTCGCAAAATCGTGAACGGAACCGCAGAGATGCCGCGCCTGACGGTCTTTCGGAGCAACAAGCAGATTTATGCCCAAGTAATCGACGACCGGGCCGGGAGAACCTTGGTGGCCGCCTCGTCGCGCGACAAAGAGGTGGCGGAAGCTGCGCAGGGGAAAACCAAAACCGAAGTGGCCGCTCTGGTAGGAAAAGCCGTGGCAGCGAAAGCCGTGGCAGCAGGGATATCCGACGTGGCCTTCGACCGGAACGGATACCTCTACCACGGACGCGTGAAACAACTCGCAGAAGCGGCACGCGAAGGCGGCTTGAAATTTTAATCCAACACATCTCTTTAACAACGGATTATTATGTCGATGAACAACATAAAAAGAGTACGCACCAGCGACATCGAACTCAAAGACCGCCTGGTCAGCATACAACGCGTAACGAAAGTTACCAAAGGGGGCCGGACGTTCACCTTCTCGGCGATCGTCGTGGTGGGAAATGAGAACGGAATCGTAGGGTACGGCTTGGGGAAAGCATCCGAAGTAACCACCGCGATTGCCAAAGGGGTGGAAGATGCCAAGAAAAACCTCATCAAAGTGCCGGTTCTGAAAGGGACCATCCCGCACGAACAGACCGCCAAATTCAGCGGAAGCCGCGTGCTGCTGCGTCCGGCCGCTGCCGGTACCGGGGTGATTGCAGGGGGTGCTATGCGCGCCGTGCTGGAAAGCGTGGGCGTGAAGAACGTGCTCGCCAAAAGCAAAGGCTCCTCCAACCCGCACAACTTGGTCAAAGCGACCGTAGCGGCATTGGCCGAACTGCGCGACCCGATTACCGTGGCCGAAACCCGGGGAATCTCGCTGACCAAAGTATTCAACGGGTAATTCTCAGAGAACCTTTAACCACACAGAACCTACACCGAAATGGCAATAGTGAAAATCACCCAAACCAAAAGCCGCATCGGAGCTTCCAAACAGCAACGGGCCAATTTGGACGCGCTCGGACTGCGCAAAATCCGTCAGAGCGTGGAACACAACAAATGCCCTGAGATTATGGGCATGGTCGAGAAAGTGAAACATCTCGTCAGCGTGGAAGAGGTCAAATAAATCGGCCGCATGCGAACGAGACCTCGGATAACTCACATTGTTTAACACCACAGAGAGCAACATAAGATTATGAACCTCAGTAATATCAAACCCGCCAAAGGCTCCACGCACAGCGAAAAACGGATCGGACGCGGACAAGGGTCGGGTTACGGCGGCACCTCGACGCGGGGGCATAAAGGCGCCCAGTCGCGGTCGGGGTACAAACACAAACGCGGATTCCAGGGCGGACAGATGCCCTTGCAGCGGCGTTTGCCCAAGTTCGGTTTTACCAACGCCAACAAAGTCGTCTTCAAAACCGTCAACCTCGGCTCGATCGAAGCCTTAGTGGAAAAGAGCGGCGCAGCGGCGGTGGGGCAGGCCGAACTCGTGGCGGCAGGATTGGTCTCCAAGAACGATGTCGTCAAGATCTTGGGGACAGGGACTTTGACCCGGAAAGTGGACGTTACGGCACACGCCTTCTCGAAAACGGCCCAAGCCGCAATCGAGGCGCAGGGCGGAACGGCAACCCGGCTGTAAAGCCATACCGTTCGTAACGAAAACTGTACCGATTCATTTTCAACCGCCTACTTTTTCAGTTCATGAAAAAACTAATAGACACCATTCGGAACATCTTCAAAATCGAAGAGTTGCGCAAACGCATACTCTACACTTTGGGGCTGCTTCTGATTTATCGGTTGGGGAGTTTCGTCGTGCTGCCGGGGCTGAATCCGGAGGCGCTGGCCAATCTCCAGAAGCAGACCGCAGACGGCATTTTGGGGCTGCTCGATATTTTCTCCGGAGGAGCTTTTTCCAATGCCTCCATTTTTGCACTGGGGATCATGCCGTACATCTCCGCCTCGATTGTGATTCAGCTGCTTGGGATCGCCATTCCCTACTTCCAGAAATTGCAGAAAGAAGGCGAAAGCGGACGGCGGAAAATCAACCAGTGGACCCGGTACCTCACCATCGGGATTCTGCTTATTCAGGCACCGGCCTATTTGGTCAACCTGCGCTCGGAGGTTTCGGATTCCGGAGCTTTTGTCTTGGGAACCAACTCGCTCCTGTTTAACTTCAGCGCTACGGTGGTTTTGATCGCCGGAACCATGTTCGTAATGTGGCTCGGTGAAAAGATTACCGACAAAGGGATCGGAAACGGCGTATCGCTGATCATTATGATCGGGATTATCGCCCGGTTGCCGCATGCTTTCATGGCGGAATTCAGCGCCCGGTTCGGGACGGCAGGCGGCGGTTTCGTGATGCTGATCGTCGAATTGGTGCTGCTGTTCCTCGTTTTTGCCGGGACCATCGCCTTGGTGCAGGCCGTGCGGAAGATCCCCGTGCAGTATGCCAAACGGATCGTGGGGAATAAACAGTACGGCGGCGTGCGGCAGTATATCCCGCTGAAAATCAATGCAGCAGGGGTGATGCCCATCATTTTTGCACAGGCGATTATGATGCTGCCGCTGATCTTCACCCGATTCGAAGCTACGCAAGGGCTCGGGGCGGTGTTCGGGAACATCTACGGCTTCTGGTACAACTTCGTGTTCGGGATCTTGGTGATGGCCTTTACCTACTTCTATACCGCGATCACCATCAACACCAACCAGATGGCCGATGACATGAAACGCAACGGCGGCTTTATTCCGGGAATCAAACCCGGGAAACAGACCGCAAGCTATTTGGATACCATCATGACCCGCATTACGCTGCCGGGGTCGATCTGTCTGGCCATTGTGGCGATTCTGCCCGTTTTCGCCCGGATGATCGGGGTCGACAACCAGTTCGCCATGTTCTACGGCGGGACATCGCTGCTGATCTTGGTCGGAGTGGTGCTGGATACTTTGCAACAAATCGAATCGCACCTGCTTCTGCGGCACTATGACGGCCTGATGAAAAGCGGGCGGATGAAAGGACGGATGGGATGATCCCTGTTTTCCAAGGGTGAAAGGGACGAAAAGTCTCTTTTGCATCCCTTTTCCCTCCCTGAACGAACGAAAAGGTTCTTTTATATATAAATAATGATATACCTGAAAACCAAAGAGGAGATCGAACTGCTCCGCCAGAGCAATCGACTCGTCAGCCGAACCCTGGCGCTCGTCGGGCGCCACATCCGTCCGGGGATTACCACCCTCGAACTGGACTGTTTGGCCGAAGAGTACATCCGCTCGCACGGTGCAGAACCGAACTTCAAAGGTTACGGAGGATTTCCCTCGACGCTCTGCCTGTCGGTCAACGAACAGATCGTCCACGGGATTCCGTCGGGGTATGCTTTGCAGGAAGGCGACATCCTGTCGGTAGACTGCGGCGCAATTATGAACGGTTTTCATGGCGACTCCGCCTACACCTTCGCGGTGGGCGGGACAGACAGCCTGGCACCCCGCGTGCGCGAGCTGTTGGACGTTACCAAGGAAGCTCTTTATAAAGGTGTAGCGCAGGCCAAAGTGGGCAATCGGATCGGCGATATTTCCCACGCCGTACAGGACTATGTGCAGCGGCACGGCATGACCGTCGTCCGCGAAATGGTCGGCCACGGCTTAGGACGCCACCTGCACGAAGAACCGCAAGTACCCAACTACGGGAAACGCGGCAGCGGACCCCTGCTCAAAGCCGGAATGGTGCTCTGCATCGAGCCGATGGTCAACCTCGGCACCCGGAACGTAATCTTTGAAAAAGACGGTTGGACAGTCAGAACCGCCGACCGGAAGCCCTCCGCCCATTTTGAATTCGCCGTCGCGATCACGGACGAAGGGCCGGATGTCCTCACGACTTTCGAGTATATCGAACAAAACCTGCCGATCGACTGACCGGAGAATCAGGGAACCGCACGACGCGCGTACGCCTCTGTCGCCTCGTGGCGCCCGTCCCCCCTCTCCGCCACGCTCGGCAAAGCCATGCAACGCTTAACAAACCAACACTGAATGGCTAAACAAGCTGCAATCGAAAAGGACGGAACGATCATCGAAGCCCTCTCCAACGCCATGTTCCGCGTGGAGCTGGACAACGGCCACATCATCACCGCCCACATCTCCGGGAAGATGCGGATGCACTACATCAAAATTCTGCCGGGAGATAAAGTGAAAGTCGAAATGTCGCCTTACGACCTGTCGAAAGGGCGGATTTCGTTCCGTTACAAGTAGGAAAGACGAACGAAGAAGAAAAACAAGACACAACGATGAAAGTCAGAGCATCCATCAAAAAACGCAGCGAAGACTGCAAAATCGTACGGCGCAAGGGGCGGGTGTACGTCATCTGCAAGAAAAACCCGAAACTGAAGATGCGTCAGGGATAGATCATCTCTCTCTCCCTGCGGTTTTCTCTCTTGCCGGTCGGCGCCCGGTCCGGACCGAACGACCCGGTCGGCGCAGCGCAGGCAGAATGAGTTTTACGAATTTCAAAGAAAAAGACAGACACACATATGGCACGTATTGTCGGAGTCGACTTACCGAAAAATAAACGAGGCGTTATCGGCCTCACCTACATCTACGGCATCGGTCGGAGCACCGCCGCCGTTATTTTGGAGAAAGCAGGTATCGATCAGGACATCAAAGTGAAAGACTGGACCGACGAACAAGTCGGCGCCATTCGGAACGCGATCGCCAACGAAGGGATCCGCGTCGAAGGCGAACTGCGGTCGACCATCCAGCTCAACATCAAACGCCTGATGGACATCGGTTGCTACCGCGGGATTCGGCATCGGTTGGGCCTGCCGGTACGGGGGCAGAGCACCAAAAACAACGCCCGCACCCGCAAAGGACGCAAGAAAACCGTTGCGAACAAGAAAAAAGCGACCAAGTAGTTTGTAACCGTCTCACCTAACTCCAATTAGGCTTAAGATTATGGCAAAGAAAACAGGATCAGCAAAAAAGAAAGTCGTCAAAGTCGATGCTTTGGGACAAGCACACGTACACTCGACATTCAATAACGTAATCATCACCCTGACCAACGGCCAAGGGCAAGTGATCAGCTGGAGCTCCGCCGGCAAAATGGGATTCCGCGGCTCCAAGAAAAACACCCCGTATGCCGCCCAGACCGCAGCGCAGGACTGCGCCAAAGTGGCTTATGACCTCGGCCTGCGGAAAGTGAAAGTCTACGTCAAAGGGCCCGGTTCGGGACGCGAATCGGCCATCCGGACCATTCACGGCGCCGGGATCGAAGTCGTCGAAATCGTCGACGTAACCCCCCTGCCCCACAACGGCTGCCGTCCGCCGGCACGGCGTCGCGTCTGATCGGCCGCCTAACGCGGGATCAACCCCTACGACACTTTCCAACTCAATACAACCAAGCAAAAACAGAACATGGCACGTTATACAGGACCAAGAACCAAAATCGCCCGTAAATTCGGCGAACCCATTTTCGGGTCGGACACCTCTTTTGAAAAGAAGAACTACCCGCCGGGACAACACGGATTGAACCGCCGGCGCAAAAAAGTATCGGAATACGGCGTGCAGCTCAAAGAAAAACAGAAAGTAAAAGCCCTCTACGGGATGCTCGAAAAACAGTTCCGCCGTACGTTCGAAGCAGCCGAACGCGCCGGAGGAGTAACCGGGGAGGTGCTGTTGCAACTCTTGGAATCGCGGCTCGACAACGTCGTCTACCGGATGGGGATCGCTCCCACTCGTGCCGCTGCCCGGCAGCTCGTCTCGCACCGGCATATCACCGTGGACGGCAATGTGGTCAACATCCCCTCCTACTCACTGAAACCGGGCCAGATCGTCGCCGTACGCGAAAAATCCAAAGCCTTGGAAGTGATTCAGAACGCCCTCGGATCGAACCAGCGCAGCCGCTTCTCGTGGATCGAATGGGATGCCGCGTCGATGGCCGGGAAATTCATGCAAAAACCCGAACGAGCCGAAATTCCCGAAAACATCAACGAACAACTCATCGTCGAACTCTACTCTAAATAGTCATTAACCGAGGAGCACACACACAACTATGGCCATATTAGCATTCCAGAAGCCCGACAAAGTGATCATGCTCGACTCGTCGGCCTCTTTCGGACGGTTCGAATTCCGTCCGCTGGAGCCGGGTTTCGGCATCACCGTCGGCAATGCACTCCGCCGGATACTCCTCTCTTCGCTCGAAGGGTATGCTTTCACCACCGTGCATATTCCGGGGGTCGACCACGAGTTCGCCTCCATACCCGGCGTGATGGAGGAGATGATCGAAATCATCCTGAACCTCAAACAGGTACGGTTGGTGCGGACCGTTGAAAACACCGAATCCGAAAAAGTTACCGTGAACGTAGCCGGAGTTACCGAACTCACGGCAGGCTACCTCTCGAACTTTATGACCGGATTCAAAGTGCTCAATCCCGACCTGCTGATTTGCCGCCTCGAACCCGACGTCAAATTCCAGATGGAACTGACCATCGGAAAAGGGCGAGGCTACGTGCCGGCCGAAGAAAACAGACCCGCCGATGCCCCGTTCGGACTGCTCCCGATCGACTCGATCCACACCCCGATCAAGAACGTCAAATATGCAGTCGAAAACTACCGCGTCGAGCAGAAAACCGACTACGAAAAACTCACCATCGAAATTACCACCGACGGCTCCATCCATCCCAAGGAAGCACTGAAAGAGGCCGCGAAGATCCTGATATTCCACTTCATGCTCTTCTCGGACGAAAAAATCACCTTGGATACCGAAGAGAAAACAGCCACCGAAGAGTTCGATGAAGATATCCTGCACATGCGGCAGCTGCTCAAGACCAAACTGACCGAACAAGACCTGTCGGTTCGGGCCTTGAACTGCCTCAAAGCGGCAGAAGTGGAGACTTTAGGGGAGCTGGTGCGGTTCCAGCGGAGCGATCTGCTCAAATTCCGGAACTTCGGAAAAAAATCCTTGTCGGAATTGGACGAACTGCTCGAAAGCTTGAACCTCCATTTCGGGATGGACGTAGCTAAGTATAAACTCGACAAAGACTAAACACCACTATGAGACATAACAAAACCATCAACCACTTGGGCCGTCAGGCTTCGCACCGGAAGGCTTTGATGGCGAATATGGCAGCCTCGCTGATCCTGCACAAGCGCATCAATACGACCTTAGCCAAGGCGAAAGCCCTGCGGACATTCGTGGAACCCATCATCACCAAATCGAAAGACGACTCGACCCATTCGCGGCGTATGGTCTTCGCATACTTGAAGAACAAAGAGGCCGTCAGCGAACTGTTCCGCGAAGTGGCACCGAAGATTGCAGAACGGCCGGGAGGATACTGCCGTATCCTGAAAACCGGATTTCGGCAAGGGGATGGAGCAGAGACCTGCTTCATCGAATTGGTCGACTTCAACAGCGAATACAGCCAGAATACAGGAGCTGCCAAAGGTGCTGGTGGCAAGAAAGGACGGACCCGGCGTGCGGGAGGAGCGAAGAAGACGGCCGCTGCCGCTGCTCCGGCCGTTGAGACGGCAGAGGAAGTTGCTGAGGCTGCTGCTGCGGAAGCAGCAGAGGCACCTGTTGCGGAGGCAACGGCTGCCACTGCCACTGAGGCGGCGGAATAATTTGCGCAACTCGAAACAAAACACTACTTTTGAGGGGAATTTGCAACCGAATTGCAAATTCCCCTCGATCGTTTTCGGGGTTCGCCCGAACACCGACGGGAAAAAGGAGTATAAAAACCTAATAATCAAAAAATAAAATGGGACAAATCATCAGCGTACATGCTCGCGAGATTCTCGATTCGCGCGGCAATCCGACCGTAGAAGTGGAAGTACTGACCGCCAGCGGCGCTTTCGGGCGCGCAGCCGTTCCGAGCGGCGCATCGACCGGCGAAAATGAAGCCCTCGAACTGCGCGACGGCGACAAGGGACGCTATCTGGGGAAAGGGGTGCTCAAAGCCGTGCAGAACGTCAACGAAGTGATTGCCAAAGAGATCGTCGGCATGATGGTTACCGATCAGGTAGGGATCGACAAAACCATGATCGCACTCGACGGAACCCCCACCAAATCGAATCTGGGAGCGAATGCCATCCTCGGGGTATCGCTGGCTTGCGCCAAGGCGGCTGCGAATTATGTCGGCGTGCCGCTGTACCGGTATATCGGCGGGTCGAATGCCAAAACGCTGCCGGTGCCGATGATGAATATTATCAACGGCGGGTCGCATTCGGATGCTCCGATCGCTTTTCAGGAATTCATGATCCGTCCGGTGGGCGCTGCTTCGTTCCGGGAAGGGCTGCGGATGGGGGCCGAAGTGTTCCACGCCTTGAAGAAAGTGCTGCACGACCGCGGCCTGTCGACTGCGGTGGGCGATGAAGGCGGTTTCGCACCGACCCTCAAAGGGACGGAAGATGCCATCGAATCGATCATCGAAGCGATCAAGAAAGCCGGCTACAAACCGGGTCGGAAATGCGAAGGGGGCGATGTGGCGATCGGGATGGACTGCGCTTCGTCGGAATTTTACAAAAACGGGGTGTACGACTACACCATTTTCGAAGGGGACAAAGGGGCGAAACGCACCTCGGATCAGCAGGTGGAATACCTCAAGGAGCTGGTAGCCAAGTATCCGATCGACTCGATCGAAGACGGGATGAGCGAAAACGACTGGGAAGGCTGGCAGAAACTTACGGCAGCGATCGGCGATCAGTGTCAGTTGGTAGGGGACGACCTGTTCGTAACCAATGTCGAGTTCCTGAAGAAAGGGATCGAAATGGGTTGCGGAAATTCGATCCTGATCAAAGTGAACCAGATCGGGTCGCTGACCGAGACGCTGGATGCGATCGAAATGGCGCATCGGGCAGGGTACACCAGCGTAACGTCGCACCGTTCGGGCGAAACCGAAGATGCTACGATTGCCGACATTGCCGTAGCGACCAATTCGGGTCAGATCAAGACCGGTTCGATGAGCCGCTCCGACCGGATGGCCAAATACAACCAGCTGCTTCGGATCGAAGAGGAGTTGGGCGATGAGGCGATCTACGGATATACCAAGATCTATCGTCAGAAGTAGGTCGAAAGAGGCGGGTGAGCCTATATTGAGATGGGCCGGTCGGAGCTTTCGGTTTCGTCCGGTTCGATTCTCCGAACAAGCAAGGCCTTGCGCATCCTGTAATGCGCAAGGCCTTGTTTTTGTTGGACAGTTTTGAAGGATGAATCATTTTCCCGGCATGCACCTTTCGGGCATTCTGCCGGCTGCACCGCGGCCGCATAAAGTTACAAGATTACAAGACCTTCGTTGCCGCGATCGGCCACACCCACTCCGAACCGAACGAGCAGCCCGACACCCGCAACACCGGAGGCAGCTGGAACCGCTTGAAATCCCCCCCCAACAGCAAGCGGCAGATCCGCTCCACCGTCTCCGCATCATACCCCTCCGCAACGACCTCCGCCGCCGACCGTCCCCCCTCGATCAACCGCACCAGCACCGCATCCAACACCGGATAGTCCGGCAGCGAATCGGAATCCCGCTGTCCCGGCCGCAGCTCCGCCGACGGCGCTTTCGTCAGGATCGGTTCCGGGATCGGTTCCGGTTTTCCTTGCCCCGCAGCCGCCCGGTTGATTTGCCGCGCCAGCGCATAGACCTCCCCCTTGTACAAGTCGCCGATCACCGCTATCGCCCCGCTTGTATCCCCGTACAGCGTCCCGTAGCCCACCGCCGCCTCGCTCTTGTTCGACGTGTTGAGCATCAGCGCCCCGTGGCTGTTCGACAGCGCCATCGTCATCATCAGCCGGATTCGCGCCTGCATGTTCTCCTCCGCCAAACCGCACGCCGCTCCGTTCGCCGAAGCCTCGAAGACCGGCCGCAGCGCATCCATCGCCGCATGGAACGTCCCCGTAATCGGAATCCGCCACACCTGCCCCGCAGGAATCCCCACCCGTCGGACCATCTCTTCCGAATCGGCGACCGAATGATCCGTCGAATACGGCGACGGCAGCATGATGACCTTGAGCCGCTCCGCCCCCAGCGCCTCCGCCGCAATCGCCAGCACCAACGCCGAGTCGATCCCTCCCGACATCGCCACACACGCCTCCCGGCAGCCCGTTTTGGCGAAATAGTCCCGCACCCCCAAGACCAGCGCCCCGTGCAGCTGTTCCCACCGGTCGCCCCACTCCGCATCCACCCCCTCCGGCACCGCCGTATCGACCACCCGTACCGCCTCTCCGAAGAGCGGCAGCTCCACGACCTCCCCGCCCGGCCAAGCGATGCACGAGCCGCCGTAGAAGATCGTCCCCGTCTGCCCTCCTACTGCATTGACCCATACTACCGGCCGCCCCGCCTCCGCCGCCTCCGCCGCGATCCGTTTTCTGTTTTCCTCCGCAATCCCGTGTCGGAAACGTTCCGCCGCACAACAGACCGCCGTCCCCTCTTCGCATACCGTATCGTTCAGCAGCAGCCGCACCCCTTTCGCCGCCGCAAACGCCTCCACCTCCGCCCGCGCCGCCGCCGCCTGCTCCCGGAACCGGGCCGAATCCGCCAGCCCCAGCAACGGCCCCCCGGTCAAGGCATCCCCCCCGAATGCCGCACACACAGCCCCCTGCGCCGCCGCCTCCGCGATCGCCCGTTTCATCCGGGCCGCATTCCCCGCCGTGTCTCCCACCTTGTTGTTCTGCTGTACGAGCGCTATTTTCATAATTCGACCTCGATTTCAAACAGTTTGTTCCAATTTTTTCCCGTTACGAACGTTCGGTCCGTCGTCCGGTCGTGCGCAATGCCGTTGAAGACATCCGTTTCGCGACGGTGGGCGATGCGCGTTTCGAGCGCCGAACAGTCGATGTAGTGCGTTACGAACCCCGTCGCCGGGTCGATCACCGCAATCCGGTCCGTCAGATAGAGGTTCGCCCACAGCCGCCCCCCGATCCACTCCAACTCGTTGATCTCCTCCACCGCCCCCCGGTGGTCCCGCACCTCGAACCGCCGCCGCTGCGTGAAGTCGGCCGGGTCCAGCACCCGCACCCATGCGCTGCCGTCGCTCAGGTAGAGCGAGTCGCCCGTTTCGTTCGTCGTCAGCCCCCACCCCTCGCCCGAATAGGCGAAGACCCCCACCTGTTTCAAATCCCGTTTGTCGTAAACGAAGCAGCGCTGTTCGCGCCACGTGAGCTGGTAGAGCAGCGAATCGCCCACGCAGGCCAGCCCCTCGCCGAAGTACCTCCCCGCCAGCGGCACCGATTGCACCACCCGTCCCGATGCCGGTTCGACCCGCCGCAGCGACGAAGAGCCGTACTCCCCCGTACTTTCGAACAGCACCCCGTCGCTCCAGACCAATCCCTGCGTATAGGCCCTCGTGTCGTGCGGATACTCCGCCACCACCCGCGGCACCACCCGTTTCGGCTCCGGAGCCGAAACGGCCGCTTTCGTCCCTCCCGTCGAGCCGGAAGCCCCCGTCCCGCTGCCGCAGGCCCAGCAGACCGCCGCTATGCCGAAAAATACCGAAAAGAAGAATCGTTTCATACCGTACAACCCGTTACATCATATCCCCGAACGTCCGCCGTCCGAACAGGAAGCGCAGCGCCACGCTCCCGCGGTACATCACCTTTCGCGGCGGGAGTGCCGCCGGATCGGTGCCCCGGTCGAGGTTTCGCCGCATCCGGAGCCAGAAGTCGCGGTGTCCGCGCCAGACCGCCCCCGCAAAAGCCCGCTTTCCCGTCAGCAGAAAGGCCGCCGCCTGCAACCCGTCCGCCCCGACCCGAACGAAATAGACCCCGGCAAACCGCCGGAGCGAAAGGTTTTTGTAGAGCATGGCCAAGTTGTTGCGAAAGTTGAGGTAGGTTTTTCTCGGCGACGATGCCGGCAGCGCCCCTCCCCCCACATGGTGCACCACCGCCTGTGGCACCGCCGCCACCCGGTAGCCCCGCCGCCACATCCGCCAGCAGAGGTCGATCTCCTCCATATGGGCGAAGAATGCCTCGTCCAAACCGCCGAACTCCCGCCATACGGCAGCCCGCACCAACATCGCCGCCCCCGTGGCCCAGAAGACCTCCCGCGCCGAATCGTACTGCCCCTCGTCCCGTTCGACCCGCCCGAAAATCCGCCCCCGGCAGAACGGATAGCCCAGCACGTCGATAAACCCGCCGCACGCCCCCGCATATTCAAAACAGCCCTCCTGCCGCCCGTACCCCCTCATCTTCGGCATCGCCGCCCCGATTCCGGCATCGCCTCGCAGGGTCTTCACCAACGGGCCGAGCCACCCCTGCGTTACCTCGACATCCGAGTTGAGCAGCAGGTAGTAGTCGAACTCCGCCAACTGCGGGTCGGCCAGCGCCCGGTTGTATCCCCCCGTGAAGCCGTAGTTCCGGTCGAAGGTCAGGAGCCTCACCCGCCGGTCGCCGGTCGAAACGTAGCTCTCTCTCAGCCACTCCACCGATCCATCGGTCGACCCGTTGTCCGCCACCGCCACCGCCACTTCGCACCCCTCCGGCGCCCACTCCCCCGTCGAACACTCCACCACTCCCGGCAGAAAACGGCGCAAAAACCCCTCGCCGTTCCAGTTCAGAATCACGACTGCCAACCGTTCCATCCTTTGTTCTTTTATCTTGATTTACCCCCTTGCGGATGATGTGCCAGCCACTTCTCCCGGTCGTGTTTCCAGCGCCGGTGCGACCACATCCACCACTCCGGCCGCTGCCGGATCATCCGTTCCAACCGTTCGGCATACCGCCGCGTGATCTCCCCCTCGGCCACCGCTTCGCGGCCGTCGTAAAGCAGTTCGAATGCCGCTTCGTAATAGCCCCGCCGCACTTTCCGTACGTCGAGGAAGACCACCGGCAGGCGGAATTTGACCGCGATTTTCTCCATCCCCGTGAAAAAAGGGGTCCACCGCTCCAGAAAGGGGGTCCAGTTCTGTATCTCCGGCCACGGCGGGGTTTGGTCGGCAATCAGAGCCAGCGTCGCACTCCGTCCCTCCCGCACACACCGCACCATCTCGCGCCCCACGTCGTGCATCGGCACCGGCCGCACCCCGAACCGGCTCCGGATCCGGCGGTAAAACCGCTCGGCCCCCCGGTCGCTCAGCGGCCGGTAGACCGCCAGCGTCTCGTCGTGGGTGTGGTACAGGTCGAAGTTGGTCGTGTACTCCCACGACCCGTAGTGCGCCATGGCCGAAATCCACGACCGTCCCTCCGTCCACCGTTTCAGGTCCTCCATATTGAGGTAGCGCATCCGGCGCAGGATCTCCCTCTCGGAGACCGAAGCCAAGGAGAGCGTCTCGACGACGACATCCGCCAAGTGTTTGTAAAACTCCCGTTCGATCCGTTTCCGCTCCGCCTCGTCCATCTCCGGAAACGAAGCGCGCAGGTTCTCCCGCACCACCGTCCGCCGGTAGCGCACCACCCGGTACAAGACCCACCGCACGAAGTCCGCCACGAGCAGCTGGATCTTGTAGGGCAGCCGTCCGATGCACCACGCGGCGGGATAGATCAGGTAATAGCTCCACATAGAGGTACGCGTTATTCGCATTCGTTGAACGTTTCTCCGGCCACGAGCCGGAACACCTCGTCCCAAACCCCCGGCGCGGCGGCCACGAGGCTTCGCCCGAAAGTATAGTCCTCTCCGCCGCCGAAATCGGACACCCGTCCTCCGGCCTGCCGCACGATGAAAGCCCCCGCTGCCACATCCCACGGCGCGAGGTCGGTGTGGTAGAAGGCATCGGCCCGTCCGCAAGCGACATAAACCAGATTGGTGGCCGCCGAACCCAACCGCCGTGCTCCGTGGCTGTGGCGGTTGAAGTAGGCGAAGCTCTGCTCGAAGTGGTGCACGACGGCCGGCTTCAGCCCGTAGGCCAGTCCGGTCAGCACCAAGGCATCCTCGACCCGCGCCACGCCGGAAACCTCGATCGGCCGACCGTTCACCCAAGCCCCCTCGGCCCCTTTCCATGTGTAGAAACATTCCCCCTGCGTTACCTCGTGCACCACGCCGACCACCGCTTCCCGCGCCTGCGTGTCCCACAGGCCGATGCTCACGGCGTAGGGCGGCATGCCGTGCACGAAATTGGTGGTGCCGTCCAACGGGTCGATGATCCACTGGTACGGCGCCTCCGGGTCGATCCGCCCGCCCCCCTCTTCGGCGATGAATCCGGCTTCGGGCAGCAAGGTGTTCAGCGCGCCGACGATAAGCTGTTCGGCTCCTTTGTCGACATACGAGACGAAGTTGAAGGTTCCTTTGGTTTCGATCCGGTCGGCGGTGAACTGCTGGCGCTCGGCGGCGATATAGGCGGCCGCTTCGCCGGCGATCTCCCGGACGCGGCGGCACAGGGTTTCCCAGTCGGGTTGTTTCATACTCTTGCGGTTTCGGCGGCCCCGTTCGGGCCGATAGACAAAGATAGCGATTTCGGCGCACGGTTGTGCGGCCGGAGGCTCGAATCGAAACGAACGCGGGCCGTATCCCGATCGGAATCGGGATACGGCCCGCGTGGCTCGGCCCCCTGCCGGGCTATTCGATGAAGTGTTTGTGCAGGTTTTTCAGTTCGAACGAGAAGACGGCCATCGAGATCCCGCCCATCAGGAACGAAATGCCGACCCAGATCACGACGGCTTCGATCCCGAATAGCAGGGGCTGCGCCAGAATCATGACGGAGCAGATCAACAGCAGGATGCCGACGAACAGGGTCCAGCCGCTGCCGGGCACTTTGAGCGAAAGGAGGTCGCTGCCGGAGCCGATCAATCCGAAACTGCGGAACATCAGCCAGAAGCCGAGGAACACGGGCAGGGTGGCGGCCGAGAGGGCGGGATGGAAGAGGAGCAGCAGCCCGATCAACGACTCGACGATCCCGCCGGCCCACAGCCATCCTTTCCCGATGGCGGCATTGGTGTTGGTGGCGGCCAGAACGAGGTTGACGAGGCCGGAGACCAAAATCAGAACGGCGAAGGTGAGGGCCATGGCGAGGTAGCTTTCGCCGGGCCGGGTGAAGATCAAAATGCCGATGACGAAAGCGGCGATGCCTAACAACAGCAGCATCCACCAGTTTTTCACTGCGCGGGGCAGACTTTCCATGCGGGATACGAACAACGTTTTCATAGCTTGCGTTTTTTTTGATAAATCGGTTATGTCAAACGGTTTTTGCCGGTCGACCGCTCTCTCGGTTTTGTGTACCGCGAGGCGCTTCGAGCCGCCGACAATCTCCAAACAACAACAACTGTGCCAAGATAGGTTCGAGCGGTAAAAAAGCCTATCTTTGCCGGTAGAACTATGGAACTGCAAAGCGTAAAACAACGATTCGGCATCATCGGCAACACGCCGGCGCTCAACCGGGCGCTGGAGGTGGCGCTGCGGGTCGCCCCCACCGACCTCAGCGTGCTCATTTCGGGCGAGAGCGGAGTGGGCAAGGAATTTTTTCCGCAGATCATCCATGCCTACAGCGCACGGAAGCACGGAAACTACATCGCCGTGAACTGCGGGGCGATTCCGGAGGGGACGATCGACAGCGAACTGTTCGGACACGAAAAGGGCTCGTTCACGGGTGCGACCGACAGCCGGAAGGGGTATTTCGAGGTGGCGGACGGCGGGACGATCTTTCTGGACGAGGTGGGCGAACTGCCGCTGACGACGCAGGTGAGGCTGCTGCGGGTGTTGCAGAGCGGCGAGTTTATCCGCGTAGGTTCGTCGAAGGCTCAGAAGACCGATGTGCGGGTGGTGGCGGCGACGAACGTCAATCTGCGTCAGGCGGTCGAAGCGGGGCGGTTCCGGGAAGACCTCTACTACCGCCTCAATACGGTGCCGATCCCGGTTCCGCCGCTGCGGGACCGGTTGGGGGACATCCATCTGCTGTTCCGCAAGTTCGCTGCGGACATCGCGGCGCAGTACCACATGCCGCCGATCGGGCTGACGCCGGAGGCGAGGTCCTTGCTCGAAAATTACCGCTGGCCGGGAAATGTCCGGCAGCTCAAAAATGTGGCGGAACAGATCTCGGCGGTCGAGGAGAAGCGCGAAATCGATCCGGATATCCTGTTGCGTTACCTGCCGGACTATGCAGCGCCGACGGCACAGCTGATGCCGGTGGCGGCGGGCGGCGGGGAGTTTGCGAACACGACGGAGCGGGACATCCTCTACAAACTGCTGTTCGACTTGCGGGGCGAGGTGTCGGAACTCAAGGGGATGGTGGCGGAATTGGCTACGGCGCAGCATCGGCCCGGGGCGGCGGTCGCTTATTCCGGTTCGTCGCTGCCGATGAAGTTGGGTGAGGCGTCGTCGCTGGCGACACCGTTCGCCTCTCCGCTGCGCCGGGAGGAGGCTTATATCGAGACGGCGGCGGAAGAGGTGGTGGGCGATGAGACGGCGCCGCAGGCGGAAGCCTCCCGGCCGGTGCCGCAAACCAAAGAGGAGGCGCAGCGCGAGGCGATCGTACAGGCTTTGCGCCGCAACCACGGCAAACGCAAGGAGGCGGCGCGGGAGCTGTTTGTCTCCGAACGCACGCTGTATCGAAAAATCAAGGAGTTGGGGATACGGGACGAGGATATCCGTTAATCGGCTGTCGGGTGCGTCGGGTTTGAGAGCGACTGCCGTTTTTTCGCGGCGCTGAGGCGGCGGCCTGCGTTTTGCTGAGACTGCCGCAATCCGGAAGACGGCGCAGCCCCTCAAACGAAAAAATCGAAAAATCGTTATCTTTGTTCCTCTATGGATGAGTATTTGCAAGGAGTAACCTTTCTGGCCTTTTCGTCCGGCGTGGTCTGGATCGTGTCGATATTGGCAGTTCTGCTGGCCGTTTCCGCTTTGGTGTCCGGTTCCGAGACCGCATTTTTCTCCCTCTCGCCCGGCGAAATCCGCGACCTCGAAGAGTCCGATACCCCGCCCTCCAAAGCTGCCGTCCGGTTGTTGCAGGACAAAGACAGGCTGCTCTCCACGATATTGATTACCAATAATTTGATTAATATCGGCGCCATTCTGGCCGCCAATGCGTTGATCGACCGGATCGTCGTTTTCGGGGGGGCGGTCGTGCTGGAGTTCATCGTCAAGATCATCGTCGTAACCTTTCTGCTTCTGCTCTTCGGCGAGATCATGCCCAAGATATTCGCTGCTTACAACGCCTTGTCGTTCGCCCGGCGGATGGCGCTTCCTGTTTTGTCGCTTCAGCGTCTGTTCCGGCCTCTTTCCACCTTGCTGATTCGGGCCGGAGGGAGCGTTACCAACGCTTTGGCACGGAAACAGGCCAACCTATCGGTGAGCGAACTGACCGATGCGATCGAGCTGGCCGAGGCCGACTCCGACGACGACAAAAAAATGCTGACCGGTATCGTTCGGTTCGTCCGGACCGAGGTGGACCAGATTATGAAACCGCGGATCGACGTGGTGGCCCTCGACGAAGAGGCCACCTTCGCCGAGGTGAGAGAGACGGTGGTGAGCCGCGGGTTTTCGCGCATTCCGGTCTATCGCGAGAATCTCGATGACATTACGGGAGTCCTCTATGTCAAGGACCTGCTGCCGTACTTAGGCGAGGGAGACGATTTCGGCTGGCGGCAGCTGTTGAGGCCGGCCTACTTTGTGCCGGAACACAAAAAAATCAATGACCTGCTCGAAGATTTCCAGAAACGGAAGATTCACATCGCGGTGGTGGTGGATGAGTATGGGGGTACGCTGGGGATCGTTTCTTTGGAGGACATCCTCGAAGAGATCGTGGGGGAGATCGCCGACGAATCGGACGTCGAGGCGGCTACCTACGAGCGGATCGACGACCATCATTATCTTTTCGAGGGGCGGACCCATTTGGGTGATTTTTTGCGGGTCTTGGACCTGCCCGACACGTTTGTGGACGGGGTGCGGGGCGATGCGGATACACTGGCGGGGTTGATGTTGGAGATCCGGGGCGAGTTTTTCGACGAGGGAGAGGAGGTCGTGTTCGAACATTTGACCCTCCGGGCGCTGCGGGTCGAAAACCGGCGGATAACGAAGGTCGAGGTGCTGTTGCAGGAGAAGGATTCGGCCGGTCATGCTTTTGTTGGCGATGGCAGCGGAGTGGAGTAGGGCGATCGAGGAACGGACTGTCGGTGGCGGCGCGGTTTTTTTGCTGCCTTTCGCCGACCGGTCGGAGGAGGAGTTGCTGGCCGGTGCCGGGTTGTCGGCGGCGGAGCGGGAACGGTATGCACAGTTTCCGGTTGGAGCGGTGCAGCGGCGGAAGGAGTGGCTCGCAGCGCGGGTGCTGGTGCGCGAAAAATTGGGTGGACGGATCGGATACGATTCGTTCGGACGACCGGTTCCGGAGGGTGGTCCGGTGGCGGAGAACCGACACATCTCCATTGCCCACACGCGGGGTTGGGCGGCGCTCATGGCGACGTATGGCCGGCGGTGCGGGGTGGATATCGAACGGACGACGCGCGATGCGGCGCGAACAATCGTTCGCGCCGCATCGGCGGAGGAGCTGCGGTTGGCGACGGTGCTTTTTCCGGCCAACCCGGCGCTGTTGGTGTGGTGTGCGAAGGAGGCGGCTTACAAGGCTGTCGGGCAGGCCGGCATGGATTTTCGGACGCAAATCATTTTGACGGGTCGAACCGGTGGGGGGCGGCTGTCGGCATCGGTGTCGGGCGAGGGGCTGACGCTGGAGTTTTTTGAAACGGACGGACTGCTTGTCGTTGTCGGTCCGGTGTAGTTTTACAGGCAAAATTGCTATCTTTGTCCCACCGGATTTCACCAAACAGAAAAGGCCTATGGAGATATAAAACGATTGAGAAACCGAACTTAGCCGTGTCGCCGCCGCGAGCCGGCGTGCCGGCACGAAGCATATAAAAGCGTTAGCTTTAGTCTTGTCTTCTGAAACTTCGACAATTTCACGAGTACAACAAGAGTGAAGTGTAAACGCTCACGAGTGATCGTGGGCTTTACTCATTGTTTGTTGTACAGGGTAGTCGAAGACCTCAGAAGACAAATAAAGGTATTGTCCCACGTTTTTTATGTTCTTATGCGAAAAGTTTTCATCCTGCCGTGGGGCCGGCGAATTAACCCATTCGACAAAAAATGAAAAAACTCAGTTTCATTCTGTTGTTGTCCTCTTTAATCGGTTGGTGTCCGGACACTGTGCACGCAAAGAAAACGTATTCTGTACCGACCGATGTCCAATCCTCTCCGAGAGATGCCAAAGTCTATTTCAAAGGGAAATTAGTTTGTACGGCCACACCCGGAACCATTATCTTGAAACTCACAAAAGAGGAGATGAAACAAGGGGTAGACTTGACTTTCCGCAAAGAAGGCTATCCGGACGGAACCGTGCATGCAACACCCTCACAAACAAAAATCGGATTCTTCAAAATAACGGATGCCATGAGCGTAGCTTATGAATTTCCGCAGAGTTCCGTTTACGCCCAGGATCCGACGATTCCGCAAGGGGCAGCCGGCGAGCGCGTAACCCGCGACAATGCAGGAAAGACCAGTTTGGAACGGACGATCATCCGCTGGTTTTTCGACTCCGACCCGCAGGGAGCGCGAATCTTCTACCGCGTCATTTCGAGTGTCCCCTCCGAGGTGAAGAACACCAACGAGACCTACTTGATGACCACTCCGTTCGAGGAGACCCGTTCGTTCAACATCCAGGGGCTGACCTACGAGAACTCGCGCGACGTGCAGATCGAGATCAAGATCATGAAGACCGGTTACGAGCCGCAGGTAAAACGGTTCAACGTGCGTCAGGCGATCGACCAGCAGGAGATCAGCAGCTTCTTCATGTTGGTGAAAAAAGAGTAGGGGGCCGTCGGTGGTCCGACAAATGGAAAGGTCGTCCTGTCGGGACGACCTTTGCTTTATAACACCATGCGGCCGAGAGCTACTCCGGCAGGCGGAAGCGAAGCAGCTGCGGTTCGGCCGTTTCGCGGTCGATAGCCGAACCGTAAAGACAGGAGCCGTCGGTGTCGATATACAGGCCGAAAATCGGCTTGTCCAACCGGAAACTGCGCACGGGACGACCCTCCCAGTCGTAAACCCGGATCCGGTCCGAATACATGCCGCCGGAAGCCGGGTGCTCGTACGTGCCTCCGATGTAAAGCAGGAAGATGTGGTCCTTGCTGACAGCGCACCGCACGGGAAGCGGAGACTCCGGCTTGGGCACGGCGTTCATCCCGTCGGCCAGCACCTCGTACACCGGGTATTCGTTCAGAAGCAGGTGCCGGTCTGCCACCGTATGCCTTGCCGTATCCACCGTAAAGATGAAGGCATATTTCCCGCTGTTGCGTGTCGCATAGAGGAATCTCGGTTCGGCGGGGTGTTTGGCTAACCAGCCCGTGTAAACGCCCGCTTTGGCGATGCCGCCCGCCCGGTTGCCGTCATCCGGATAGGGAATGCCCAAAGGATAGAGCGTGTCGGAGGTGCCGTACCAGAACATGTCATCCGGCAAGTCGAACCGTTGGGCGATGAAATGGAGCGAGTCGGCAAACCGCAACTGACAGCATGCACCCAAGTCTCGCTTCATCACGGGCTGCCGTTCCCACCGGACCGGCTCCCGAATCAAGGCCGGATCGTTCATCGGGAATCGGAACCGGTAGTTGTCGCCGTTCGTGTAACCGAACAGGCAGCAGGACGAATCGTCCGGAAAATACTGCATCTCTGCATACCACAGCGCTTCGGCCGGACCCCGGCCTTTGCGCAGAAAGCGGTCGGTCTCGACCAGACTGTCGCCGCGGATCGCAAATTTCGTGCAGATCGGGTCGGTGTCGATGCAGCTGACGATCAAGGTGCTGTCCGTAGCGAGCAGGCTGTTGATCCCGCCGAGCGGTCCGTCGGTTCGGAGCAGCCGATGGGGGAGGAGGGTCTCGTTCGCCTCCCAGTCGAATGCTGCTCCCTCCGGAGCCGGAGCGGTCGAACAGCCGGCGCAGAACAGCACGGCCAAACAGCCGCTGTACCACTTGTTCATATCGTAAAACATTTTGGACTCTTTCCTGCAAGTTTAACCAATATTTTTCGTGCGGTCAACGAATCGGTCGGCCGCCGTACGATTTTATACTTATTATCCGGCCGGGCGGACAGCGAAACGGAAAAAAGGCTAACTTTGTCTCCGACTTTTTGTCAAATCAAAAACCCTACCACTGTGGATATCTTTGAACGGATCAAAAAAGATGCCGGCGGCCCGATCGGTCAGTACCAGAAGCTGAGCCACGGCTACTACTCTTTCCCGAAACTCGAAGGGCCGATCGGCCCGCGGATGGTGTTCCGCGGAAAGATGATGCTGAACTGGAGTTTGAACAACTACCTCGGTCTGGCCAACCATCCGGAGGTGATGGCTGCGGATGCCGAAGCGGCGCGCGAGTTCGGGATGGCGGCGCCGATGGGGGCGCGGATGATGAGCGGACAGACCAAATACCACGAAGAACTCGAACGGCGTCTGGCGGCTTTCGTCGGCAAACCGGATGCGTTCCTGCTCAACTTCGGGTACCAGGGGATGGTTTCGATCATCGACTGCTTGGCTTCGGCGCGGGATGTGATCGTTTACGACTCGGAGGCCCATGCCTGTATCATCGACGGCCTCTTGATCCACAAGGCGAAGGGGGGGAAACGCTTCGTCTACCACCACAACGATATGGAGAAGTGCCGGCTGATGCTGGGGCGGGCGACGAGACTGGCTCAGCAGCAGGGCGGGGGCGTACTGCTCATTACCGAAGGGGTGTTCGGCATGAAGGGAGACTTGGGGAAATTGGACGAGATCGTGGCGATGAAGAAAGAGTTCGATTTCCGCATCTTGGTGGACGATGCGCACGGGTTGGGGACGATGGGGAAAACCGGTGCGGGGACGCCGGAACATTTCGGCGTTTCGGACCAAATCGACGTGCACTTCGGAACGTTCGCCAAGTCGTTTGCCGGGATCGGGGCTTTCGTGGCGTCGGATCCGGACATCGTCAATTTCCTGCGCTACAACATGCGCTCGCAACTCTATGCCAAGTCGCTGCCGATGCCGATGGTCAAGGGGGCGATGAAACGGCTCGACCTGATTCAGGAGCATCCGGAGTACCGGGAAAAACTCTGGACGATCGTGCGGGCGCTGCAAAAAGGTTTCGTCGAAGCGGGGTTCGATATCGGGGTTACGCAGTCGCCGGTTACGCCGGTCTACATGAAAGGGGGAGTCGAGGATGCCTGCAACATCGTGGTGGATTTGCGTGAAAACCACAACCTGTTCTGCTCGGTGGTGGTCTATCCGGTGATTCCGAAAGGGGAGATCATCCTGCGGATCATCCCGACGGCGGTTCATACATTGGAGGATGTGGAATATACGCTCAATGCTTTCAAGGCCTGCCGGGGCAAGCTCGAGGCGGGGGAATACCATAAACCGATCCAGAATATGGCGGATCCGATGTAGGGAGTGCAGAGGGCTTTATTTATGATGCCAGCAGCGGCCTTTTCTTTCCTCAGAAATAAAAGGCCGCGGCTGGTGTTTGGTATTAAATCTGCGGTTGGAAAGAGGACATTACAAAGCCACTC
>JAFLSI010000129.1 GCA_022511025.1 Rikenella sp. | reverse complement strand
GTTCTCTTTGTTCACAAAGAGAACAGTACCCTCCCGACACCAAAGAACAAAACAGTAAAAAAACGAAGCGATTAGGATAAAGTAGTTTGCATCGCTTCGACCCGGTTTCGGGCATAGTCCAGTTTCACCCGGAACGACTTTCGTTTCGCCGTCGGCACCTCGAACATCGCATCCATCATGATCGCCTCGCAGATCGAGCGCAGTCCCCGCGCCCCCAATTTGTACTCGATCGCCTTGTCCACGATGTAGTCCAGCACCTCCGGGTCGAACGTCAGTTTGACCCCGTCCAATTCGAACAGCCGGATGTACTGTTTGACGATTGCATTTTTCGGTTCCGTCAGGATCCGTCTCAGCGCCTCGCGTCGCAGCGGTTCCAGATAGGTCAGCACCGGCATCCGGCCGATCAGTTCCGGAATCAGCCCGAAGCTGCGTAAATCCTGCGGCGTAATGTACCGGAGCAGATTCTCCCGGTCCACCTCCGCCAATTCCGCCTGCCGGCCATACCCGACCACGCGCGTATTCAGGCGCTGGGCGATCTTCTTCTGCACCCCGTCGAACGCACCCCCCGCCACGAACAGAATGTTTTTGGTATTGACTTGGATATACTTTTGGTCGGGATGTTTCCGTCCCCCTTGCGGCGGCACATTCACCACCGTTCCCTCCAAAATCTTGAGCAGCGCCTGCTGCACCCCCTCGCCCGACACGTCGCGCGTGATCGACGGATTGTCGCTCTTGCGGGCGATTTTGTCGATCTCGTCGATAAAGACGATCCCCCGTTCGGCCGCCGCCACATCGTAGTCCGCCGCCTGCAGGAGCCGCGACAGGATGCTCTCGACATCCTCTCCCACATACCCCGCCTCGGTCAGCGCCGTCGCATCCACGATCGCGAAAGGCACGTTCAGCAACCGGGCGATCGTCCGGGCAATCAGGGTCTTCCCCGTCCCGGTCTCCCCCACCAACAGGATGTTCGACTTGTCCAACTCGATCTCCGCTCCTTCCGCCCCCTCCTCCGGATGCGACAGGCTGTGCATCAACCGCTTGTAATGGTTGTACACCGCCACCGAAATAGACCGTTTCGCCCGCTCCTGACCGACTACATACTGATCCAAAAAGGCCTTGATCGACTGCGGTGTGTACAAAGCCATCGCCTCGCCGATCGTCCGGGCGGCTTCGTTTTCGGTCCGGTGCTCCATCTCTTCGTGCACGATCTCCCACGCCCGCTCCGCACAACTGTTGCAAATCGCGGCCTCCTGCCCGTGAATCATCATTCCGACCTGCGAAGCCGGCATGCCGCAAAACGAACACCGATCCGGACCGGAATGCTGTCCCCTGTTATGATCTCCTGCCATAGGTCAATGTCTCTTCCGTGTACACAGTACAATACTACTCGTTACTACCTGCTTTCTTTTCTTCTTCGCGCCGGGTCAGCACGCCGTCGATCAACCCGTACTCGACCGCCTCCGAAGAGGTCATCCAGAAATCGCGGTCGGCATCCTGTTCGATCTTCCCGACCGGCACGCCGCTGTGCTCGGCGAGAATCGAATAGAGTTCCTGTTTGGTCTTGAGTATCTGCCGGGCGGTAATCTCGATATCGCTGGCCTGCCCCTCGACACCGCCGAGCGGCTGGTGGATCATAATGCGTGCATGCTGCAACGCGGAGCGTTTCCCCCGGGTGCCGGCGGTCAGCAGCACGGCACCCATCGATGCGGCCAGTCCGGTGCAGATCGTCGCCACGTCGGGGGCGATCAGCTGCATCGTGTCGTATATCCCCAGACCGGCCGACACCGAACCGCCGGGGGTGTTGAGGTAAATCTGGATGTCGCTCTTCGGATCGGTCGATTCGAGAAAGAGCATCTGGGCCTGAATGATGTTGGCGGCATCATCGTAAATCGGCACGCCGAGGAAAATGATCCGGTCCATCATCAAACGCGAAAAAACGTCCATCGTGGCGACATTCAGCTGCCGCTCCTCGATAATGGTGGGCGAGATGTATTCGGCGGCGATGCTGCGGTACCGGTGCATGGCCAGGCCGGAGATACCCCGATCCAACCGGGCATAGCGCTCGAACTCTGTTTTGTAATCCATAATCGGCAGGTTATATTTCTTCGTCTTTTCCATGCGGCAGTCCGGTGGGCGCGGGCGGCAAAAGGCTCCTTGCGCCTCGCCGGATCGCTGCAAAAGCGGCATCGCGCTGCGCTCTCGGGCCGGACCGGACCAATCCATAGGTAAAATTACTACTTTTCACCGAACAAGGCGCATTTTGCCAACAAAATGCGCCTTGCCTCTGCTCTCGGCTTCCAACCGGAAACCGCTATACCAACTTTTGGAACTCTTCCGGCGTTACCTGTTTTTCGTTCACTTTGATCTGAGCGGATACGGCATCGACCACTTTCCGCTCGCCCACTTTGTCGTAAATCTTGCGGACTTCCTCTTTGTTCCCCAAAATCGAGTTCACGAAGTTGTCCAGCATATCGTCCGCCACGGTGTGCATCCCGTAGTACTGGAATTGCATCATGGCCACCTCTTTCGCTTCGGCTTTCACATCGTCCTGGGTGATTTCGATCCGGTTGTCTTTCATCACCTGCCGGCGAATCAGGTCCCAGCGGAGCATGTCGAGGAACTGCGGAAACTCTTGCTCGATCGCTTCCATCGTGAATTTGCTTTCGTTCACTTGATAGAGCCAGTTTTTCAAAAACGGCTCCGGCAGCGGCAAGGCGGTCTTTTCCAAAAGGTATTTCCGCAGGTCGTTCGTAAATTTGAACTCGGTTTCCCGAGCCAGTTCGCTGCGCACCTGTTCGTCGATCCGATGCTCGAACTGTTCCGGGGTCGTTACATCGCCGGCGGGAAAAGCGAGTTTGAAAAACTCTTCATTCAGCTCCGGTTCGGCGAATTTCCGAATCTGGGTAATGGTGAATGTATATTTCGGATCCATCCCGTCGAGTTCGGACTCTTTCACGCCCAAAATCGAAGCCCGCTGGCTGGGTGTCTTGTAAATAACGTTGACATCCACTTCGACGGCATCGCCCACTTTCCGGCCGATAAAGGGTTTCCGCCCTGCTTCGTCCATGCTGATCAGTCCGACATAGGCGTCTTCGATCCGTACGTCTCCTTGGGTCAAGGTCCCGGTCAGGGCTTCGTCTTCGGACACGACATCCACGTCGACCAATTTCCCGAACCGCCGCATATAGTTGCTCCGGAACCCTTTCCGCATGTCGTCGTTAGGCTCGATAACATATTTCGTAAGGGTGTTCTTCTTGGTGAGGGCCAAAACGACTTCGGGAGCCAATCCGATCTCGAATACGAATTCGAGGTCGGTCTGGTTGTCGAAATCCAGCTCTCCCTGCTTGTCGGAGGGCATGAGGTCGCCGACGGTCTCTATGCCGTTCGTCCGAACGTATTCCAATGCGGCGTCGGTCGCCTGCCGATAGGCTTGGTCGGCTACGACGGACTTCCGGTACATCTTGCTAATAATCCCCATCGGAACCATCCCCGGACGAAAACCCGGAATATTGGCTTTGCGCTTATACTCTTTGAGCTGTTTCTCCACTTGCTCCTTGTAATCGGCTTCGCCGACGGTTACGCGAAGCAGGGCGGTCTGGTTGTCGAGGTTGTCTTTGACTACGTTCATGGGTATATCTCTGAATTTATATCGTTTCTTCCGAATGCGGTGTCCGGACGCTACGGGTCGAACAGGGTGCAAAGGTAACGGATTTTTCGAGAATATCGGCCATGGGTTTCCGCTGGCTGAGAATTTCGAGCCAAGGTATGGCACATTTTTTAACGGGGTATGGTGCGGATTGGCTGCGTCTCTTGCTGGCAGTCTATACCTTTCTATTCGGCCTCGCGCCCACCCCCCCGAGCGGCTTCGCCGCTGAGCGCGGAGGCCGGCGACTCGTTGAGTCGCAGTTCTCGACGCTTTTGATTGCAACA
>JAFLSI010000128.1 GCA_022511025.1 Rikenella sp. | reverse complement strand
ACTCCAACCGGGAGTTTGCTTTGCCTTAGAGGGGTGGGCGCGAGGCCGAATAGAGTAGAGGCGGCCCGAGCAACCGGAGGTCGCAGAGAACAGCGCAAAACCGAATGGAAGGGTAGAGGCTGCCAATAAAACACCCGAAGGGTGCACCCCGTCAACCAAACACCCCTCGGTTACCGCTTCAGTTCGTAATACGGGATGCGGCTCAACGGCACTGAAATTTCCATCACCAACGGCCCCTTGAACCGCTGGCCCAGATCATCCGTCCACGTTCCGCGCGGCAGCCGCACCGTCCGTTTGCCGTCCGGCGTCAGGACCGGAGCCACTAAATACTTGGCTCCCAACATATATTGGTCCCGGCAGTCCGAAAATCCCCGGTTCGGAAACATATATTCCATGTGCCGGACAATCGGTTCACCCGTTTTAGCCGCATGATGCGCCATTTCGAGGATGTACGGCGCCATCTTTTCGTGCAGCTCCGCCGCCGCCCGACAATAGGCCGAATGCTCCTTGTCCAGCACCCGCCACGGCGCCACCGAGAACTGCATCATCGGCATCAAAGCCTGCAACTGGGCCGAACGGACGATCAAATCCTGGTCCAGCCCCTCCTGCGCCTCAGCCGGAAAGTCGGCCGCCTGTCCGCCCCCCACCATGTCCGGACAGGTGTAGGGATAGCCTAACAGCCCCGCATTGAGCATCTCCGGGATCAACAGCCGCAACGCCTCCCAGCTGTGGTTTTTGTCGCTGAGCCGCTGGACGAGCGGCTCCCCCTGCATCCCCCAGCAGGCCCGATACTCGTTGTACGGGAATTGTTTTCCCAACTCCGCCCACAGCCGGAGGTGGTCCACCGCCCGCGCCGTCGTGTCGTGGTAAGACTGCACGACCGGGTCGTAGAAATAGGTGTCGCCCGCATCGAACTTGAAACCGTCCACCCCGTAATCCGTTTGTACCTGCCGCAACATCCGGCCGAAATGGTCGGCCGCCTCCGGATTGGTCAGGTCGTAGCAGGCGCTGTAGCCGTTCCACCACGGAACCACAGCGGCACGGGGCGAATCTTTCTGCCGGATCAGGTATCCTTTTGCCTGCAAGTCGCGAAACTCCGGACTGTCCGGACTCACGAAAGGCGAAACCCAGAGCATCACCCGAAACCCCCGTTCATGCAGCCGGTCGACCATCCCTTTCGGATCGGGGAAGCGTTCCGTTTTGAAGTCGAAGTTTCCGTAATAGCGCTGCCAGCCGTCGTCCACCATCAGGATCCCGGCCGGAAAACCATGGGCCAGCACATCGTCTGCATACCGTTCGATCGCCTCTTGATTCTGGTCGTGCTGTAGTTCGATCCAAGTGTTGTATTGCGGTCGGCCGAAGAAGATATCCGGCGGCATCTGTCCGTTGCTGCCGAAATGGGCATTCTTGCCGAGGATGAAAGCCTCCCGCAGATTTTTTCCGGCTTTCACCGCCCGGATTTCGCCCGCCGGGGAGTCGATCCGGAATTTCGTTCCGTCGAACCGAAACGTGAACGGGGCTTCGCTCCAAATGTACCGGCCGTAGTTGGAGACCAAAAACGGGGCGGCTTGATTGGAGAGGTTGTCTCGTTGCAGCGAGTAGGTGTGCGTCTCTTTTTCGAGCGGCATGAGCGGTCCCAAAGCGGTGCAGGCGCCCCACCATTTTTCTCCGGCGAGGGCGGTGATTTCGCTCGTGTGCTGAGCCTGCGCACTGCCGGACCATAACATCCAGCAACCCCACAGGGCGATGATTTTCGATCTGTTTTTCATTTCCGGACGGTCAGATAGCGATTTTCTTGAGCAGCGAGGTGAAATGGAGGGCCTTTTCGCCGAACATCGGCCCGGCGATCGCGGCATATTCGCCCATCGCTTCCTGCATGAAGCGCTGGTATTCGCCGGTGTCGGGCAGTTCGATTTGCAGCGAGTAGGTGTAGTGCGGATCGCCGTGGTCGGTCAGCACGCGGGTGAATACGAACCGCTGCGCCTCCCCGGTTCCGAACCCGGCCTCCTGCAGGTAGGGGACGAACTTCCGGACGAACAGTTCGTACCACCGTTCGTGGATGTCCGGTTCCACCATAAACGAGGTGTTGACGATATACATACCTGTGATTTTCTGTGTATGGCCGGCCTTCTCCGACCGCTTTGCCCTCCTTTGCTCCCTTGTCCTCCTTGTCTGCCGGTCTCACTGTATTTTGAGCAGTTCGTCGATGTAGCGGCGGTCGTTCGCCAATCGCGGAACTTTGTTCTGACCGCCGAGCTTCTGACGGCTCTGCATCCACCGGTAGAAGACCCCTTTGCGGGCCACGACGACTTTCGGCGGCAGCAGCGTCGTGTTTTTGAACCGCTTGGCGGCATAGTCCGAGTTGAGTTCCTGAAGCGTACGGTCCAATGTTTCGGCAAAGAGCATCGCGTCCGAGGGCGGTGTGTCGAACTCCACGAACCATTCGTGGCTGCCTTTGGTTCGTCCTTCCATGAAGATCGGTGCTGCCGTATAGTCCTGCACTTTGGCCCCTGTGGCCACCGAGGCGGCGGCTATGGCTCGTTCCGCGTTGTCGATGATGAGTTCTTCGCCGAATGCGTTGATGTAGCTTTTCGTCCGTCCGGTGATCCGGATTTTGTAGGGGGCGAGGCTCGTAAATTCGACGGTATCGCCGATCATGTACCGCCACAGCCCTCCGTTCGTGGAGATGATCATGGCGTAGTTGACTCCGGTTTCGACGTCGGCTAGCGTAACGGCTTTCGAGGGGTCGTGCAGCTCGCGGACGGGCAGGAATTCGTAGAAGACGCCGTAGTCGAGCATCAGCAGCATGTCGGGGGTCGAGAGGTTGTCCTGCACGGCGAAAAAGCCTTCGGATGCGTTGTAGGTCTCCATGTACAGCATCTGCTTCGACGGGATGATCCGTCTGTACTGCTCGCGGTAGGGGGTGAAGCTGACTCCGCCGTGGATGAAGAGCGAGAGGTCGGGCCACACTTCGAGCAGGCTGTCTGTCCCGGTGTATTCGAGCACGCGGTTCATCAGCACGAGGTTCCACGAGGGAACTCCGGCGAATGCGGTGATCCGTTGCCGCGAACAGCGCCGGCAGATGGCTTCGACTTTGCGCTCGAAGTCGGGAATCAGGGCGATATCCATCGACGGCTCGCGAAGATAATCGACCCATTTCGGCGCGTGGCGGATCAAAATGGCGGAAAGGTCGCCGCTCTGTGCGCCGCTCCCCGTGGGGTCGAGCCGGTGGCTGCCGCCGAGGGTCAAGGTCTTGCCGCTGAATGCCCGGCTCTCGGGATGGTAGTAGGCGAAGAGGGCCATGGTGTCGCGGCCGCCCCGAAAATGACATTGGGTGAGCGATTCGCGCGTAATGGGAATATATTTGCTCCGGTTGCCGGTGGTCCCGGACGATTTTGCAAACCACCGGACTCGACCGGGCCAAAGCACATGACTCTCTCCGGCCCGTACGCGCTCTATGTCGCCTTGCAGGTCGTCGTATCCTACGATGGGAATCGTCCGCTGATAAGCCTCTATGGAACCGAAGGCTCCCATCCCATACCGTTTGAAGTATTCGGTCTGGGCGCCGTAACTCATCAATATCCGAAACTGCTCGCTCTGTACAGCCCATGGCAACCGCCGAAACCGGTCGATGGCTTTCAACCGCTTGCTGTAAATCCCGGACAAAACCGAATTTATAATCAACGACATAACATCTTAAAATATCAGTTCTTTTTCTGTGGTTTTGTTTTTTGGCGACGGGAGGGTACTGTTCTCTTTGTGAACAAAGAGAACCAGAAAAACTTTAGGCGATACTGCGTATCGCTATGGCCGCCTCGGACTTATGTTTGTCTTTGTGTTGGGTCGGTTTAAGGGGGCGCTAATGCAAAAATTACCCTTACGCCCCCTTAACCCGACCCAAGAAACAAGGCGAAGCATATCACCGCGAACGGTCATGGAATGCGCAAGCA
>JAFLSI010000127.1 GCA_022511025.1 Rikenella sp. | reverse complement strand
CCGCCGCGCGGGGTGGCGGCGGCTCGCTGCGCCTGCGGCGCACACCCTTCGGGTGTTTTATTGGCAGCCTATACCCTAATTCGGCCTCGCGTCCGACTCGCCAGAGTCGGGCGGGCCGCAGCCTCCCCCCGCGGAGGCCCGCAATCCCTTGCTTCGCTCGGTTGCGTCCGCGCTGGCGCCGCTCCTATCCTATTAGCAGCCTCCACCCCAACAGCAAACCGCGACTCGGCACCCCGGAAACAGCCGACGCCCCGCCGGGTTTCCCTTGCTTTTACAACGTATCCTCGTACCGTCCCTCGATCACCTCCCAGTCCACCAGCTTCCACAAGTCCGACAAGTAATCCGGCCGGCGATTCTGGTAATCCAAGTAGTAGGCATGCTCCCAGACATCCGCCGTCAGCAGCGGCACAGCCCCCGAACGCAGCGGATTCTCCGCATTGGACCCCTGCGAGATCGTCAGCTTGCCCGACGGTTCGACCGACAGCCACGCCCAGCCCGATCCGAAAAGCGTCGCTCCCGCCTTGGCAAACACCTCCTTGAACGCCTCGAACGAGCCGAAATCGCGGTCGATCGCCTCAGCCAGCGGCCCCGTCGGTTTTTTCTTAGGTTTCGGCGACAACTGGAAGAAGAAAAAGAGATGATTCCACGCCTGCGCCGCATTGTTGTAGAGCACCCCGTCCGACCGACGGACAATCTCCTCTAACGTACAGTCCGCCAGCGGCGTCCCCTCGATCAGCCCATTCAGATTATTGAAGTACGCCGCCTCGTGTTTTCCCCAGTGGAATTCGATCGTGCGCGCACTCATGACCGGTTCCAAAGCATCGGTCGCATACGGAAGAGCAGGAAGTTCGAATTTCATAGCCTTCGATTTTTTAGGAATGTTAAACGAATGTTGATTCTTTATTTTCGGTTAGAAGCAAATTTCGTTCCAAAGTTTTACTTTTGTTCACACACAAACCGCCACCGCTATGAGACCCCTCTCCGATTTCCTGTTCGGCTGGACCCTCCTGCTCCTCGCCGCAACCTCCTGCGGCAGCCGGCCGGAGCGGCAGAAACAGGACGATCGGGAGAGCACCCTGTATCTGCTCTACGAGCCTCGGTATGCCCAACGGTTCGCCTTGCTGAGCGACGAACGGGGACCCGTGTTGCGCGTGTTCGATCCGTGGCAGGGAGCCGACAGCACCGTGTTCGACTACCGGTTGGCGGCCGACACGGCAGTCGAGCCGGGACCCGGCGAAATCCGGTGGCCGCTCCGGTCGGTCGTCTGCCTCTCCTCGTCGCACGTCGCCTTTCTCGACGCCGTGGGAGCGGTCGGCACGGTGCGGGGCGTATCCGGGCGCGACTTCATCACCCATCCCGCCGTGCGGAACGAAACGGTGCGGGAGGTCGGCTACGACACCCACCTCGACTACGAAACGATCGTCGCTTTGCAGCCGGATGCCCTCTTTCTGTACGGTCTGAGCGGCGAACACCCCGCAGCGGAGAAGCTCCGTCAGTTGGGGGTGCCGGTCATCTACATATCGGACTATTTGGAGCAGGACCCCTTGGGCCGGGCCGAATGGATCGTCCCGTTCGGACTGCTGACCGGCCGGATAGAACAGGCCGTGGAGAGGTTCATGGCGGTCGAGGAGAGTTACCGGACGATCGGCGAAAGCGTGGCGCTGGCCGCTCCGGAACGGCCCAAAGTGATGCTCAACGCACCGTACAAAGAGGTATGGTACCTGCCGGGCGACCGGAGCTACATCGTGCGGCTGCTGAACGACGCCGGAGCGGAGTATTTAGGACAGGGCGAAGATTCGGATGCGAGCCGTCCGACCTCGGCAGAGCAGGTGCTGCGTTTGCTGGCACAGGCAGACTTCTGGCTGAATCCGGGGACGGCACGGAGTCTGGCGCAGCTTCGGGCAGACAACCGCCGCTTCGCAACACTGCCGGTGGTTCGGCAGGGGCGGGTCTACAACAACGACGCCCGCACGACGCCGGCGGGTGGGAGCGACTTCTGGGAATCGGGAGCGGTGCGGCCGGATGTCGTGCTGGCCGATCTGGTCCGCATTTTGCATCCGGAGCTGCTGCCGGACCATACGCTGTACTACTTCCGGTTGTTAGAGTAGTCTTTTCCGATTCGGACCGCCTCCCGACAGAGCATTGGCACGTTTTTTGTTCTTTCCGATTAATAAAAATACTCATTAAAAATTCAATCTTATGGACACGAAAAAAAGCATCCGCGGAACGCAGACCGAACAGAACCTGCTGAAAGCCTTTGCCGGTGAATCGCAAGCCTGGCAGCGCTACACCATTTTCGGCAAAGTGGCTCGCAAGGAGGGCTATGAACTGATCGGCAAATTCTTCGACAACACGGCCTACAACGAAAAACACCATGCCAAAGTATTTTTCGGTTTCCTCGAAGGGGGGATGGTAGAGATTACCGCCGCTTATCCGGCCGGGGTGATCGGGACGACGGCCGAAAACCTGAAAGAGGCCGCTACGGGCGAGCATGACGAAGGGCATGTCCTCTACCCGGAATTTGCCAAAGTGGCCGAAGAAGAGGGGTTCAAGGAGATTGCAGCCAAATTCCGCCTGATTGCGGCCGTGGAAAAGGAACACGAAAAACGGTACCAAGAGTTGCTGAAAACGCTGAATGCCGGCGAACTGTTCAAGAAAGAGAAACCGCAGACGTGGCGCTGTTCGGAGTGCGGCCACATCCACGAAGGGACTACGGCGCCGGACAAATGTCCGATTTGCGGCCATCCGCAGCCCTTCTTCCAGATCGAGAACGACAAGTTCTGACCGCAGAACCGACGGCCGGAATTGCATCGGCCGCAGAACGAAACGCTGTTTCGTTCTGCGGCCTTTTTTGTGCTTCGCCTGCAAAGAGAGAGGGAGGCGCTATGCTTATAAATAGCGCTTCAGGATGCGCGTAATCTCGGGCGTCTCGATCAAAAAGCCGTCATGTCCGTAGTCCGAATGGATAACATGATAATCCGCCCCCAACAGAACCGCCATTTCGCGCACCTCCGGCTCCGTAAACATGATGTCGGTATCGACCGCCAGCACCACCGTCCGGGCGGCAATCCGCCGCAAAGCGGCCGCCACGCCGCCCCGACCGCGCCCCACGTCGTGCGAATCGAGCGACTGGAGCAACCGGTAATAGCAATGGGCATTGAACCGCCGCCGCAGTTTTTCGCCCTGGTACCGCTGGTAACCGGCAGCGCGAAAATCCATCAATTTCTCCTCCGGATCGTGCTGCGTGCGATTGAATGCGACGGAGTTGCGGTAGATCAGCATCGACAAGGCCCGTGCCGCCGCCAACCCTTTCGCCCCGCCGTCGATGCGGCGTTCATAAAAAGTGGGATCGGATTCGATGGCCATCCGCTGCGCTTCGCTGTCGGCCACGATCCACGGGGTGGTCTTGGGCAAAGTTACCGTCAGGGCCACTGTGTCGAAGAGTTCCGGCTCTTCGATCGCCCACTCCATGGCTTGACACCCGCCGGTCGAGCCGCCGATAATCATCCGGATCCGATTGATACCCAGCGCAAGACGCAGTTCCCGATAGGCTCGCACCATATCGCGCACGGTAACCAAAGGAAAATCGAGGTACCACGGTTCGCCGGTGGCCGGATTCCGGGTGATCGGCGAGGTGGAGCCGTAAGGCGAACCGAGTTTATTGGCGCAGACGATGAAGTATTTCGAGGGGTCGAGCAGTCCGCCTTCGACAACGGTGCCGGGCCACCAGTCTGCCACGTCGGAGTTGGCGGTCAGCGCATGGCAGACCCAAATCGCATTATCGCCGGCGGCATTCAAGGAACCGTAAGTATGATAAGCGAGGGTCAGCGAGGGCAGTTCGCCGCCGCTTTCGAGAGCGAAAGGACGGTCGATTCGGAAAAATTGCGGTGCACGACCGGCATATTCAGCGTAATACATAACTGGTTTCCTTTCTTTTTCGGCGGATATGGCCGGTTTCGACGGGCCGACAAGCATCGGAGGGAGGGACGCACAGCGTCTCTTGCTGGCCGCCTCTACTCCGATGGTCGAAAGTGCGGGCCGGAGCCGGCGGGGACTGCTTGCAGGCCTCCGCT
>JAFLSI010000126.1 GCA_022511025.1 Rikenella sp. | reverse complement strand
TGATCGCCTCCGCCGGCGTCAAGCGCTGGTAGAGGCGGCCAACAAAAGACGCAACACATCCGACTCGAAGAGTCATCGGCCCGCAGCCCTCCCCCCGCGGAGGGGACGCACAGCGTCTCTTGCTGTGCAGCCTCTACCCCAAATAGGTTGCGATCCGAAAAACACCTGCGACCTCCGGTCGCTCGGGCCAGCCGCCCCCCACCGGCTGGCTCCGACACTCGACGGTGCTCGTGTCTCCGCACCGGGCGGCTGACCCGCACCCGTTGGGTGTTTTACTGGCAGCCTCTACCCGACAAGCCTATACCCTACCAGAGAAAACTACCCTCGGGCCGGGCAGGCCCCGCGTGCCCGCGGCGGGCTATGGGCTGCACGAAAAACTACTTCAGCAGCGTCGAAATCATCGCCCCCATCGAAGCCGTGCTGGTCGCCAAACTCATAATTTCAGCCGCACTCATCCCCGAGCCTTTCGGAGGACGGGACGGCACCACGATCTCGCACCCCGGTTCGATCTTCGGCCACTTCCCTCCCCGTTTGGAGTCCGGCAACCCGTTGGCATAGATCACGAACGGCCGTTTTTTGGCCCGTGCCGCATACCCACCCCCGCGAGCGATATAGTGCTGGATTTTCTTTCCCTTGACGAACGTAACGGTACACGGATAAAGCACCGAACCGCTGATCGTTACCGTATTGTTGAACTTCGGCACCACCAGTATATCCCCGTCCTCCAATACGATATTGTCTAAACTCGACGGATCCTCCAATGCCGCCGTGAGGTCGATGGCAATCGGATAGTAGTCTCCGATCGCCTGCCGCCTGACGACGAGCGTATCGCCCGTCGCCGCCTTGCCCCGTTCCGACAGATCGGCCAGCGTCTCCTGCCGGGCGATCTGCTCCTCGGTCAGCTGCCGTTTCAGGTAAGCCCCCTTGACATACGCCTCCGGCGTCAGCCCCCCCGCCTTGGCCACCAAGTCGCTCAGGCGGTCGCTGTTGGTCGAGAGGACATACTCACCCGTGAACAGAAACTCCCCTTCGGCCAGAACCCGATTTTGTTCGCTGTACCCCGGCGACCGGCGGATATAAATCTCGTCGAACGGTTGCAGCGTGAACCCCGCCGTCTCGGCCGAAAGTCCCAGATCGGCCGGAATGTTGAACTGGAACAGCTCGGCGATTCGGTCCGACGGCTCCGTGGAGTTCGGATTTTTGACCCGCCGCGCCACCTCGATCCGTGCCAGCGAGGCCGACTCTTTCAGTCCGTTGGCCATGACGATCGCATCCTCGATCGTCATGCCATTCCGGAACAGCAGCGTCTGAGGCGTATTGACCTCCCCCTTCACCTCGATCGTATAGCCCTCTTTCAGCGAATTGACCGACGGAATCCGCACCAAATCCTCCGCCCGCAGCGGCACATCCTCCGCCGTTCCGTTCAGCAGCCCCTGCAAATCGACCGACAGCACCGAAAAGGAGTAATCGTCGTTGAGCCGCACGATCTGAGTCCGGCTCATCAGCGCATCGCCGCGAATCCCCTCCGCTTTTCCGATCAACTGTTTCAGCGTAGCCGTACTGTCGTTCAACTCGTAGTCTCCCGGCCGCCAGACCGCCCCCTCCACCGTAATCCGGTTGGCATACTGCCGGATCACCTCGCCCACCGCGATGCTGTCCCCGTCGGCCATAGCAAACCCGCCGAACTCCTCGGCCGGCACGCTGTGCACGCTCATCATCCGGCCCGCCTTGCGATTGACCGTCAAATTGTCCTTGTAGGCCTCGCCCATAAAACCGCCCGCATACTGCAACAGTTTGTCCGCCGTCTCCCCTTTCCGGAGTTCGTAGATGCGGGGCCGTTTGACCTTTCCCGTGATCTTGACCAAGTTGTCGTACGGCTGCACGATAATCATGTCGTTGTCCTGCAACCCGACATTCACCTCCTGTTTCCCGTCGATGAGGTATTCGTACACGTCGAGCTCCGCCTCCTGCTTCCCGCCGCGGATCAGCCGGATGCTGCGCAGCGAACCGATTTCACTCACCCCGCCCGCCTCGTACAGGGCATTGAACAGCGTAGCTAACGACGGCAGGGTGTATGTCCCCGGCATCGACGCTTCGCCGATGATGTTGACTTTGATGGAGCGGATGTCGCCGAGCGACACTTTGAGTTTCACCGCCCCGCTGTTGAGTCCCGACACGATCGCAGCCAGCTGGTTCCGGATCCGGTTTTCGGCCGCCTCGACCGTCAGTCCGCCGACATGGATCACTCCGGCATCCGGCACGACGATGAACCCGTCCGGGCTGACCTGCAAATCGTAATTGGCTTCGGCATCGCCCCACAGGTCGATAAAGAGCCGGTCGCCGGCCGCCAGCACATAGTTGGCCGGTGTCGGCAGGTTGTAAGTCGGTGCGAAGGTCAGGTTCCGTGCCGAAAAGATCTCGCGGCCGAAGACGCTGTTCCGCAGAATCGAGTCCTGGATACGTTTCTCTTCCTGTCTCAGCCGGTCGGCCTCGGCCGGGGTGAGCTTGCCGACGGCATCCAACCGGGGATCGGTGATGCGCGCCGCACCGCTCAGCCGGTTCTGTTCGCCCGCTGCGGTAACCGTCCCGTCCGCTGTCTCCAGAATCGTGCCGGTCTCCGCATCGACCCAGTTTCCGTCCTTGTCCCGCACGGTGCGCACCCGGTAGTCGTTCTGCCGCTCCTGTTCGCGCTGGTATTTGGCATCCCGGGTATCCACCCCGTTGTTCTGCCGGTCGTACTCCAAGTTTTTCAGGTCGGTGCTTTTCCGGCTCCGGTCGGTCGAGGTGTTTTTCCCGGCCGCATCCTGACTTGTCCCGACTTTGCCGCCTTTCTGGAACTGCTCGATGTCGAGCCCCTCCAACCCCTGACGCAAATCGGGATTGTAACCGGCGGCTTGCGCCCGGCGGAGCATCTCCTGCGTCGTCTCCCGGTTCTGGGCGGAGAGGGGGCCCGCTCCGGCGAAAAACAGACCGGCCGACAAAACGGTGCCTACGGTCAATAGCTTGAATCCCATAACTGAATGCACATTTTCGACAAAGGTAACATTTATTGCTATCTTCGCAGCATCAATCCAAGGGTTTATGTGGCGTAAAACAACGATATGGGTTTTGCTCTCCGTGTCGGCGCTTCTGCCGGGGAGGGTGCGGGCGCAGGGGACGGCGCTCAAGTGGAATGCGCTCTACTGGGTGGTCGGGGTGCCGAATATGTCGGTGGAGACTCGGCTGAACGGGAAATTTACGTTCCACGGGGATGCGGTCTATTCGCCGTGGAAAAGTGTCAAGGGGCGGCCGCTGCTGGGGTTGCAGTTGATTCCGGAGGTGAGGTTCTATCCGCGGGAGGCGTTCCGGGGTTTTTATGTCGGGGGCTACGTGGCGTACGATTCGTACAAGGTGAGCAAGTGGGACCATCCGAAAAACGAGGTGCAGCACGGGATCGGGATCGGGATCGGGGCGACGGTGGGCTGGCAGATCGAACTGGCGCATCGGTGGGGGCTGGATTTCTACGTCGGCGGGGGTTGGCACCACGGCTGGTACTACGGGGTGGACACATCGACGGGGCTGCGCTATGTGCCGTGGAACAAGAGCGGGGAGTGGATCCCGTATCAGGCGGGGATCGCTTTTTTCTACCGTTTGGGGCGGAACTGACAACGCTCTTTGGCGGATTCTCCGTGTTGAAGAATTGTTGAAAAAACGGAGCCGACAGCCTCCCGGAGGCGGCTCTTTCTCTCTATTTTTGCTTTCGCTGAAATCGATCCTGTTTATGACGGAACAAAAAGTAGAACTGAATATCGAACTCAACGAAAAGGTGGCGCAGGGAACGTATGCGAATCTGGCGGTGATCTCGCATTCGACGTCGGAGTTCGTGCTGGATTTCATCCGCATGATGCCGGGCATGCCGAAGGCACAGGTCAAAAGCCGGGTGATCCTGACACCGGAACATGCCAAACGGCTGCTCCTTTCGCTGCAGGAGAATGTGGCGCGGTACGAAACGATCGTGGGCAAAATCGAAATGCACACACCGGATACGCCGCCGATCATCAACGGATTCGGAAATAACTCGTATTGTTGATTTTTGTTCTTTGTGAACAGGAGGGTACTGTTCTCTTTGTGAACAAAGAGAACCAGAAAAACTTTAGGCGA
>JAFLSI010000125.1 GCA_022511025.1 Rikenella sp. | reverse complement strand
CGCACGACCCAGAGGGTCGTAATCTTCAAACGAAAGGCCGAAAGAGAGGTAGAGATTACCAGCAAAAGCCACTTCGCAGAAATGGTCAGGCCGAAGCCCCCGGCAGCGGAGGCCTGCAAGCAGTCTCCCCGCCGGCTCCGGCCTGAACTGGGGTATAGGCTGCCAGTAAGACACCCGAAGGGTGCTCGCCCGCCCCGACCGGTCGCTGCTACAGCACATTTTCCGGCATGAAGCGCCGCAACTCCTCGACCGAACGGCCCGACCGAATGGCATAATCCGTCAGTTGCTCGTCGTCGATCGGTCCCACCGAGAAATATCGCGCCTCCGGATGCGCCAGCACTATCCCCGACACCGCCGCCGTCGGCTCCATCATAAAATTTTCGGTCAGGCGCAGCGGGATCGACGATTCTACCTCCAACAGGTCGAAAATCAGCCGTTTGACACTGTGGTCCGGCATCGACGGATAGCCCGCCGCCACACGCAGTCCCTCCGCTCCCGCAGGAAATCCCCACCACTCGTCCCGCAGTTTCGCCGCTATTTCCGCAGCAAACGCCTCCGCCAGCCGGTCGCACAAGATGCGCGCCATGATCGTCTCGTAGTCCGACTCTCCCCGGAAATCGCACGTTATCCCCAACGCAAAGAGCGCCACGTGATCCTCCGGCCCTCCCCCGTTCCGGCCCGGCGATACGAAATCCGGGAGAGACAGGTTCTGCTCGAGGTCGGAATTCTGGTTCCGCAGACACGCTAACCGGATCTCCGTCCGCCCGCATCCGCACCCCTCCCCGTGGAGACAGCTCCGCAGCCAAATGTCATCCCCCTCGCTGCGCGCCGGAACGATCCCCACCACCGCATCCGCCCGCACCTGCCCCGACGCAGTCAGCCGCCGGAGCATGGCCTGTCCGTCGTCGAACAGCCGCCGCGCCTCCGCCCCTTTGACCGGATGGTCGAAAATCTCCGGGTAGCGCCCCCGCAAATCCCATTGGATGAAGAAATAGCTCCAGTCGATCCGCTCCGCCAGCCGTTCCAGCGGATAGTTTCGCAAAATCCGTTTTCCCGCCTCCCGCGGTTGCACGACCGTCCGGTCGTCGAACGCCGGCCGCAGCCGGTGTTCCCGTGCCTCGGCCAGCGACCGCAGCGTCCGTCCCGCCTGCGACACATCGTACCGCAGCCGGATCGACTCCTGCCGCTGCCGGTACTGCTGACGAAAACCGTACTCTTTCAATACCTTGTTGACCAACTTGGCGCAGTTCGACGCATCGGTCGAGTGGGCCACCAACCCGCTGTAGACCGGTGCGATCTTGACCGCCGTGTGCAGTTCGGAAGTGGTCGCCCCCCCCACGCAGATCGGAATCCGCAGCCCCGCCCGCTCGAACTGTTCGGCCACGACCCGCATCTCCTCCAACGACGGCGTGATCAACCCCGACAACAGAACCGCATCGACCCGTTCGGCTACCGCCGCTTCGACGATCCGTTCCGGCGGTGTCATGACCCCCAAGTCCACCATCCGGTAGCCGTTGCAGGCCAAAACCACCGACACGATGTTCTTGCCGATGTCGTGCACATCGCCCTTGACCGTCGCAATCAACAGTTTGGCCCCCTGTTCCTCCGTTTCGCCCCCCTGTTCGATGAACGGTTCCAGCACCGCCACCGCCTGTTTCATGACCCGCGCCGACTTGACCACCTGCGGCAGAAACATTTTCCCCGAGGCGAACAACTCGCCGACAGTTCCCATGCCGGCCATCAACACCCGATCGATTACTGCTAACGCAGAACCGTGCTTTTCGTAGGCTTCGCGGGTGTCGGCCTCGATGTGGGTCGTAACCCCTTTGACCAAGGCGTGGAGGATCCGCTCCTCGACCGTTCCGTCGCGCCACGCATCGTGTTTCGTTCCGGCCTCTCCCTCTCCGGGCGTTGCCGCCGCATGCGTTTCGGCATAGGCTGTCAGCCGCTCCGCCGCATCGGACCGCCGGTTCAGAATCACATCCTCGCACAGCGTCAGCAGTTTCGGGTCGATGTCGTCGTAAATCCGGAGCATCGACGGGTTGACGATCCCCATGTCCATCCCGGCGCGGACGGCGTGGTAGAGAAAAACCGAGTGCATCGCCTCGCGCACGGGGTTGTTGCCCCGGAACGAGAACGAGAGGTTGCTCACCCCGCCGCTTACCTTGGCTCCCGGACAGTGGGTCTTGATCCAGGCTGTCGCTTCGATGAAAGCCCGTCCGTAGTCGTCGTGCGTTTCGATCCCCGTGGCCACCGCCAATACGTTCGGGTCGAAAATGATCTCCTCGGCCGGAAATCCGATGCCGCGCAGCAGGCGGTAGGCCCGCTCCGCCACCTCGATCTTCCGTTCGTAGGTGTCGGCCTGCCCCCGCTCGTCGAAAAGCATCACCACGGCGGCCGCTCCGAACGCCCGTACCGTCCGGGCGTGGTCGAGAAACCGCTCCTCGCCCTCCTTGAGCGAAATCGAATTGACCACCGGCTTGCCTTGCACCGTCCGCAGCCCGGCCTCGATCACGCTCCAGTCCGAAGAGTCGATCATCACCGGCAGCCGGGCGATCTCCGGTTCGGCGGCCGCTAAGTTCAGAAATTCGGTCATCGCCTGCCCGGCCTCGATCATCGGGGCATCCATGCAGACGTCGATCACCTGCGCCCCTCCCTCGACCTGCTCGGCGGCCACGGCAAGCGCTTCGGTGAACTGCCGTTCGCGGATCAACCGGGCGAACTTCGCCGAACCGGCTACATTGGTTCGCTCGCCGATGTTCACGAAGTTGGCCGCCGGTTCGACCCGCTGCACCTCCAATCCGGCCAGCACTGTCGCGCCGCCGTTGTCCTGCGGGGCGCGGAAGCTCCTCGGCCGGTACTTCTTCGCCACCGCTGCGATGGCCCGGATGTGGTCCGGCGTGGTGCCGCAGCATCCTCCGACGATATTCAGCAGTCCGGCCTGCAAGTAGGTTTCGATCACGGCGGCCATCTGTTCCGCCTGTTCGTCGTATCCTCCCATGACGTTGGGCAGTCCGGCATTCGGATGGGCCGATACGGCCCCTTTCGCCACCCGTCCGAGCCGCTCCACGTAGGGCATCATCTGTTTTGCTCCGAAAGCGCAGTTCAGCCCGATGCTCAGCAGGCCGCCGTGTTCGACGGAGGCGTAGAAGGCTTCGACGGTCTGACCCGACAGCAGCCGTCCGCTGGCGTCGGTAATCGTGCCGCTGACCATCAGCGGCAGGGTCCTGTTCCCCAGAATCGTCCGCAGGGCATAGATGGCGGCTTTGCAGTTGAGGGTGTCGAACACGGTCTCGACGAGAACCAGATCGACTCCGCCGTCGATAAGTCCTTGCATCTGCCGGGCATACCCGGTGGCCAATTCGTCGAAAGTGATGTTTCGTCGGCCGGGGTCGTTCACGTCGGGCGAGATCGAGGCGCTTCGGTTGGTGGGGCCCACGGAACCGGCCACGAACCGCGGCTTTCGGTCTTGCCGCTCGAACCGGTCGGCAGCTCTGCGGGCTAACTGTGCTGCGGTCCGGTTCAGTTCGCAGACGCGCTCTTGCAGTCCGTAGTCGGCTAACGAAACGGGGTTGGCGTTGAAGGTGTCGGTGGAGATGATGTCGGCGCCGGCTTCGAGATAGGCGGTGTGGATCGATTCGATCACGTCGGGCCGGCTCACGACCAAATAGTCGTTGCAACCGGCATACCCGCCGTAATCGGATTCGCTCAGGCGGTGTGCCTGAACGAGTGTGCCTAATCCGCCGTCGAGGACTAATATTTTTTCCTGCAACGCTGCTCCGATGTTCCGTTCCATAGATTCTTGCATGCTACCGAACACAAAGATAACGGTTAATTGTTTATATAGCCGGGTGCGGATCGGGGCTTTTGTTCTTTCGGGTTCGTCTCTGCCCTCCGACTCGAAGAGTCGGTCGGTCCGCAGCCCCCCTTGCGGAGGACCGAAATTTCACTGAGTTCGATCCGTCCTTCCGCGGGCTGCGATCCTGCGAAACACCCGAAAGGGCGGCACCGCCGTGCACCGAAAGTTTTTTTGATTGAAAGTTTGGCGGTTTGGAATTTTTATGTACCTTTGCTCCGCAATTCAATGGAGGTGCCATAGCTCAGTTGGTAGAGCAAAGGACTGAAAATCCTTGTGTCCCTGGTT
>JAFLSI010000124.1 GCA_022511025.1 Rikenella sp. | reverse complement strand
GCATTCCCGAAAGTCTTTTTGGTTCTTTTTCTTCAGAAAAAGAACAGTCCTATACAGCACAAAGAATTGACAAATACAAATATAACAAAAGCGCGGAGATTTTCAGTAACTTTGAGCCGTTATGATCGACCGTCAGACAGTAGACCGGATTTTCGCCGCCGCCGACATTGTGGAAGTGGTGAGCGACTTCGTTACCCTCAAGAAACAGGGGGTGAATTACATGGCCTGCTGTCCGTTTCATAACGAGAAGACCCCCTCGTTCGTCGTGTCGCAGTCGAAAGGGCTGTATAAATGCTTCGGGTGCGGGAAAGGAGGCAACGCCATCAGTTTCGTGATGGAACACGAAGGGCTTAGCTACGCCGAAGCCCTGAAATGGGTGGCCCGGAAGTACGGGATCGAAGTCAAGGAGCGCGAAGAGTCGCCGGAAGAGAAGCAGCGCAACGACGACCGAGAAAGCATGATGGTCGTTGCGTCGTGGGCCGGGCAGTATTTCGCCGGGCAGCTCAAAACCCCGGAAGGGGAGAGCATCGGAGTGAGTTATTTTCGGGAGCGCGGGTTTACCGATGCGACGATCGCCAAGTTTCAGTTGGGGTACTGTCCCGCCAAGGGCGATGCCATGACACGGGCCGCTCTGAGCGAGGGGTATCAGGAACAGTTTCTGGTGGGGACCGGGCTGACCATCAAACGCGAGGCTGCGAATGGCGGGGGATACTATGACCGGTTCTGCGGTCGGGTGATCTTTCCGGTCCACTCGCTGGCCGGTCGGGTGATCGCCTTCGGGGGGCGGACCTTGCGGACCGACAAGAAAGTCGCCAAGTACCTCAACTCGCCCGAAAGCGAAATCTACCACAAAAGCAATACCCTCTACGGCATTTACTTCGCCAAGAAAGCCATTACGCAGTTCAACCGCTGTATTTTGGTCGAGGGGTATACCGACGTCTTGCAGATGCACCAGTCGGGGGTCGAAAATGTGGTGGCTTCGTCGGGGACATCGCTCACGGTGGAGCAGATCAAACTCATCAAACGCTTCACGAAGAACGTAACGGTCATCTACGACGGCGACGCGGCAGGGATTAAAGCCTCGATGCGGGGGATCGACATGATTCTGCGCGAGGGGCTGACGGTGCGGTGCGTGCTGCTGCCGGACGGAGAGGACCCCGACTCGTTCGCACGGGCACACAACGCAACCGAATTGCAAGCCTATATCGAAGAGCACGAGGAGGACTTCATTTCGTTCAAGACCCGGATCCTGTTGGGCGATGCGGCGGACGACCCGATCAAACGGGCCGAGGTGATTGCCAGCGTGGTGGAGTCGATCGCCACGATTCCGGAGGCGATCACGCGGTCGGTGTTTATCCGGGAGTGTGCGCGGAAGTTGGAGATCGACGAAGATATTCTGATTCGCGAAGTGGCGCGCAAGCGGGTAACGATGGTCGACGGTCAGGCGGGGCGCGAGGCGATGGACAACCGGCTGCGCAAGGAGCAGTTCCTCCAGCGGCAGGCGGGCGATCCGAATGCCGCGCCGACCTACTCGCCGGATACGGAGGCGGTTTCAGGAGCGGAGGTCCCGGTCGATCTGGCGCCGAAACTGAGCTTTGCGGAACAGGGGTTGAACCGGGAACTGGAACGGTTGGAGCGGGAGTTGGTGGGATACCTGCTCAAGTACGGAGGGGAGAATTTCGATTTCGTGATGCCGCCGACGGAGGTCGTCTCGCTGAACGTGGCGGAGGTGATCATCGAGGAGCTGGAGATGGACCGGATCGAGATGCACCATCCGCTGTACCGGCAGATTTACGAGGAATATGTGCGAATCTGCCGGGAAGAGGGCCGTGTTCCGGAGGTCAACCGGTTTATCAATCACGCTTCGCCGGAGGTGGCGTCGTTGGCGGTGGACCTGCTGACGGCGGAGGAGACCTACGCCCCGAGCCGGATGTGGGAGCGCTACGAAATCCGGGTCTCGACGGAACGGGAGCGGTTGAGCGAAGCGGTGCCGAAAGCGATCACGATTTACAAGTCGAAGGTGATCAAGTCGATCATTGCGTCGCTCCGAAAGGAGCTGCAGGGGATCGAAACGATGGAGGAGGCGCAAGAGATCATCCGGCGTGTGGATTCGCTGAATGAACTGCATAAGACGATCTGTGAGAAATACTTGCGGACGGTGTAAGGGATTACGGGGGAGGCACCCCCGTCTTGCTTGGGTGCCCTCCGCCGCGCCGGCGCCGGTCCCTGCCGCCCTACTTCACGATCAGCAGGAAATAGTTCTTCTTCCCCTTTTGCACCAACAGAAACTTGTCGGAGATCAAATCTTCCGGCGTTACCGGTCGATCCGCCTCGGCCAGTTTGGTCCCGTTCAGCGCAATCCCGCCACCCTGGACCAACCGCCTCAACTCTCCTTTCGAGGCGAATATCGCCGCCTTTTCCGTACAGAGTGTCGCAAACGGCACTCCGCCCGCCAAGTCGTCCCGCCCAACCTCGAACTGGGGCACTCCGTCGAAAACCTCTAAAATCGTCCGTTCATCCGCTGCTTTCAACGCCTCCGCGCCGCCGCCGAACAGGATCGAACTGGCTGCCACCGCCCGCTCGTACTCCTCGCGCGAGTGGATCATCACCGTAATCTCTTCTGCCAGCCGTTTCTGCAATTTTCGCAGATGCGGCGCCTCGCGGTGCTCGGCGATCAACGTCTCGACCGTCTCCCGGTCCAGCAGCGTGAATATCTTGATATACCGCTCCGCATCTTCGTCGCTCACATTGACCCAGAACTGATAAAACTTATAGGGCGAGGTGTAGCGCGGATCGAGCCAGACGTTGCCGCTCTCGGTCTTTCCGAACTTGGTCCCGTCGGCCTTCTTGATCAACGGACAGGTCAGGGCGAAAGCCTCTCCGCCGGCTTTTCGCCGAATGAGTTCGGTGCCGGTCGTGATATTCCCCCACTGGTCCGACCCGCCGAGCTGCAATTTGCAGTTCCGGGTCTCGTACAGTGTCAGAAAGTCGAATCCCTGCACCAACTGGTAGGTGAATTCGGTGAACGACATCCCTTCGCCTTCGCCGTTGAAGCGTTTCTTCACGGAGTCTTTGGCCATCATGTAATTGACCGTAATGAGTTTCCCGATGTCGCGAATGAATCCCAGAAAGGTCTGCCCTTTCATCCAGTCGTAATTGTTCACCATCTCGGCTGCGTTCGGTGCATCGCTGTCGAAGTCGATGAGTTTCGAGAGCTGGGCTTTGATTGCGGTCTGGTTGCGGCGCAGGGTGGGTTCGTCGAGCAGGTTGCGTTCCAACGACTTCCCGCTGGGGTCGCCGATCATGCCTGTCGCTCCGCCGACCAATGCGATGGGCTTGTGGCCGCACCGCTGGAAATGCTTGAGCATCATCACGCCAACCAAATGGCCGATGTGCAACGAATCGGCGGTCGGGTCGATCCCCAAATAGGCCGTGGTCATCTCTTTTTTCAGTTGTTCGGCGGTGCCGGGCATCATGTCGTGGATCATGCCGCGCCAGGTCAGTTCCTCGATAAAGTCCATCGTGCGTCTTCTGTTTTTGCGAGCAAAGATAACCTTTTTTATCGGATCGGTCATGGTCGGACGGCCTTGGGACTGTTCCGACCGGGGACTCCCGAAGATTATTTTGCGATTCGGAGAAAAAGGCTTACTTTTGCTCCCGAACGTTCACTCGGAGTGAGTCTCGCTGACCCATGGTGTAATGGTAACACAGCAGATTTTGGTTCTGTCGTTCCAAGTTCGAGTCTTGGTGGGTCAACTTTTTTCGGGCGATTTTTTTGCGGATTTCACTCGGACGCATTAAATTTGCACCGTCTCCTTTTCGGGAGGTTTTCTCTCCCGGCGGGAGAGCAGCGTTTCATTGACCCGTGGTGTAATGGTAACACTACAGATTCTGGTTCTGTCTTTCTGGGTTCGAGTCCTAGCGGGTCAACACATTTTACAGGCACTTTGCGCGCGACGCAGGGTGCCTTTTTCATTATTTGCGGAATTTGCGGGGATCATTGACGGGTCTTTTGCGGGGCGGGGCCGCACCCGTTGGGTGTTTTGTTGGCAGTCTCTATCCTCGATGGACGAAAATGCGGGCCGGAGCCGGCGGTAGGAGCCACAAGCTCCGACGAAGTGGCTCACCGCCGCGCGGGGTGGCGGCGGCTCGCGGCGCCTGCGGC
>JAFLSI010000123.1 GCA_022511025.1 Rikenella sp. | reverse complement strand
TCTTTTTGGTTCTTTTTCTTCAGAAAAAGAACGGTTCCAGACCCGGCACAAAGAATAAAGCAGAAAAAGCAGGACGATAACAGGGAAAAGCGTATCTTTGCCAGTACACGAACGATCAGCGATATGAGACATATTACAGCTCCGTTTTTCGCCAGTTTTTTTCTTTTGTTGTTCGCCGGTTGTTCCGGCAGCGGCGTAACCATTCGCGGCCGGATCGAAGCCGGCGGGAGTCGAAAGACCCTTGTTGTGGAGCGCATCGGTCCGTCCGGCAGCCGGTTTGTCGATTCGGTACGCACCGATCGGGAAGGGCGATTCGACCTCTTTGTGAAACAGGCACCCGGCGTGCCCGAATTCTATAACCTGACGATCGCCGGCGGAGGTCGTGTTCCGTTGCTGGCCGAAGCGGCAGAGACCGTCGAAGTGCAGATTGCGGACAGCACAGCCCGTCGATATACCGTTTCCGGGTCCGAAGGTTCGTTGTTGGTGCAGGAGGCGAACCGGATTTTGAGCCGGACCGATCCCGTAGCGAGGAAACAGGAAGCCGCCAAGTTTATCAGTACGCATGCCGGTTCGATGGCCGCGATCGTACCGTTGTATCAGACCACCGTCGACGGATCGTTCATCTTTGCAGACGACGCAGCGGATGTCGTCTATTTCGGCATCGTCAGCGACTCGCTCCAGACCCGTTACGCCGGATCGCCCTATGTACAGGCATTGGCGCGGGATGTGCAGAGCTTCGCACAGGCAGCCGAAGCCGGACGGTTGGTCGCCGAGCAGTTGGACCAGGCAGCGGACTTTCCCGAACTGAACCTGCCGGACGTAGTCGGAATCCGCCGCAAACTGTCGGAATTGAAAGGGAAAGTGATTCTGCTTTCATTCACAGCATCGAACCTGCCGGAGCTGAAAGTCTTGAACCGAGAACTGGTCGAAGTGTACGACAAACATGCAGCGCAAGGGTTCGAAGTTTATCAGGTATTCTTGGACCTGAACAAAGCGCAGTGGATTCGGAGCGTTTCGGAGCAGCGGCTGCCGTGGATCGCAGTGAGCGACCTGCAGGGCGGCGATTCGCCGGCGGTCCGGGTTTACAACGTGCGGAAAATACCGGCCAATTTCCTGATCGACCGCACGGGGAATATCGTGCGTCGGGACGTGGCGCCGGCTGAAATCGAAGCGGCCGTGGCCGGGCTGCTCTAAGGAGCAGCAGGCGTTTCTTCGTACAGGATCCGGACATAGACCGGCAGATGATCGCTGATCTTCCGGTCGGGATAGCCGCGAAAGCGGCCGTCCGGCCGTAGCATCCACGCCCGGCGAAAGATCCGGGCATCGCCGATCGGATCGACCGCGCCGTTGACCAAGATGTTGTCGTACATGACCCACGTGTCCCGCCAGGCATACGACCCGATTCCCCGCCGGAACGGTTCGGCCGTCAGGCAGCGCAAATTCGACAGATTGCGGCGTACCATCTTCGAGTCGGGGTTGTCATTCAGATCCCCCAGAACCACCACGCCGATCCCCTTCTCCTCATCCCGTGCCGCCCACTCGCCCAACCGGGCGGCTATCCGGTTCCGCATGCGGTCGGCCTCGCCGAGGCCTCCCCGGCGCGACGGCAGATGGACCGCATAGACCACCAACCGTCGACCCGTGCCGGAGACCGAAAATTCGGCCCGCAGCAGATCGCGCGTAGGGTAGCGCTCCGCCACCCGGATCGGCTCCGAAGCGACAGGAACCACCCGGTCGGCCCGATAGAGCAGCGCGACATCGATCCCGCGCCGGTCGGGCGAGTCGTAATGGATAAAACGATACGGGAGGGTGTCGATCGGTGCCGAGGCAGTCAGGTCGTGCAGCACCCGGGCATTCTCCACCTCGCACAAGGCGATCACATCAGGCCCCAGCTCTCCGATCACGCGGGCCAGCGCACCGATTTTGAACCGATACGCTTCGGGAGCGGGCACCTCGTCCGACAGGCCGGGATCGTTGAGGGTGTCGAACAAGTTGCACACATTGTAAGTGGCCACGGTCAGCGAGATACGGGAAACCGTCTCTCCCCGGAGAACGGACACCGTTCCCCCGCCGAGGAGGCTTCCGAGGAGCAGTAGGACAAACCGGAACGGGTGCATTTTTCGCATGGTATCGTCTGTTCGGCCGGAATATTCGCCCGCTGCGAACAAATGTAACCCTTTTCGGCAAATAATTCTACCTTTGCCGCAGACCGTCCGTCCGCCTGTCGGCCGGGCGCTGCTCACTCATCCGCGCTCTCCATGAAACAGAAAACCGTCGGCCGCGTTCCGTGGTGGAAAATCGTCCTGCCCGTCCTGCTCGGACTCGGTTTCGTCGGCTGGATGATCGCCCGCGACTTCGACCCCGAAATCCTGAGCCACGTCCGGTTCACCGGACACGCCCTGCTGTTCGTTCTGGTCGCCTTTCTGTTCATGGTCGGCCGCGACTGGGGGTACATCGTCCGGATCCGCCTCTTCAGCCGGGGCGACCTCTCTTGGCGGCAGGCCTTCCGAATCATCATGCTCTGGGAGTTTACCTCCGCCATCACCCCCTCGGCCATCGGCGGAACCAGCGTCGCCATCGTCTTCGTCCACAAAGAGGGGCTGCCGGTGGGGCGGAGTGCTGCGATCGTCCTGCTCACCTCGTTCTTCGACGAACTGTACTTCGCCGCGGTTTTTCCCGCTGTCTTTTTCATCGTGGGCGGCGAGCGGCTTTTCGCCGGACCGATGGGAGACGAACTGCTGCTCTTCGCAGCGATCGGATACGGCATCAAACTCGCCTACCTGCTGCTGCTGAGTTACGGCCTGTTTTTCAATCCCGTCGGATTGAAATGGCTGATCATCAAGGTGTTCTCACTGCCCGGCCTGCGGCGCTGGCGCTCCGGAGCAGTCAAGGCAGGGGGGGATGTGGTGCGCAGTGCGGTCGAGATACGAAAATACCGGCCGGGATTTTGGCTCCGGTCCTTCGCCGCGACATTCCTCTCGTGGAGTTCGCGCTACTTGGTGGCCAATGCGCTCTTTATGGCTTTCTTCGCGCTGGGCGACCAATTTTTAGTCTTCGCCCGGCAGTTAGCCATGTGGATCATGCTGCTGGTGGCCCCGACACCGGGCGGAAGCGGTTTTGCCGAGTATCTCTTCACCCATTTTCTGAACGACGTCATTCCGGTCGATGCGGTGATCCGCGTCGGGACGGCAGCGGTGATCGCCCTGCTGTGGCGCTTGGTAACCTATTATCCCTATCTGATCATGGGGGCAGTGATCTTGCCGCGCTGGTTGCGGCGCAGCTTCGGAAAATAACTCTCCCCCCCGTTTTTCGTACCGTATGGAATTTCGGATCGTATCTTTCGAGGAGGTAACCTCCACCAACGACGTGGCGATGCACGAAGCGGCCGTTTACCGGCACGGGAGTCTCCTGACCGCCCGCAGACAGACGGCCGGGCGCGGCCAGCGCGGCAACCGCTGGGAGAGCGAACCGGGCGAGAATTTGCTGTTTTCGTTGGTGGTGGAGCCGACCCGGATCCGGGTCGACCGGCAGTTCCGGATCAGCGAAATGGCGGCGCTGGCGGCGAGCGATGCGATTCGGGAGAGCACCGGCGGAGGGGTGCCGTGTGTCGTCAAATGGCCGAACGACCTCTATGTCGGCAACCGGAAAATCGGAGGCATTCTGATCGAACATGCCTTGCAGAGCGAGTACCTGAGCCGTTCGGTGATCGGGATCGGGATCAATGTGCGGCAGCGCGCATTCGACCCGTCGCTGCCCAATCCGACCTCGATCGCGCTGTGCTGCCGGGGGGAGGAGCCTCCGGTGCCGGACGAGGTGTTGCGGTGTTTTTGCCGGGCCTTCTCGCGCCGTTACGAACAGGAGGAGGAGAGGCTGCATGCCGATTTTATGGGGCGGTTGTGGCGGGGCGACGGCGGTTTTTACGACTATCGGGATGTGGCTTCGGGCGAACGGTTTCGGGCAACGGTCGCAGGTGTCGACCGGCATGCGGGAGAACTGACGCTGCGCGAAACGGACGGTACTGAAAGGCGGTACTGGTTCAAAGAGGTGGAGCCGCTCTTTTGACGGATGAGCGGTGTTATTCCGATCGAAATTGATTGACTTTATCCTACAGGGGTATGCAGACTGAAGAAGTTTTGCGGCCTGCCCGGCTCTGGCGAGTCGGACGCGTTGCGTCTTTTGTTGGCCGTCTCTACCAGCGTCCGA
>JAFLSI010000122.1 GCA_022511025.1 Rikenella sp. | reverse complement strand
TTTTCTTCAGAAAAAGAACGGTTCCATACCCGACACAAAGAATAAGCAGCAAAAACGAGCGATAAAAGATTAATAGTGATGAACATTTTAGCATTGATTCCTGCCCGGTACGCATCGAGTCGTTATCCCGGCAAGCCCTTGGCCGACATACACGGCAAGCCCATGATACAGCATGTGTATGAGCGCAGTTGCAGCGTTTTCGGAGAAGCCTGTTACGTGGCCACCGACGACACGCGCATCGAACGCGCCGTTCAGTCATTCGGCGGTCGAGTCGTGATGACCTCCTCCGCCCACCGTTCCGGGACCGACCGTTGTGCCGAAGCCCTCGCAATCATCGAGCGGCAGAGCGGGCAGAGCTTCGACACAGTTGTCAATATCCAGGGCGACGAACCCTTCATCGCCCGCGAGCAGTTGGAACAGATTCGCCGCTGTTTCGACGACCCGCAGACACAAATCGCCACCCTCGTCAAACCCTTCGGTCCGGACGAAAACATCTTCAACCCGAACTCCCCGAAAGTCGTTCTGTCGGCCGCCGGCGACGCCCTGTATTTCAGCCGGAGCGCCATTCCCTTTCTGCGCGGCGTGCCGCAGGAAGAGTGGCAGCAGCGGCACACCTATTACAAACACATCGGCCTCTATGCCTACCGGAGCGACGTGCTGAGGACGATCACCCGGCTCGCCCCCTCGTCGCTGGAGACAGCCGAGTCGCTCGAACAGTTGCGCTGGATCGAAAACGGATTCCGCATCCGGACTGCCGTTACCACCCTCGAAAGCCACGCCATCGACACCCCGGAAGACCTGCAGCGCCTCCTCGGACTTTTTTCGTCCGAAGCATGATTTTTTCGGCCTCCGATTTGCATTGACCGAAAAAGTGTTTAACTTTGAGACACTGTTTTCCATGCGGAGTGCCCGCCATATTCGACGAAAACACTAATTCTGAAAACTTTACGGATCCGTTTGCAACGCCTTTTCAGACCGGGAACGTACACTTTGCGTGCGGCTCTTTCGTTCGTGGTGCGAGATCGTCCGGATTCCTATACCTTAGAGATATTATATTGATCACAGATGCAGGACAAAGAGACACTGAAACGCTTGTCATTGAGTGAATTGCGTTCGATGGCCGAAAGTGCCGGCGTTGTACGCGGCAGCCGGTACGTCAAGAAACAGGAGTTGATCGAACGGTTGCTCAGCGCCTCCGGAGAAGGTCAGACCGGACGGCCGCAACAACCCGCTGCCGAGACACAGGAACGGTACGACGAAGTCGAACGGAGCCAGCACGGAGGGCAGTCCGGACAACCCGGACAGCAGGGGGCCATGCCGAACAATATGCGTCGCCGCCGGCGGCGGATACCGGGCGAGAACGACCTCAACTTCGCCACCTCGAAACCGGAAGCCGCCTATCCCCCCGCCGACGAATACGGACAGAACAACGGGACCTGGCACCACTCCTACAACGCCAGTCCGGAGAAGAACGGCGATCGCTATGCCAATCCGGGCGGCCAGCAGCAGCCGGGACAGGGGGGAGGCCGCTACAACAACGGCGGAGGGCGGAACAACCGGTATGCCAACTCGAACAACGGAGGATGGAACGGCGCGACAGGGGGAGAGCAACAGCCGGGACAGCCAGCCGGAGGACAGGCAGGACGGAAAATCGACCCCCAGAACGACTTTTTGGGGACGATCAACTGCGAAGGGGCTTTGGAAGTGATGCCGGACGGGTATGGATTTTTGCGGTCGGCCGACTACAACTACCTCAACTCGCCGGACGACGTTTACGTTTCTCCGGCCCAGATTAAAAGCTACGGACTGAAACAGGGCGACACGGTGAAAGGGATCATCAAGCCGCCGAGGGAGGGAGAAAAATATTTCCCGTTAGTCAAAGTGGTCGAAGTCAACGGATTGCAGCCGGAGATGGTGCGCGACCGAATCCAGTTCGAGTTTCTGACCCCGCTCTTTCCGGAGTCCAAATTCAACATCACCTCGCAGGGACATAACAACCTGTCGACCCGGGTGGTCGACCTTTTCGCCCCGATCGGAAAGGGGCAGCGGGCATTGATCGTAGCGCAGCCGAAAACGGGGAAAACCATGCTGCTCAAGGCCATTGCAAACGCCGTTGCGGACAACCATCCGGAAGCCTACATCATCATGCTGCTGATCGACGAGCGGCCGGAAGAGGTTACGGACATGGCCCGGAGCGTCAAGGCAGAGGTCATCGCGTCGACGTTCGACGAACAGGCCTCGCGGCATGTGAAAGTGGCGGAAATGGTGTTGGAAAAGGCGAAACGGATGGTCGAATGCGGACATGACGTGGTGATTTTCCTCGACTCCATCACCCGACTGGCACGGGCCTACAACACGGTGCAGCCGGCCTCCGGCAAGGTGCTTTCGGGAGGGGTGGACGCCAATGCGTTGCACAAACCGAAACGGTTCTTCGGGGCCGCCCGGAACACAGAGGAACGCGGATCGCTGACCATTATCGCCACAGCGCTGATCGATACGGGATCGAAGATGGACGAGGTGATTTTCGAGGAGTTCAAGGGGACGGGGAACATGGAGCTGCAATTGGACCGGAAGCTGTCCAACAAGCGGATCTATCCGTCGGTGGACATTACAGCCTCTTCGACACGGCGCGACGACCTGCTGCTGGATCGGGATACGCTTCAGAAAATCTGGATTTTGCGCCGGCACCTGACGGACATGAACTCGGTCGAGGCGATGGAGCTGGTCAAGAAGCAGATGGAGGGGACGGTCTCGAACGACGAATTTTTGGCCACGATGAACAAATAGTTCTCCGGAGGGGGAGCGGAAGACGGCGGGAGATGGGCAGGGGAACGCGGGCAAGAATACAGCACCGCCGCTATCCAACAGTCAGCGGGACGACCGTCAACCGGGCGAAGCGGATCAACGCTTCCGGTGCGATTCGGATTTGCAGGCCGCGGATGCCGGCACTGATATAAAGCCGGTCGAACTCCCGGCAGGTCGCATCGATGAAAGCGGGGAAAGTGCGTTTCATCCCGATCGGCGAACAGCCTCCCCGGATATACCCCGTGGTCTGGAGCAGTTCCCGGACGTGGAGCATGGCCGCACTCTTGTTTCCGGAGGCTTTGGCTGCGGCTTTGAGATCCAGTTCCCGGTCTCCGGGAATGACGCAGACGAAAACGCCGGTACGGTCGCCGCGCAAAACCAATGTCTTGAACACCTGCCGTATATCTTCGTTCAACTGTGCGGCCACATGGACGGCGTCGAGGTGTTCTTCGTCGACGGTATAAGGAATCAAATCGTAATCGATCCCGGCTTTGTCCAACAGCCGGGCGGCATTGGTCTTCGGAATCTTCATCGCGCGGCAGGGTCATCGGGTTTACAAAGATCGGAACATGCGAAAAGGTCGGGTTCTTCCAACAAACGGGCGAGACCATCCGCCAAACTCTGCAACGCCTCCGGAATACACCACGCAGCACGCGGGTCGCCGACCCGGTTGGAAATCGAACGCAACTGCAAAAAGGGGATCCGTTCGTCCCGACAGACGCCGAAAAAGGCGGCTCCCTCCATCGACTCCACCTCCTCATCGCCCCGCCGGGGAATGGGAATGCAGGCGGTGTTGACGGATCGGGCGGCGAGGATGCGGAACCGGTTCCGCATCCTCGCCGCATAAGGACACACGATCGTCTCGGCCTCCGGTCTCTGTACAAAAGGTTCGAATCGTCCGGTCTCGCTCCGCCAAGCCCCCAAATCGGCCTGAAAGTCGCTGCCGATGAGCACTGTTTCGGTCAGCGACAGTTTCGCGTGCGGCAAAGCTCCGCCGATACCTGCCTGAACCACAGCGGCCGGGCGCAGGTCGCGTACGATGCGCAGCGTCGCCGCTGCAACCGCGCCGGCCCCTACCCCGCTGACCTGCCACACCAACCGTTTCCCTGCATGCCGGTCGCCCAAGCGATCGCGCAGCGGACGCTGTTCCATCTCGGTAGCAGTAAGAATGACTATTGAAACGGACATCTTTCGTTATTGATCATGGATTCAAGGCGGCTTTAGTCGTCTTGGGTTGACCCGTCTCCGGGTCTTCGCACCCGTTGGGTGTTTTGTTGGCAGCCTCTACCCCCGATGGCCGAAAGTGCGGGCCGCACCCGTTGGGTGTCTTACTGGCCGCCTGTACCCCAGCTTCGGCCTGACCACTCCTGCGGAGTGGTGGAGGCACAGCGTCTCTTGCGGACAGTCTTTACCCTAACTCGGCCTCGCGCCCACCCCCCGAGCGACTTCGCCGCTGGGCGCGGAGGCCGGCGATCCTAAGGATCGCCATTCTCGCCGTATTTGGTTGCGACCCTATGGGTCGGGCGGGCGGCGCCACCCCCC
>JAFLSI010000121.1 GCA_022511025.1 Rikenella sp. | reverse complement strand
CAACGAGTCGCCGGCCTCCGCGCCCAGCGGCGAAGCCGCTCGGGGGGGTGGGCGCAAGGCCGAATGGGATAGAGGCTGCCAATAAAACACCTAACGAGGGCGCCACTTCGGCGGAGCTTGTGGTTCTCACCGCTGGCAACGGCTCGCCCGATTCGGCCGGGTCGGAGGGTAGAGACAGCCGGCAAAATCCCCAACACGTTCCATGTTGCGGGCTGAACGCCCCAATCTATATAATTAACCGAATCCGTACGAGCATGCCCCGGATCGTCGAAATCACCCTGACCCCCAAAGAGGCGGCCGATGAAGCCGCTAGTATTGCCGCAGCAGTGCGAGCTGCCGGGATCCGATCGGTCGACGAAGTTGCCTTTTGCCGTATCGTGCGGCGGTCGATCGACGCACGGCGGCATACGAACGGCATACCGGGCGTTCGGGTGAATCTGGCCGTTGAGATCTGGTCGGACACCGAAGGGAAACCCGACGAAGTGCGGTTCGAGTGGGGCGACGTATCCCATGTGCCCCCCTCCCGCGAAGTTCTTGTCGTCGGGGCAGGCCCCGCAGGACTGTTCGCCGCCTTGGAACTCATCGAACAAGGATTTCGTCCTATCGTGTTGGAGCGCGGGAAAGAGGTTTCGCAGCGGAAAGCCGACATTGCCGCCATCCAGCGCAACGAACCCGTCGACCCCGATTCCAACTATGCCTTTGGCGAGGGCGGAGCCGGAACTTTTTCGGACGGGAAACTCTACACCCGGTCGAAGAAGCGCGGAAACTTTCGGAAGACCTTGGCCATTCTCCATTTTCATGGCGCCGATGAATCGATTCTCTACGACGCCCGTCCGCATATCGGCACCGATCGTCTGCCCCGCGTGATCGCCGCGATGCGGGAGACCATTTTGCGCAGCGGCGGGAAGATCCGCTTCGGAAGCCGCGTAACCGATTTGATTCTGTCGGAAGACAAAACCCGGATACGAGGCGTCGCGACACAAGACGGAGAACGGATCGAAGCGCCCGCCGTGATTCTGGCCACCGGCCATTCGGCACGGGACATCTACGAACTTTTGTACCGGAAAGAGGTGCTGATCGAAGCGAAACCCTTTGCCATGGGCGTGCGGGTGGAGCACCGTCAGGAACGCATCGACCGGATTCAGTACAAGACCCTCGATCCCGCCTTGCCCGCCGCGACCTACAGCTTGGTTGCCCAAGTGCCCACGGGGCAGGGGAAAGAGGCTTTGAGAGGCGTGTACAGTTTTTGCATGTGTCCGGGCGGCTTTATCGTGCCCGCACTGACCGAAGCTGGAGAGTGCGTCGTGAATGGCATGTCGCCCTCCGGTCGGAACAATGTTTTTGCCAATGCCGGTATCGTTACGCAGATTCTCCCCGCCGACTACGCTGACATGGTTCCCCATTTCGGACCGTTGGCCGGGATGCGGTTCCAGCAGCAGTTGGAGAAGATGGGGTATGCCCGGGGAGGAGGGGCGCAAGTGGCGCCGGCACAGAGGCTCGACGCATTCGTGAAAGGATTCCGGTGCGGCGAGACCCTCCCCACATCGTATCATCCGGGTGTGGTGGCCAGCGATATGGACAAGTGGCTGCCGAAATTCATCGCACAGGCGCTGCGGGCCGGATTCCGGGAGTTCGACAAGCGGATGCACGGTTTCCTGACCGCCGAGGCACAGGTGATCGGCATCGAGTCCCGGACATCGTCGCCGGTGCGGATTCCGCGTTTGCGCGAGAGCGGGATGCACCCGCAGGTGGCCGGACTTTTTCCGGCCGGCGAAGGGGCCGGCTATGCCGGCGGCATCGTCTCCGCCGCTGTGGACGGGGCCGCCGCCGCTCAGGCCGCGGCGGAGTTTATCCGAACGAAACGATAACGGACAGAACAGCATGAAAGAGACGGTCTATCCATCGGCAGTGAGAGGGCGGGTCGCCGCTCCGGCATCGAAAAGTTATGCACAGCGGGCATTGGCAGCGGCCTTGTTGGTGCCGGCTTGCGACAACCCGGCCGGGTGGAGCGAACTGCGCCACATGGGGTTGTGCAACGACACGTCGGCCGCCGTGGAGACCGTTCGTCGGTTGGGGGCGAAGGTGCGGTACGGAGACAGCTCCGGGATCTATTATATCGAAGGAGGATTTCTGCGGACTTCGCCGGCGGAGTTGTCGGTCGGCGAATCGGGTTTGTCGGCGCGGCTGTTCACCCCGATTGCAGCGCAAAGTCCGGCTCCGATTACCGTTACGGGCGAAGGTTCGATTCTTCGGCGGCCGGTGGCAGCCGGCATGGTCGGTCCGCTGCGGGATTTGGGAGCTGCCGTGCGGTATGGCGGCGAGGAGGGATTTCTGCCGCTGACGGTCAGCGGTCCGCTGCGGGGCGGAACCGTGGAGGTCGACGGATCGCTCAGTTCGCAGTTCATTACGGGGCTGCTGATGGCTCTGCCGCTGTCGGCCGAAGATACCCGCTTGGTGGTGCGGAGTCCGAAGAGCGTGCCTTATTTGGCGATGACGTTGGAGGTGCTGCGGGCTTTCGGGATCGAGGCGGAGGCTGCGGCGGACTGGACGGAGTTCCGGATACCGGGGGGGCAAACCTACCGGGCGGCCATGTATTCGGTCGAGGGGGATTGGAGCGGGGCTTCGTGCCTGTTGGTGGCCGGAGCGGTGGCGGCCGAAAAAGAGGGAGAGGGGGTGGCGGTCTCCAACCTCAATCCGAGGTCGTTGCAGGCGGATCGGGCGATTGTCGAGGCGCTGCGGCGGGCGGGGGCGCAGGTGGCGTTCAGCGGTCAGGTGCTGACGGTGCGCCGGACGGAAGAGCGGCTGCGGGGGTTCGAGTTCGATGCGACGGACTGTCCGGATCTGTTCCCTGCGTTGGCGGCGTTGGCGGCGTTCTGCGAGGGCACGACGCGGCTGCGGGGCACGACGAGACTGACGCACAAGGAGAGCGACCGGGCGGCGACGATTGCGGCGGAGTTTGCCAAGTTGGGAGTGGAGATCGATCTGTCGCAGCCGGACACGATGCTCGTGCGGGGTGCAACGCAAGGACAGCACCCGGTGCTGACGGTGCGCCATGCGCTGTTGGAGAGCCACAACGACCACCGCATTGCGATGGCGGCGGCGGTGGCTGCTCTCCGGGCAGACTCTCCGGTGGTGATCGACGGGGCGGAGGCGGTGAACAAATCTTATCCGGGGTTCTGGGACGATCTGAACCGCCTCCGGATCGAGTCGTACGAGTAACTAAAGAATCAGCATGGCGTCGCCGTAGGTCCCGAACCGGTAACCCTCTTTTTTGGCCGTTTCGTAGACTTTCATCAAGGCGTCGTAGCCGGCGAAGGCCGATACCATCATCAACTGGGTGGAGAAGGGCAGGTGGAAGTTCGTTACCATCGCGTTGGCGACGCTGAAGTCGTACGGGGGGAAGATGAACTTGTTGGTCCACCCTTCGAACGGTTTGAGCATCCCGTCGGTCGAGACGGAACTTTCGATGGTCCGCATGACGGTGGTCCCGATCGCGCAGATCCGTTTTTCTTTTGTCCGTGCCGTGTTGACGATCTGGGCGGCTTCGTCCCGGATGAAGATTTGCTCGCTGTCCATCTTGTGTTTGGTGAGGTCTTCGACGTCTACCGACCGGAAGTTCCCCAATCCGACGTGCAGCGTTACTTCGGCACATCCGACTCCTTTGATTTCGAGCCGCTTGAGCAGGTGTTTGCTGAAGTGCAGCCCGGCGACCGGTGCGGCTACGGCTCCTTCGACTTTGGCATAGATGGTCTGGTAGCGCTCTTCGTCGATGGGTTCGGTGCTCCGTTTGAGGATGTCGGTCGGGATGGGCGCTTCGCCGAGCTTGTACAGAGCGGCTTTGAACTGGTCGTAGTCGCCGTCGAACAGAAAACGAAGGGTGCGGCCGCGCGAGGTGGTGTTGTCGATCACTTCGGCAACCAAAGCATCGTCGTCGCCGAAGTAGAGCTTGTTCCCGATCCGGATCTTCCGGGCGGGGTCGACCAATACGTCCCACAACCGCTGCTCGCGGTTCAACTCGCGCAATAAAAATATCTGTATCTCGGCGCCGGTCTTCTCTTTGTTGCCGTACAAACGGGCGGGGAAAACTTTCGTGTTGTTGAAAATCATCACGTCGCCTTCACGAAAGTATCCGATGATCTCTTTGAATATCTTGTGCTCGACTTTCCCGCTCCGCCGATCGAATACGAGCAACCGGGATTCGTCGCGGTTCTCGACGGGATAAGGGGCAATCAATTCGTCGGGCAACTCGAATCTGTACTGAGATAACTTCATTACTCTATTATTTATTCGTTCGTTTTTTGCTGCTTATTCTTTGTGTCGGGTCTGGAACCGTTCTTTTTCTGAAGAAAAAGAACCAAAAAGACTTTCG
>JAFLSI010000120.1 GCA_022511025.1 Rikenella sp. | reverse complement strand
AAGAGAACCAGAAAAACTTTAGGCGATACTGCGTATCGCTATGGCAGCCTCGGACTTATGTCGGCTTTGTGTTGGGTCGGGTTAAGGGGGCGCAAGGGTAATTCTTATCATTAGCGCCCCCTTAACCCGACCCAAAAACAGGGCGAAGCATATCTCCGCGTACGGTCATGGAATGCGCAAGCATTCCCGAAAGTCTTTTTGGTTCTTTTTCTTCAGAAAAAGAACAGTTCCAGACCTGACACAAAGAATAAGCAGCAAAAAACGAACGGTTAATATTTTCCGGTGAGGCCGATGAAAGCATCTTCGAGTCCCACACGATGTTGTTCGAGGTTTTCATACGGCACCCCTTGATCCTCCAGAATTCTCCGCACCTCCGGTTCCGGGAGGAACGAGAACAGCTCCCCCCGTCCATGCAAGACCGACGGATGGAAAAGTCCGTCATTCACCGGGAGCGGCCCGGGTCCCGTCATCGAGAACGTATAGCGCCGCACCGTAGCAAGCAACTCATCCACCGGTTTCTGGAGCAAGATTCGGCCATAGTCGAGCAGGATGCAATCGTCGATCAACCGTTCCATATCCTGAATGATATGCGACGTGAGAAAGACCGTTTTGTTTTCAGCCTTGGCATACTCGCGCAAGTAGTCGACAAAGAGCCTTCGGTAGCCCGGATCGAGTCCCAACGAAAAGTCGTCCAACACCAGCAGCTCCGGATTCTGCGCCAGGATCAGCCCCAGCGCCACCTGCGACCGCTGGCCGCACGACATTCGCGCGATGCGCTGGCCCGGAGCCACATGCAGCTTATCCATCAACTCGTAGTAGGCCGCCCGGTTCCACCGCGGATAAAACGGCGCATAGAACCGTTCGATCTGGGCGATGCTCATGAACGCATACTGGATATGCCCCTCGATCAACAAGCCGATATGGCGCCTCGTGCGAGGATTCATAGTCTGAACCTCCTCGCCGAAGATGCAGCAAGTGCCCGAGCGGGGTTTGAGATAGCCGCTCAGGATGTTGATCGTAGTGGTTTTTCCGGTACCGTTCTTGCCCAAGAGGCCCAGAATCCGACCCCGAGGAACCTCGAAACTCAGGTTTTCATAAATCAGCCGTTTCCCGTAGAAGTGGGTCAAATTCCGGCATTCGATCAAATTATCCGTCATAGTTTTTCCATTCGGTTCGTTCGTTGTCGGCAGGCAGGGCGCACGGGGCGTCCTGTGCAAAAGTTCAAAAAGTCAGGTTCAGCTCCATGCCGAAATAGGGCGACGCCGAACGCCGGATCAACCGTCCGTTCCGGTAGTAGTCCGGATAGGCGCTGAACAGCCGGTTGACATACATCGCCAACCGCGCCCAGCGGCCGAAATGCTTCGTCGCCTTGAAATTCACATCCATGACGAACGGCACCGTCGAGCGGTCGAAATAGGAGTCCGAATAGGTCTGCACCAACCATTGCAGCTGCGTATCGTAGCGGTCAGCCTCCGTAAAAGGGTGTTCCACCCCCGAAGCATCCACCCACGCCACCGGCATCCCGTCATTGCGGAGCGGCTGACTGCTCGTGAACCACAGACACTGGAACGTCGTCGAAAAGGTCAGCCCTAACCGCTCCAAATAGGTGTCGAACATCACATTCGTGTTGAACTGCCGGCGCACCGAACCGTCCTCCCAGTCGTACAGCCCCACGTACCGCACCGGATCGCCCCCCAGATTGATCGTCGCCGAACGGTAGACCGGCGCACTGTTGCTGTAGGTCGTGCGAAACCACGCCCCGTTCACCGTGATCCGCGTACGGATCCTCTCGATCCGCGGCGAAGCGAACTGAAACTCGACCCCCCGTTTGTCGATCCGGCTGCCGTTCGCCCAGCGGCCGTAGGTATTCAGCATCGTATCGACCGCATAAGGCAGATCCGACAAGTCAGGCGGGCCGGTCAGCACACCCGGATCGATCGCATTCACATCGTACTTTTTGTAGGGCAGCGCCTTGTAGTAAGTCATCGTCCGGAATCCGTCCCGCATCCGCTCCTGAAACCAAGTCGCCGAAAAATCCATCCCCCGGTGCGCCGCACTGAACCGCACCTCCCACTTGAGGTTCCGCGCCGGCCTCAGGTCGAAATTCGTGTTCTCCCACACGTAAGTCAGCACGTTGATCCGCCGCAGGTCCGGATCGGTCGGATAGTAATTCAGCTGCACCAAATCCGCATAGATCGGATCGGGATAGAGCTGTTCGAGCGTCGGCATTTTGGTGTGCTGCCCGACGCCCCCCGCCAGCTCGAAATCCCACCGTCCCGCTCCCCGCCCCGCCGACGGCAGTTTCCACTGCACGTTCACCCGCGGATCGAGATATACCCGGCCGTGCAGGGCATATTCCCGGCGGATGTTGAGCGGCACCGTGGCCCGCAACCCCGCCGTAACGACGAACCGGTGTCCGCCCGCCCCGAACCGCAGCGCATCCTCGGCAAAGAGCGACAGCTCGGTGCCCGCCGGAATGTCGCTGAACGGCCGAGGACGGTTCGTGTTGGTCGGCGACAGCGGCCGGCGGATGTCATAAATCTGCCCCCGTCCCCAGTTTTTGTCGTACCTCCAGTCTATCCCCGCCTTGCCTGTGTGCTGCAAGCCTCCCGTCCGGCCGCCTAACCCCAGCACGGCCTTGACAAAGGCGTTCACCGGCTTGCCGTCGATCGCCACGTCCGCCGTGTAGCGGTAGGGCAGCAGCTCCGCATCGCGCTCCTCGCCGTCGATCATGCCGACGGGCAGCGGGATCGTCCGGTTCAGGTAGATCTGCTTGATCTGTTCCATGCGGCTGAACTCCTGAGCCAGCGAAGCGGTAACGTTCAAGGTTTTCACGGCGCCGGATTCAAAAAAGAGCCAATCGAAAGAGGATGCGAGGGCCAACCGGTTGTACGAGGCTCGGAACCGGTCGCCGTCCATCGAAGCGTCGGCGTCTGTCTTCTCCCGGTCGGCCGAACCGGTGTAATCGAGGCTCAGCCGGCTGCGCAGCGAGGCCCGGTCGGTTACGCGGCGGCTGTGGTAACGCAGCGAGCCGGTGATCCGCCGGTAGTTGACCAACGTGTTGCGCGGATCGCTGCGGGCCGAGAGGAGGTCGCCGTCGACGGTCAGTACCCGTTCCTCGCCCCGGAGTGCCACTCCTTTGCCGGCCGAAATCAATTTCCCGTACTCGTCGGCTTTGACGCGCGCGGTGAAGGGGGTGGCGGAGGCCCGGCGGCGAATGTCGACCAATCCACTGGTCAGGTTGCCGTACTCCACGGAGGGGATCCCCCGGACGATCTCGACCGACTCGATGTTGTCGGTCGAGATCGTCCGCATATCCAACCCGCGCGACACCAACGACCGGTCGATCGTCGAACCGGGAACGGCCTGCAAATTGGCGTCGGTGCTGATCGGTACGCCGTCCATCACAAAGGCGGTTCCCAACGAGGAGATGTCGTAATCGCTGCTGCTGGTGCCGGCTTCGCGCAGCCGGATCAGGTTCGGGGTGCCGAGCTTCGGATTCTCGGCCCGGCCTCCGGGGAGCAGGGAGAGCAAATCGGAAAAACTCGACGGCTGAAGGTGCTCCATGGCCTGCCGGTCGATGCGCGAGGCGCTGGAGGCTCCTTTCGACTCGCGGGCCGTTACGACGACCTCCTGCGCGTTCAACGGCTGGGCGGCCAGCACGATACGCAGGGTGGTGTCGCTGACGAGCCGCAGGGTGCGCTCCCAAGTCCGAAAACCGATAAAAGAGACTCTGATCCGGTAATCTCCGTCCGGCAGTCCCGAAAAGAGGAAGGTGCCGACTCGATCGGCCAGAACTCCCCGCGGCGGTGCATCGCTCCCGGCGGCAAAGAGCTGCACGAGGGCGAACTCCTGTGGCTGTGCGGCCGACCGGTCGACGACGGTGCCGCGCAGAAGATGTCCGGCTGCGTGAACGCCGGACACTGTCCACAAAAACAAAAGGATCAGAAAATGCCGCATGTCGGTCTCGGATTTCGGGAACAAAAGTACCGGCGGACGCTGACCCTGACAATCGCTGAATTTGAGGAAAATGGACGGGAGAATCCCCAATTTTGGGGATTGGCTGCCCGCGACGATCAATCTACTTTTGCCGCTGTCAAACAGCTCGTTTTTCTGCTGCTTCGTGCTTTGGCGACGGGGTCTGGAACCGTTCTTTTTCTGAAGAAAAAGAACCAAAAAGACTTTCGGGAATGCTTGCGCATTCCATGACCGTGCGCGGTGGTATGCTTCGCCCTGTTTCTTGGGTTGGGGTAATGGAGCGCTAAAAGTGTTTTTTCTCCCTAAGCGCTCCATTACCCCAACCCAACACAAAGACAACATAGGTCCGAGGCGGCCACAGCGATACGCAGTATCGCCTAAAGTTTTTCTGG
>JAFLSI010000012.1 GCA_022511025.1 Rikenella sp. | reverse complement strand
TCGAGGACAACACCGTCGTCGCCGGCAATCCCGCACGACTAATCAAACGGATATAGCCTGTTGCATTACTCCGCAAACGAAAAGAGGGATAAGAAAAACTTACTCCCTCTTTGTCATTTATGTCTGATATACATCTGTGCTTCCCTTTTATAGCTGTTGTAGGTTCATTACCCCTCCCTCCATTTTTTCTGTAATATATGAAATCTGTGGGAACTTTTTGGTATCATTTGACTATATGAGTTAAATATACATATTGTATTTCAGATTGTTATATAAATAGTAACGGTTCAAGTGTGGAGTCGTTAGTTCATCTGATAGGAGGCTCTGGTAAGCCCAAACGCAAATAAACAATACCCCACACCTGTACAGGGTATACTCTCGGAACGAGGCATACGAATACAAGTGATGAGTGTTATTGCTATCCTTGCGTTTTTGAAATTTACCAGATTTCCTATCAAGGATAAAAGCTAAACACTTTCATCGATATGTTTGCCGGAACCTCCGCAGAGGAATCCGACGAGACAAAGATAAAAAATGTTTCGTTAACACTCTGGGGTATTGCACGGCAAATTTCGGGCAAACTTTCTGAAATTTACTATTGATCCGGAACTATCTTCGGTGTATGTTCATATCGAAAAATTCCGGGGATTTTTTCAGGGTGTCTCTACCCGAAAGCGGTCCGCCCGCCAGCGGAGGAAGCAACGAACGCAGTGAGAATGGCGCCCGCCGCATGGTATTGTAGGCCGCAGCTTCGTCCGCCCCAAGATCCTCTGAAAAACAGAAAAGCCTCCAAAATCGATCGGTCAAGACGATTCCAAAGGCTTTCCATCGAAGTCGGGGTACCAGGATTCGAACCTGGGACCACTCGCCCCCCAGAAAAGGATTTCGATATTTTTATTTCTTGTTAATCAGCAACATACAATTGAACGACTCGCTTTTGCATGGATTTTGCAATGTTGTAAACAAAAGATGAAAACATCACCACTCATCTTTGGCAGAATCATTTATAGTGAAATCCATAAGCAAACACTTATCCATTAATTCCGCAGCTTTACGGTTCTTTGCTTTTCCTGTCCGGAAATTGTAAAACATTTCGCTTACAGCCATTGTTGAATTGCTATTTGTAGAGACTCTGCTGAACTGAACATTGACATTTGGATAGAACATAATGTTTTTTAACAAAACTCTGTATCTATTCCCTCTTATTTCTATTTCTGCAACATAAGAATATGGGCTGTTAAAAATAATCGGAGCAGACATGTATGATTTTCCGGCCGCTCTATAATTGAGGGTTAATTTTCTGGAATTTCCCCGAATACTCATACTGTCTTTCTGCACAGACTCAAAAACACCTGATTTTTCAAAATGTGAGAGAATATCATTCGGCGATAGATCTGTTTCGTAAACATGTTGCCAACAAAGGTCATTCCCAATCGGTCTAAAACCATATAATTCATCTTGTGCCGATACGCTCAAAGAGAGCATTGCGATAGCAAGTAAAAAGATAAAGCCTCTCATGATTCTCTATTTTATTTGAAATTTCGACTTAAAAAGATCGTCTAATATGGCACCACCTTCCGGAAATAGTGTTTTGAATCTATGTTTCTTAAAATTATATGCGATATCGTCAAAAGATGAATCACTGTCAAATAAAGCATTGTTACGATTTTCTTTTATTATAATTTTTGATAACGTTACTTTATATTGAAAATCAGATATTTCTATCACGACTTTACCTGAGAATCCACCACTTCTTGATATATATAACGGAACCGTAGCATATGTATAGCCTGCTGCTTTGTAGTTTGGCCTAAAACTGTCCATTGATGCGATGATTCGATTATTAAAATCATGCGCGTTGTCAATTATGTCCATCGCGTAGAAGTACTCGCGTATATCGTTTGACGTTTTAGTTGAATCGACGTAGATATATTCCCAGCAAACTGCGTCATTTTGAATAACAAAATTCCCACACCTATCTTCTTGTGCCCACCCCCCCAGCGAGCAGATCGCGATTATCCACGAAAAAAAGAACTTTTTCATAATGTTTAAGTTTTTTGGTTTGTAAACGGTTTCTCAAGTTATTTTTCGTCAATCTGTTTTAGCACTCTTTGCAGTACCTCTCGCAGATATATCTGCAAACTGATCAAGGCTACTTTCCTTTTATGCGAGACTGCTAACTTCAACGGATAGGTTCCATCCTTCCGCTGAAATCGGGTATCAAAGTAAGGTTTTACAGACACCATTTTTTGCAAATATTTTGCATGTATTGATTACCAAGAACAGCACCAAAAGTAACTAAAATTACCGACAGACAAGGGGGATGGAGGCGTAAAACAAAACAAAGAAAGCCTTTGGAATCGTACTATATTGTTGATTCCAAAGGCTTTCCATCGAAGTCGGGGTACCAGGATTCGAACCTGGGACCCCCTGCTCCCAAAGCAGGTGCGCTAACCGGACTGCGCTACACCCCGAAAACAACGGTGCGCAAAGATAATACATTCCCTACAGATTCCCAAGCCGCCGACCCCATCCCGACCGTTCTCTGCACAGGCAAGCTGCGACCCCGGAATGCGACCGCAGGGAATCAAAACGGCGGTTCCTCCTCGAATCCCCCCGTTCCCGCAGCCACAGCAAACGGATCCGCCCCTCCGCCGGAACCGCCCGCAATCCCCCCGCTCGACTGCACCGTAACCACCCGGCCGTCCGAGTCGAAATCACTGTCGAAACCGCTCGAAGCGATCGTACTGTATCCCCCCGCCCCTCCCGCCTCAATGCCCCCGAAACCCGTATCGTCCCAATCCACGAACTTCGCCTGCTCGCTGCGGAAGCGCAGCCGGATCGTATCCGCCGCCCCGTTCCGGTGCTTCGCCACGATGATCTCCGCCAACCCCTGCGTCGGCTGGTTGTTTTCGTCCATCGTCATCCCGTAATACTCCGGCCGGTGGATGAACGCCACAATGTCCGCATCCTGTTCGATCGCTCCCGATTCGCGCAAGTCCGAGAGCTGCGGCCGTTTGGTTCCCCCGCGCGACTCGACATTCCGGCTCAGCTGCGACAACGCCAGAATCGGCACGTCCAACTCCTTGGCGATCGCCTTGAGCGTCCGCGAGATCGTCGCCACCTCCTGCTCCCGGTTCCCCCGCATATCCGTCGTCCCCACCGTCATCAACTGCAAATAGTCGATAATCACCAGTTCGATGTTGTGCTGCGCCTTGAGCCGCCTCACCTTCGACCGAAACTCGTAGATCGAAAGGGCCGGCGTATCGTCGATGAACATCGGCGCCGCCGCCAAAGGTTTGATCGACATTTCGAGGTGTTTCCACTCATCCGGCGACAGCCGTCCGTTTTTGATCTTCTGCGAATCGAGACCCGACTCCCCGATAATCAGACGCATCATAAGCTGCACCGAACTCATTTCGAGCGAAAAAACCGCGACCGGCTTTTGATAATCCACCGATATGTTGCGCGCCATGGTCAGCACGAAAGCCGTTTTCCCCATCGCCGGCCGCGCCGCGATAATCACCAAATCCGACGGCTGCCACCCTAACGTCAGCCGGTCCAGATCGGTGAATCCGCTCGGTATGCCGCTCAGTCCGTCCGGTTTCTGGGAGGCCTCTTCGATCTTCTGCATCGCCTTGCTCACAATATCCTGCGCACTCTGCACATCGCGCCGGATGTTTCCCTCGGCAATCTGGAAAATCGCCTGCTCCGCCTGATTGATCAACTCCTCGACATCGATCGAGTCGTCGAACGACTGTTTCTGAATTTCGGTCGAAGCCGAAATCAACTGCCGCTGCACATACTTCTGCGCCACGATCTTGGCATGAAACTCCAAGTGCGCCGCCGACCCCACCTTCTGGCTCAGCTCCGCCAAATAGGCCGGCCCGCCGACCGCCGCCAACTGCCCCTTTTTCTGGAGTTGCTGTCCCACCGTGTAGAGGTCGATCGGCTCGATTCGCGCCGAGAGGTCCAGAATCGCTTGGTAGACAATCTGGTGTGCCTCGCGATAGAACGATTCCGGGACCAAAATCTCCTGTATCCCCAGAATCGCATTCTTTTCGAGCATCAACGCCCCCAGCACCGCCTCCTCCAAATCCACCGCCTGAGGCGGCAGGACCCCCATCTGCTGGCTCACCGCCGCAACCGATTCCGAAGCCTTGCGCCGCGAAGCTATCTGCCGTGCCTCCGCACCTTTTTGTTTGTATTCTGCCATGGTTTTTCGTATCCTCTTTTTTCAGCATTTCGCACCGCCGGCCCTCCGGCCGGCCGTTTGTACCAAAAGAAATGGGCCTTTTGCCGCTCCTTCTCTTCGCGCGTTCGCGCCACGTAGAGTTTTTCCCCCGTATAAGGGTTCATCCCGGTGAAAAACATCACCGAACTCAACGTCATCGGCGTCGGCGTCAAATCCTGCACCTGCTCCAGCCGGAAGTCGAGCCGCTTGGTTATCTCCGCCAGTTCCCGCATATCGGCCTCGGTGCACCCCGGATGGCTCGAAATGAAGTACGGAATCAACTGGTAAGGCAGCCCCTCCCATTCGCAAACCGAGCGGAAGCGGGCATTCAGCGCCTCGAACCGATCGAACGACGGTTTCCGCATGAGGTTCAGCACCCGATCCGAGGTGTGTTCCGGAGCCACTTTGAGCCGACCGCTCGTGTGGTATTTCACCACCTCGTCCAAGTAAGACGAGTTGTCGAACAGGTCGTACCGGATTCCGCTCCCAACATAGGCATGCTTCACCCCTGCGACCTGCCGGATTTTCCGGTAGAGCCGCAGCAGCGGCCGGTGATCGTTGTCCAAATTTGGGCAAATTTTCGGGAATATGCAAGACGGGCGGCTGCATTCGGCACAGAGCGCCCGGTTTCGCCCCCCCATGCGGTACATGTTGGCCGACGGCCCGCCGATGTCGGAGAGGTTCCCCCGAAAATCGGCCATCTGCACGACGCGCTCCACCTCGCGCAAGATCGAAGCCTCGCTGCGCGAACTGATGAACTTGCCCTGATGCGCCGAGATGGTGCAAAAACTGCACCCCCCGAAACAGCCCCGGTGCAGGTTGACCGAATGTTTGATCATCTCATAGGCTCCGATTCTCCCCTTGCCGTTGTAGCGCGGATGGGGCAGCCGCGTGTAAGGCAGGTCGAAGCTGCGGTCCATTTCGCTCTCCGTCAGGTAAGGGTAGGGCGGATTGACCACCACATACCGATCCCCGACCCGTTCGGCCAGCACCTGCGCCCGCATCCGGTTGGACTCCGTTTCGATCCGGACGAAATTCTCGCCGAACTTTTTCGGCGAAGCGACACAATCCTCGTAGGAGTGGAGCAGGAGCGCCCCCTCCGGCACCGTGTCGGAGAGGTAGGCCACCTGTCCCAATCGGGTCAGCCGTTTGAGGTTGAATCCGTTGTGGAGTGCCCGGGCGATCTCGACCGTAACCCGGTCGCCCATGCCGTAGGTGAGCAGATCGGCCCCGCTCTCCACCAAAAACGATGGCCGCAGCCGATCCTCCCAATAGTCGTAATGGGTCAGCCGCCGCAGCGAGGCTTCGATCCCGCCGATCAACACCGGCACATCGGGGTAGAGACGCTTGAGAATCTGCGTATAAACCAGCGTCGGGTAATCCGGCCGCTGTCCGGCCCGGCCGCCCGGCGTATAGGCGTCGTCCGACCGCCTCCGCCGGGTCGCCGTGTAGTGGTTGACCATCGAGTCCATCGCCCCGGCCGACACGCCGAAAAAGAGCCTCGGTTTCCCCAGTTTCCGGAAATCCCGCAGGTCGTCCCGCCAGTTGGGCTGCGGCACGATCGCCACCCGGTAGCCCTCGGCCTCCAACAGCCGGCCGATCACCGCCGCCCCGAACGCCGGATGATCGACATAGGCGTCGCCCGTGAAAAGAATCACATCCAACTCTTCCCAACCCCGTGCGGCCACCTCTTTGGCCGAGGTGGGGAGAAATTCGTTCGGTGCAACCATCGTCATTCGATACGCCATGTCCAATACCTAACTCTACCGCTCCGGCAGCAAGAGCGACGAATCTCCGTAACTCAGAAACCGGAATCCGTGCTCCAGCGCATAGGCATAAATATCCCGCCAGCGTTCCCCACCCACAAAAGCCGAAACCAGCAGCAGCAGCGTACTCTGCGGCTGGTGGAAATTGGTGATCAGCCCCCGCACCGTGCGCCAGCGGTAGCCCGGTACGATCATAATCTCGGTAACCGCCTGCAGGCGCGTCATTCCCTGCGCCCGCATCCATCCGGCCAGAGCCGCCAAAGGTTCTGCCGCATTCTCCGCCGTCGCCCCGTTCTCATAGGCCTCCCACTGTCCCACCGCCCGCTCCGGTTCCGCCCCGCCCGTCAGCAGCACCCGCTCGCCCAACACCGCCAGCGACTCCAAGGTCCGCACCGAGGTCGTCCCCACCGCCACGATCCCCGTACGGACGGCAGCCGCCAACCGGTCGAGCGTCGACCGGTCCACTTGAAAAAACTCCGTGTGCATCCGATGCTCCCGGGCATCCGCCGTCTTGACCGGCAAAAAGGTCCCCGCCCCCACATGCAGCGTAACCTCCTCCGTTCCGAACCCCCGCTCCGGCAGGGAGGCGATGATCTCCGGCGTGAAATGCAGACCGGCCGTCGGCGCCGCCACCGAGCCTTCCCACCGCGAATAGACCGTCTGGTATCGCACCGTGTCGATCTCCTCGCTCTCGCGGCACAGGTAGGGCGGAATCGGTGTCCGTCCCAACCGCTCCAGCAGCTGTCCGAAAGTCTCCCCCGACGTCCATGCGAACCGCACCGCATCTCCTCCGGCGAGCCGCTCCGCCGAGAGTCTCCCGCCGGCATATTCGACCGTCAACGGACCCTCTTTCCACTTTTTGGCGTTCCCCACGATGCAATGCCACACACAACAGCCCGTCGCCGCGAAAGCCCGTTCATAGTCGGCCGGATCGGCCGGTTCGAGGCAGAAAACCTCGATCCGCGCCTCGGTCGCCTTGTGAAACAGCAGCCGCGCCCGGACGACCCGCGTATTGTTGAACACGACCGTCGCACCGGCCGGCAGAGAGTCCGCCACCTTCCGGAACACCGTCTCGCCGATCCGCCCTCCGCGGTAGAGCAGGAGTTTGGAGTCGGCCCGATCCGCCAGCGGAAACCGGGCGATCCGTTCGTCCGACAGCGGATAGTCGAATTCCGAAACTGCTATTGCCTTCTCCATCGAAAACCCTTATTTTTGCACAAATTTAGCGATAAACTATGATTAAAGCAGGCAGCCGGGTAAAATTCGTCTCGGATACGGGCGCAGGGATCGTGCGTTCCATTCAGGGGAACATCGCCTACGTCGAAGTGGAGGATGGATTCGAGATACCGGCACTCATCAGCGATATTGTGGAGGTGGAGATCGAGGAGGAAAACGCAGCGATCGTCAAGATCGGCCCTTCCGATCCCAAGCCCGCCGCTTCCCGTCAGACCGAAACCGGCAAAAACGCGCAGAAAAAACAGCGGGCGACGGTGCGGGGACTCAATAACTACGGCCGGGTCTCGTTGGCGGACGATTACGAGGACGACGAGCCGATCGACCTCTCGAAATTCCGAAAATCGTTCACCGCGGCTGTGGCGGAGACAGAGGTGGACCGCACGCCGGCGGTGCCGGAAAAGGCGCCGTGGGAGGTAACCGAATACCGGGTCGAACTGCTGTTCGTACCGGCGGCCGATACGGACAAACCGGCCGAACAGGCGGATTTAGAGGCGTGGTTGGTCAATGACAGCAGCTACACGCTGTCGTTCAACATCGCCTGCCGGGAACCGCGCGGCGGCTTCGTGCGGACGATCGGGAGCGGAACAATAGAGGCGGATTCCAAACGGATGATCAAACTCTACCGGCGGGCGGAGCTGGCGGAGATTGCCACGCTGCATATCGGCCTGCTGCCTTACAAGCCGACGGCATTCGTGCCGCAGGCGGTGGAGGCGTTCGACATAGAACTGCACCCGCTGAAGTTCGTCCGGGCGGCCAGCTTCGTCGAAAACGACTATTTCGACCGGCCGGCGGTAGCTTTCGTGCTGGCCTCTTCGGCGGAGGAATCGCCGGTCGATCCGGCTCCGGCGCCTCCGGTGCGAACCGCCCAGCTGAAACAGGCGGCACCGGTTCACCGAAAACCCACCCGCGAGGAAGAAGAGGTCGTGGATCTGCACGCCGAAACGGTGCTCGACTCGACGGAGGGGATGGCGCCGGGCGAGATTTTGCAGGCGCAGCTGGCGCGGTTTTCCGTGGCGATGGAGGGGGCGATCCGGGGCGGACAAAAACGCATCGTCTTCATCCACGGGGTGGGGAAAGGCAAACTGCGGTACGAAATCGAAAAACTGCTCAAGCGCAATTACCCCGCACTGCGGTATCAGGATGCTTCGTTCGCGGAGTACGGGTACGGAGCGGTAATGATCTTTCTGAAATAAACTTTAACGAAGCAAGGGGGCTCTGCCGCTGCTTCCGGCGCCGTCCGCGGCGAACCGGGAGGGGAGGAAAGTCCGGGCAACACAGGGCGCCGCACTGGTGAAACTGCCAGACGGACGCAAGTTCGTGCATCCGTAACAGAAAACGACCGCCCCGGCCGCTGAAGCGGCCGGGGTAAGGGTGAAAAGGTAGGGCAAGAGCCTACCGGTGCCGGTGGCGACACCGGCAGCCGTACGGACTGCGGGTTGCAAGACCATGTACACCGACGCCGATCTGCGCGATGCGGATCCGAAGGGCGGCCCGTCCGAGTCGGGGGGTAGGTTGCTGACGATCCGGCGGGAGACCGCCGGGCTGGATAAATGGCAGAGACCGTTGCACACGGAACAGAACCCGGCTTACACCCCTTGCTTTTTTATCTTTCCGCCGCAGCGGGACGCACATGACGTCCCGCTGTTTTTATTTCCCAAGACAAAACAGCCGGAGAAAGATAGCGGCATAAAACGCCGCCAGTGCGATGACTTCCGCCACGAACAGCGGTTTGGGCTTGATTCTTTTCCAAAAAATGAGCAGGCACAGTCCGTACAGCACCAAGAAAGACCACAGGACAAGCACCTCGGGTCGATTGAATCCGACCCAGCCCGTCGAGCCGATGATGGCCAGCGAAGTACCCACGATATGGATCGGCAGCTGGTGTTTGTCTTTGAACCGCGGCGCCGCCCCGACAAGGAACAGCCCTGCCACGGCCACAAAGCCGAACCCTTTCGTATGCAGGTCGCTCCCGACCAGAATGCCGGGTATCGCCAGTCCTCCGGTCGCCCACATCGACAGGGTAAAGAGAATCGGGTGTTTCAGTTTGTAATACGAGGCACTGATAAAAGTAGGTATCCCGTACCGGATGCAGAAAGAGACCGTATAGGTCGTTACCACCAAGGCCGAGAGCACAGTCGACAGCCAAGCGAATGCAAGAGAAAACATCATAAAAACAGTCCGTATTGGGTTCAACAAACAGGTCATGTCCGAAGGAGACGCAACACCCCCTTGGCATATGCGCCCCTTAAAAACAAATCTCCGTATTCGATCTTCAGAACCGCGACAGCATCGGATAATCCAGCGAAAAGTGCAGTCCCACGCTCTCCTTGAGCTGCTGCGCCTGTTTGATGATCAGGTAGGCCACGGCAATCACGTTCCGCAGTTCGCACAGATTTTTCGAGAGTTTCGACCGCCGGTAGAGATGCTCCGTCTCCTCGTAAATGATTTGCAGACGGTGCATCGCCCGCTCCAGACGGATATTCGACCGCACGATCCCCACATAGTTCGACATGATCTGCTGCACCTCCCGCAGACTCTGCGTAATCAGCACCATCTCCTCCGGATGCGACGTTCCCTTGTCGTCCCAGTCGGGCAGTCCCTCCTGCCACGTCAGCCCGCCGATCACCCCCAACGAATGCCGCGCCGCCTGCTCCGCAAAGACCACCGCCTCGATCAACGAATTGGATGCCAGCCGGTTCGCCCCGTGCAGCCCCGTCGAAGCCGTCTCGCCGATCGCATAGAGCCGCCGGATCGAAGTCTCCCCGTTCCGGTCCACCTTCACCCCCCCGCAGCAATAATGGGCCGCCGGAACCACCGGGATGAAATCCCGCGTAATATCGATCCCGATCGACAGACACTTCCGGTTGATGTTCGGAAAGTGATCCCTCGTCAGCTCCGGATCTTTGTGCGTAACGTCCAAATAGACATAATCTTCGCCCCGGGTTTTGAGCTCGTGGTCGATACTCCGCGCCACCACGTCCCGCGGAGCCAACGAACCCATGGGGTGGTATTTCTGCATGAACTCCTTGCCGTCCTGCGTCCGGAGAATCGCTCCGAATCCCCGGATCGCCTCCGAAACGAGAAACGACGGCCGTTCGCCCGGATTGTAGAGCGAGGTCGGATGGAACTGGATGAACTCCATGTTCTCGATGATCCCCTTGGCCCGGTGCACCAACGCGATCCCGTCGCCCGTCGCCCCGGCCGGATTGGTCGTCGTGTGGTAGACATTCCCCGTCCCCCCCGTGGCCAGCACCGTTACCTTCGCCCGCACCGTGAAGACCTCCTGCGTATCCAATTTCAGAATATAGGCCCCGTAACACTCCGTCCCCGGAATCGACCGCTTCACCAACTTGCCCAGATGGTGCTGGGTCAGCAGGTCGACCGCAAAGCACCGCTCCAGCACCTCGATGTTCGGATGCTCCCGCACCCGGTCGATCAACCGGTTTTCGACCTCGGCCCCCGTATAATCCTTGTGGTGCAGAATCCGGTGCTGCGTGTGTCCTCCCTCCCGCGCCAGTTCGTAACGCCCGCTGCCGTCCGCCGTCCGGTCGAAATCGACCCCCCATTCGATCAGCTGCCGAATCTGCGCCGGCGCATTCCGAACCACTAATTCCACCACCTCCCGGTTATTTTTGTGCGAGCCGCATACCATCGTATCCTCGATATGCTGCTCGAAATCGTCCGGTTCGTACGTTACGCTGGCAATCCCCCCCTGCGCATGATAGGTATTGGTATCGTCCAAGAGGCTCTTCGTTACGAGCAGCACCCGCCCGCTGTCGGCCACCTTCAAGGCATAGCTCAGCCCCGCAATCCCGGAACCGATCACCAAAAAATCGCACTCTCTGTTCATTGATCTATCTGTTGTAATCTCCCATTCGGGAAAGTAAAGTTACGCATTATTACCGAAATTTTGCTACATTTGCGTGCATTATTACCGCCATGAACCGTTATCGCTCGACCATTCGCCAAACCGCCACCGTCGTCCGGGTCTCCGATTCGGAGTTAGAGGTCGAGGTGTGCCGGGCGGAGGCGTGTGCGGGATGCAAGGCCCGGCGTGTTTGCAGCGAGGGGGGAACGGCCGGCGGGCGGCGGATGACGCTCGTCAACGACGGACAGGGGTACCGGACCGGGGAGCAGATTACATTGGTCATGCGGCGGGCGGCGGGATTGCGGGCGGTGGCGGTGGCCTATTTGGTGCCGGTTTTTCTGATTATCGGCGCCCTGCTCGTTTTTCAGGCACTCGGCACGGAGGAGACGGCCGCCGCATTGGCGACCTTGGGGCTGCTGGGACTCTACTTTTTGGCCGTGAGACTGTTGCGGGGAGGGATCGACCGGAGGCTGACCATCGAAATCGAAAAAGAAACCGAACAATAACGAATAATGAACGAAACGCTGATTTACACCATCGCAATTCTGGTGGGGTTGGGGCTGGCAGCAGCCGTCATACTCTACTTCGTTGCGCAGAAATTCAAGGTCTACGAAGATCCGCGGATCGACGAGACCGAAGCGAAACTGCCGGGGGCGAACTGCGGCGGCTGCGGTTTTCCGGGATGCCGGGGGATGGCCGAAGCGCTGGTTAAATCCGACGACATTTCGGCTCTGTACTGCCCGGTGGGCGGAGCGGCGACGATGAAAAGCGTGGCGGAGTACCTCGGCAAGGCCGTGGCGGAAAAGGAACCGGCCGTGGCGGTGGTGCGATGCGGCGGGACGTACGGCTGCCGGCCGCGGATCAATACGTTCAACGGAGCCCGGTCGTGTTTGGTCGAAGCCTCGCTGTACGGCGGGGAGACGGGGTGCACGTTCGGCTGCTTGGGGAACGGAGACTGCACGCGGGCTTGCAACTTCGACGCCATCCACATGAATCCGGAGACCGGACTGCCGGAGGTGGACGAAGAACGCTGTACGGCGTGCGGAGCATGCGTCAAGGCGTGTCCGAAACAGATCATCGAACTGCGCAAGAAAGGGGTCAAGGGGAGACGGGTTTGCGTGTATTGCGTCAACAAGGACAAAGGGGCCGTTACGCGGAAGGCTTGTTCGGCGGGGTGTATCGGCTGCGGGAAGTGCGTGAAAACCTGCCCGTTCGAGGCGATCGCCTTGGAGAACAACTTGGCCTATATCGACCCGGAAAAATGCCGGCTGTGCAGAAAATGCGTAGCGGTTTGCCCGACGGGAGCGATCGCGGCGGTGAATTTCCCGACCCCGGCTCCCAAACCGGAACCGGCCGCTGCGGCGCAAGAAACGACTATCGCACAACAGGAAGGAGGAGAACAACATGCTTAAGACTTTCAGATTAGGTGGCGTCCACCCGCACGATTATAAGCTCAGCCGGGATGCGGCGATTCGGATATTCGACATTCCGGCTTCGGTAACGATTCCGTTAGGACAGCACATCGGCGCGCCGGCCACGGCAACGGTGCAGAAAGGGGACAAAGTCCGGGTCGGAGACGTGATCGGAACGGCGTCAGGGTTCGTTTCGGCCAATATACACGCATCCGTTTCGGGGACGGTTACGGCGGTGGATTCGGTTCCGGACGGAGCCAATTTGCGCAAGCCGGCCGTAACGATTGCGGTCGAAGGGGACGAGTGGAATCCCGAAATCGACCGGACGGATACGCTGGTCAAGGAGTGTACGTTAGAACCGAAAGAGATCGTGGCGCGGATCGCAGCAGCAGGGGTCGTGGGGTTGGGGGGAGCGACATTCCCGACGCAGGTCAAATTGTCGGTGCCGCAGGGGAAGGTGGCGGAAATGTTGATTATCAACGGCGTGGAGTGCGAACCCTACCTGACGGCAGACTACCGGTTGATGATGGAGCGAGGGGAGGAAGTGCTGGTGGGGTGCGAAATTTTGATGCGGGCTTTGGGGGTAGAGCAGTGCTATATCGGCATCGAAAACAACAAACCGGAGGCGATCAAACACCTCAACGATATTCTTTCCACCGGTTCGTATCACAAAGGGATACATGTGGTGCCGCTGAAGATGCGGTATCCGCAGGGGGGGGAAAAGCAGCTCATAGCGGCGATTGCCGGGCGGGAAGTGCCGAGCGGTGCGCTGCCGATCGACGTAGGGGCGGTGGTGCAAAATGTGGGGACGACCTATGCCGTGTACCAGGCGGTCCAGAAACGGCGGCCGATCGTGGACCGGGTGGTAACCGTTACGGGGAAAAAGTTGGCCGAACCGTCGAACCTGTTGGTGCGGATCGGGACGCCGGTTTCGGCCTTGATCGAGGCCTGCGGCGGTCTGCCGGAAGATACGGGGAAAGTCATTAACGGCGGGCCGATGATGGGACGGGCCATGGCCAACATCGACGCCCCGGTTACGAAAGGGACTTCGGGAGTGCTGTTGATGCCGGCGAACGAATCGGTGCGGGGCCGGGAGAGGGCTTGCATCAGCTGTGCGAAGTGCGTAGAGGCTTGCCCGATGGGGCTGGAACCTTTCCTGATCTCGAAACTCGCACGGCAGGGCCTCTACGACCGGCTCGAACGGGAGCGGACAGCGGACTGCATCGAATGCGGCTGCTGTGCCTTTACCTGCCCCTCTTACCTGCCGCTGCTGGACTACGTCCGCATAGGAAAAGCCGAAACCTTGAAAATCATCCGGGCACGACAGGCCAAATAACCGAAGAAGAAACATTCAGATCATGAGCAACAGAATAGTAGCCCCCTCGCCTCACTTGCACGGGGATTTATCTACGCCTCGGATCATGCGCGACGTGGTGATCGCACTGATTCCGGCATTTGCATTTTCCGTATTCGTCTACGGCTGGAGCGCGGTTTGGCTGACCGGAATCGCGATCGCATCGTGTATGCTCTTCGAGTGGCTGATCGGCCGGTTTCTGCTGCGGCGGGATTGCACATTAGGCGACTGGTCGGCGGTGGTTACCGGGACCTTGCTGGCCTTCAACCTGCCGGCGACCATTTCGCCGGGGTTGATCGTGCTGGGAGCCTTGGTGGCGATCGGGATCGGGAAGATGTCGTTCGGAGGATTGGGACGGAACCCGTTCAATCCGGCCTTGGTGGGACGGGTGTTCCTGTTGATCTCCTTTCCGACGCAGATGACCTCCGCCGCATTCATTCCGGAGACAGGGGCGGTGGCCGACGCATTCAGCGGAGCGACACCGCTGGCATTCATCAAAGAGGCGCTGAAAGCGGGACGGCCGGTGGCGGAATTTATGCCGAATATCGACCTCGGCGGCATGCTCCTGGGACTTAAAGACGGTTCGATGGGGGAAATCGGGGCGGCGGCGTTGCTAATCGGAGGGCTGTACCTATTGATTCGCCGGGTGATTACGTGGCGGATCCCGGTTTTCGTCTTAGGGACGATATTCGTTTTCGCTTCCGTGCTGTGGCTTGCGAATCCCGTGCTGTATATCAACCCGCTGTTCCACATTTTTGCGGGGGGGGCTGTATTAGGGGCTGTATTCATGGCCACGGACTACGTTACCTCGCCGATGAGCAAGGCCGGACAGGCCGTCTATGCGATCGGGATCGGGATCATTACCGTGTTGATTCGCGTGTGGGGAGCCTATCCGGAAGGGATTTCGTTCGCCATCCTGATTATGAACGCCGCAGTGCCGCTCATCGACATGTATATGAAACCGTCCCGTTTCGGCGACCGGAATCCGAAAAAGACGAAATAGAACGGGGAGGAAACAGGATATGGCTATGCAAAGTACACTCAAAAATATGGCGGTCGTGCTGGGATCCATCACCTTGGTGGCCAGTGCAGCGGTCGGCGGGATCTATCTGCTGACCCAAGAGCCGATCGAAGAGACACAAAAGACAAAGATTAACGATGCCATCGCCGAAGTGGTCGGCGGGGCCGGAGCGTTCGACAATACGCCGGCGGCCGAAGCGGTCAAGATACCGGTCAGCTCGCAGCCCGATCCGACACAACGGAGCGACAAGGCGGACACACTCACGATCTACCCGGCCAAACGGGACGGGGCAGTGGTGGGGTATGCCGTCGAAACCTTCTCGAAAAACGGGTTCGGGGGAGAGATGACCTTGATGGTCGGTTTTCTGCCGGACGGAACGATTAAGGACATTTCGGTCATTTCGCACAACGAAACACCGGGACTCGGAGACAAGATTCAACGGGACAAGTCGAACTTTTCCGTTCAGTTTCAAGGCAAGAACCCGGCCTCGTTCCGGCTGCAAGTGAAGAAAGACGGCGGCGATGTGGATGCGATTACGGCTTCCACGATTTCATCGCGGGCGTTTACGGACGCAGTGGCGCGGGCATACGAGGGGCTGCAATCGGTATTGAAAGCCGACCCGACCCCGGCGGATGCGGCTTCGGGGGCGACGGCGACACACACTCATTCGCAGAAAGGAGAAGAATAGCCATGACAAAACTGCAATTGATAACCAAAGGGTTGATCAAGGAGAACCCGACCTTCGTCCTGCTGCTGGGGATGTGTCCGACCTTGGGGACGACCACGTCAGCCATGAACGGGATGAGTATGGGGATCGCGACGATGTTCGTGCTGATCATGTCGAACATCGTGGTGTCGTTAGTCAAGAATGTGATTCCGGCCAAAGTGCGGATTCCGAGCTTTATCGTGATTATCGCCTCGTTCGTAACGGTCGTGCAATTGGTGATGCAGGCGTATGTACCGGATTTGTACAATACCTTGGGGGTTTTCATTCCGTTGATCGTGGTGAACTGCATCATTCTGGGCCGCGCCGAGGCGTTCGCTTCGAAACACGGCCCGTTCGCTTCGATGCTCGACGGGCTGGGGATCGGCTTGGGCTTTACCGGCTCGCTGACCTTGCTGGGGATCGTGCGGGAGGTTTTGGGAGCGGGATCGGTATTCGGCGCCAAGTTCCTGCCGGAGGGTACGGACGGAATATTGATTTTCGTTTTGGCGCCGGGAGCCTTCCTGGCATTGGGCTATCTTTTGGTCCTGTTCAACAAATTCACCGCCAAACTGCGGTAAACACACACATAAGAAGAGAGCAAGAGTATGGAATATTTCGTCATCATTATCAGCGCGATCTTCGTCAATAACGTCGTGCTGGCGCAGTTTCTGGGGATATGTCCGTTCCTCGGGGTCTCCAACAAAGTATCCACTTCGATCGGGATGGGAGGAGCGGTTACGTTCGTGATGACCATTGCGGCATTGGTGGTCTACCCGCTGCAACACGGGGTGCTGGAACCGCTGGGGATCGAATACATGCAGACCATCGTCTTCATTCTGGTGATTGCAGCCTTGGTGCAGATGGTGGAGATCGTGTTGAAAAAGGTGAGTCCTGCCCTGTATCAGGCGTTGGGGATTTTTCTGCCGCTGATTACTACGAACTGTGCGGTGCTCGGGGTGGCCATTCTGTTGGTGCAGAAAGACTACAACTTAGCGGCGAGCGTAGTGTTTGCAGCGGCGACGGCGATCGGGTTTACACTGGCTTTAGTGCTGTTTGCCGGGCTGCGCGAGAAATTGGAGCTGGCCGACGTACCGCGCGCTTTTCGCGGGGTGCCGATCGCCCTGTTGGTTGCGGGGATTCTGGCTATGGCATTCATGGGCTTTTCGGGATTAGTATAAGAAAACATTCAAATAGCATCGACAGCCGGGTTTTCATTCGATTGAACCCGGCTTTTTTACATAACCGGACCGATATGAATCTCTTTCTTCTTATTCTCGCCTTTGCCGTCCTGCTGCTCGCCATGATCGGGTCGGTCGTACCCGCCCTGCCCGGCGTTCCGTTGGCCTATCTGAGCCTCTGGATCGGACGGTGGAGCGGTTACACCCCTTTCAGCAACACCTTCCTGTGGATTCTGGCAGGCATTTCACTCGCCGTGTTTCTGGCCGACTACTTTCTCCCCCCGCTCATCCTCAAAAAATTCGGCGGCAGCAGAGCCGCAGCATGGGGATCGGCCATCGGCATGCTGCTGGGGTTGATTTTCACCCCGGTCGGGATGATCGCCGGCATGCTGCTCGGCGCTTTTTGCGGAGAGTTGATCTTCGCCGACAAATCGGGAAGCAATGCACTGCGGGCAGCATGGGGAGCATTCTTAGGTTTTGCGCTTGGCACCGGATTGAAATTAGCGCTCTGCTTTTACATGCTCTACAAGTTGCTCTCCATGCTCTTAAACTAAAAAACATTCGGTCCATTTTCTCGAATTACGAGAAAATGGACCGAATGGCATAAAGGTCGGAAAAAGCCTCTCTCTACTTCGCCTTCACCGAATCCTGCTGCGCCCGATACGCTTCGTTCAACCCCCGGAGCAGTTCGTCCGTAATGTTGAGCGACGGATCGGCAATCAACACCGTATTCGCTCCCTGCGTACTAATAATCATGCTGAACTTCTTCTCAACATTGTACGTCCGGACATACTGCATAATCGCCTCGCTGATCCGGTTCATCATCACCGCCTCCTCCTCGGCCAGCTCCTGCATCATCCGTTCGCGGTACTCCAGCAGCGATTGCTGTTTTTTCTGCAAACCCTCCTCGATATTCTGTGCCTGGAAACGGGTGATCAACCCTTTCTGCATCTTCTCCTGATAGTCGCGCATCTCCCGCTCCAAGCTCCGTCCCTGCGCCGTCAGCTGGTTTTGCGCCTTTTCGCTCTTGGCAGCGAACGCCTCCTGCAAATCCATCGCCAATCCATAACCCCGCATCAAGGAGTCGATCTGCACATACACGATCTTCCCGTTATATTCGCCCCCCACAGCAGCGACAGCAGCCGTTTGCAAAGAATCCGCCGCCGTTCCGTCCGTCCCCGCAGCAGCCCCCTTGCTTCCCGAGCAGCCGACCACAGTCAATCCCGCAAAAGCAGCTCCGGCTGCCAAAAATACGATGTTCCGTTTCGTTCTGTTCATATTCCGTAAAATGATGAGATTAAGGTTCCGTGTTTTCCGTACAAAGATAGTATAAAAAAACTACAGTTCTACACAGCCGTATAGCCGCCGTCGACAGGCAGAATAACGCCCGTAACATACGAAGCCTCGTCGCTGGCCAGGAATATCGCTGCGGCATTCAGTTCGCCCTCGCGACCGTAGCGCCCCATCGGCACGGTGCGCTGCATATACTCTTTGAAAAAGTCGGTTTCCAGCGTCTCGACCGTCAGCTCCGTAGCAAAATAGCCCGGACAGATCGCATTGCACGTGATGTTGTACTTCGCCAGCTCCGCCGCCATCGCACGGGTCATATTCACGACACCGCCCTTCGTGGCGTGGTATCCGACGACATCCATCGCCGTATTGCCCACCAGACCGTACATCGACGCGATGTTGATAATGCGGCCGTAATTGTGCTTCTTCATGATGTTTCCGAAAGCGCGCGACACTTTGAAAACGCTCGTGAAGTCGGTATCGACCGTAAACTGCCAGTCGTCGTCGGTCGTGTCGAGCACGCCCGTTCCCTTGTTCGCTCCGGCGCAGTTTACCAGAATATCGACCCGCCCGAACACCTTTTCCACGGCTGCGGCGGCAGCATCGACCGACTCCGTAACCGTAACGTCGCACCTCACCGGCAAGCATCGTACCCCCATCTTGCGAATCTCCTCCGCCAGTGCTTCGAGCCGTTCCAGCCGGCGGGCGGTAATCACCACATCCGCACCCTGTGCGGCGAACCCTTTGGCCATTTGTGCGCCGAGACCGCTGCTGGCGCCCGACACCACAGCGATACGGCCTGTCAAATCGAACATCGTTTTCATATCTTTACAAAAGTTGAGTCGCCCGTTTGTAACGACAAAGATAACCTCTTTCCTGAAATCGGGCGGAAAACATTAACTTTGCAACCGGAAAATCGCTCCGCCATGTACGAATACATCAAAGGGAAGATCGCCGAACTGACCCCCGCCTACGTCGTCATCGAAGCCGGCGGTATCGGCTACCAGCTCCAAATTTCGTTGCAGACCTACACCGCCCTGAGCGGCGTGAACGAAACGACCCTCTACATTCACCACATCGTACGCGAAGATGCCCAGATCTTTTTCGGCTTCAGCCAGCAGAAAGAACGGGAGCTGTTCCGTCTGTTGATCTCCGTGTCGGGAATCGGGGCCAACACGGCACGGATCATGCTCTCGTCGTACAGTGTGGAAGAGATGGTGCAGATCATCGCCACGGGGAATGTCGGTGCGTTGAAGAGTGTCAAAGGGATCGGCGCCAAAACGGCCGAACGGGCGATCGTCGATCTGAAAAACAAAGTGCTGAACGTGGCGGCGGTTTCGGAATCGACGCCCGGCATCTTCTCCGAAGTGGCCGAACAGATCGAAGAGGCAGTCTCGGCGCTTACGATCCTCGGCTATCCGAAATCGACCTGCGAGAAGGTCGTCAAGGCGATTTGCAGCGAAAACCCCTCTCTCACCGCCGAAGCCATTATCCGGCAGGCACTTACGCAACTATAGCGCAGAAAGGGTACAAAGGGCACCTCCCTGTGCAGCCCGCCCCGACAGCGGCGGACCTACGGGCTGCATGCTGTTGGTAAATTAAGATTAATTCGGTATTTTCGCCGTAGATATACAGGGGGCTAAACCGGCCCGATACCGAAATCCCAACTCCGCCTATGGACAATATCTACCTGGTAGTCTTAGCGATACTCATGGCGCTCGCCATTTCGGCCTTGATCGTCGGGGTCTCGAACGACGCCGTGAACTTTCTCAACTCCGCTCTCGGTTCCAAGGCCGCTCCGCGGTATGTCATTCTTCTCGTTGCATCGACCGGTATCCTCCTCGGCTCCATTTTCTCCAGCGGTATGATGGAGGTGGCCCGCCGAGGAGTTTTCTATCCGGAAAACTTCTACTTCCACGAGATGATGATGATCTTCCTGACCGTCATGTTCACCAACGTCATCCTGCTGGACCTTTTCAATACCTTCGGACTGCCTACCTCGACCACCGTTTCGTTGGTTTTCGGACTGCTGGGGGGAGCCGTGGCGGTGGCCATGGTGAAAATCTGGGGATCGGCGGGGGAGACGCTGGCCGACCTGCCGACCTACATCAATGCAGGAAAGGCGCTGGGGATCATCTCGGGGATATTGACCTCCGTCATCATCGCATTCATCATCGGGACGGTGGTAATGTACATTACGCGGGTGATCTTCTCGTTCCACTACCACCGGACATTCCGGTACGTAGGGCCGCTGTGGTGCGGAATCGCGCTGACGGCGATCTCGTACTTCGCTATCTTCAAAGGGCTGAAAGATACGTCGATCATGCCTCGGGAGGCAATGGCGTGGATGAATGCGCACACGTTCCAGCTGCTGGTCTGCTGTTTTGCGGGCTGGACGCTGCTCATGGCGGCGATTCAATATTTGCTGAAGTGGAATATCCTGCGGCTGACCGTTCTGGCGGGAACGTTGTCGCTCGCCTTGGCTTTTGCCGGAAACGACTTGGTGAACTTCATCGGGGTCTCGGTGGCGGGATTCGACTCGTATAACATAGCGGCGGAGGCGGCGGCAAAAGGGGCCGACATCTCGACCCTGAAAATGGGGGCATTGGACGGAACGGTACCGGCCAGCCCGTCGATCCTCTTTATCGGCGGTCTGATCATGGTAACGACGATCTGCTGCTCGAAAAAGGCCCGCTCGGTGTCGGATACCGAGCTGAATTTGGCGCGGCAGGACGACGGGGCGGAGCGGTTCGGTTCCACCCTGCTGTCGCGAACGCTGGTGCGAGGGGCGGTCAATTTCAACAAGAAATTCACGCACTACGTGCCGCTGCGGGTGCAACGCTTCATCAAACGGCGTTTCAAACCGATGGCGGCGGTCTCGACGGAGGAACGGGCACCGTTCGACTTGATCCGGGCAACGGTCAATTTGTCGGTCGCCTCGATTTTGATTGCTTCGGCCACCTCTCTGCGGCTGCCGCTCTCCACGACCTACGTAACGTTCATGGTGGCTATGGGTTCGTCGCTGGCCGACCGGGCGTGGGGACGCGAAAGTGCGGTGTACCGGATTACAGGGGTGCTGACGGTGATTTCCGGCTGGTTCCTGACCGCGATTATCGCCTTTACGATCGCTTTTTTCATCGGCCTGTTGCTGATGTACGGCGGGAATATCGCGATCTTCGCATTAGGGGCGATCTGTATTTTCATCCTGCTCCAAAGCAAAATACTGTTCTCGCGGCGGCAGAAAAAAGCGGCAGCGCGTGAGGCGATCTACCATACGGACGGAAAAGAGTTGAACATCATCGACGAATCGACTCAGGAGATTTGCCATGCGATGCAGACCATGACGAAACTCTACAGCGACACGCTGGAGGGGCTGGCGAACGAAGATCGGCGAAAACTGAAAGAGACGATGCGGGCGGCAGAGGAGATGTACCAGGAGGCGCATGAACGGAAGTACCGATTGGTGCCGATTTTGCGCAAATTGGAGAAGAACAATGTCGACACGGGGCACTATTATGTACAGGTGGCCGATTATGTCAACGAGGTGGCGAAGGCGCTGGTGCACATCACGCGGCCGAGCTTCGAGCATATCGACAACAACCACGAGGGGTTGAGTCGTGCTCAGCTGGCAGACTTACGGGATATCAATCAACGGGTTTCGGCTATTTACGACGAAATTATCCAAATGCTGCATACCAAGGATTTCAGCAAGTTGGACGAGGCGTTGATGCACCGGGATCAGTTGTTCGAGACACTGGCCAAGGCGATCAAGAACCAGATTTACCGGGTACGGGACAATGCGTCGAGTTCGCGGAGCAGTATGCTGTATTTAGATATTATCAACGAGACCAAGACGATGGTGCTTCAGTCGCGCAATCTGCTCAAGGCACAGAAGCATTTCACTTCGGCTTCGGAGGAATTGTAAGGGTTGATAATTTGAACTTGCAGGGGAGGGCACTGTGTTGTGTTTTGTGCATGCTGTCTGTCTGTGCGTTGTAAACACGATGCAGTGTGTGATTTACTGTATAGCGAACGGAACGGATTAACTGCACAAACCAACCAAGGCTAAGCGTGTGTAATGTGAAGAAAAAGAGGAGGGGAGAGCTGGAAAATTACCTTGGCGCCAATCTCTGAAACAGAAGGATAAGAGAGAAATAAAGAAAACCCCTCTCTCGAGGCAAATCCCCAAAAGGGAGGCAAAAGAAAACCCCTCTTTCAATCGAAAAATCGAACAGAAAGAGGGGTAATTTTAATTATGTCTCAAAAGTCAAAGCCAACCTACCCAATCGGCAGCGTTCCTCCATTTACATCTTCCCAATCTTCGATCGTCGCCGTAAAGGTAATTGCCTGACGCGCATCATCGGTATCGATATTCACATCATAAAGATACGATTTCCCCGCCTGACACGCCGAAGGCAGATTCCCCGTAAACACTTTCCCCTCCTGCCCCGGAACATCCGTTACTTTCACCGAGAAACTCATATTGTTCCCCGTAATCAAGATATTCGTCTTTTGTCCGCTGAAATCGGTAATGGTCTCCGTACGGTCCTCCTCCTGCAAGATCATCTTCCCGCTCTCCAGATCCAACGTCCCGGTCTTGTAAAAGCCGCTCACCTCCAATTTAGCCCCGCTCAAATCGACATTCTCCCCATTCTTCATCTTCAAACGGAAACCGATCTGTGCTCCGCTGTGATAAAACTGCAACTTGGCCTTCGTCTCTTTGGCCGTAGCCGTAACCTGCGGCGTCTTGGCCCACAACATATCCGCTCCGTGCTGCACCGGAATATTGTGCGCATCGCTCAGACCGGCAATCCTCGGTGCATAAGCGTATATATTATAAACCGTCCCCATCCGCAGCGTTACATTATCGGCTCCGCTGATATCCCCCGACGCATTGGAGGTAAACTGCAAGTTTTTCCACTGCGTAGTTTCAAAATTCGTCTGTTCCTGAGCCGATCCCGAAACGGTCAGCACATATACCCCCAAATCACCCTCCGGCAAAGCCTGCAACTGCTGATTGTCATCGGCTTTCGTAGCCCACACCGCCGAGGTCCCGTTGACAACCCGCCCGCTCAATACCAGTCCGGACTGCTCGTCCGACAGGATATTCTGCCGAGAACAACCGCCCGCTACCAAAAGTACTCCCGCAAGCGCAAGTAATGTTTTCATAATTTTCGTTACAAACATTTACATTTCAAAAACAAGAAAACGAGCCTCCCTCCGATTTCGTTATTACCCCGCCGGCAGACGAGAGAAGCCCTCCTCCGCCTAATTGTTCACATCCACGTCGCCCGTCTCTTCCACCCACGGCACCAATCCGGCTTCCAGTCCCAATTCCGAGTTGCGGTCGACCACCGTAATCGTAATCAGTGTCGATTTACCCGGTGCGAACGTCCGGGTAATCGTTCCCGAATATACCCCCGCATTCGCTCCCCCCGGCACCGTTACTTCGACCTTCAACTCCATATCGCCATCGACCGGCACAAAGCAGACTGCTTTTCCGAACTCCGTCAGTTCGACCGTTTCGTCCACCGCTGCTGCGTCGGTAGTGCCGCTCCCCGGTTTTACCTTGCCGGTCGACAGATCCAGTGTCCCGTTCTGATAAAAACCGGTTACTTTGAGGGTCGCACCGGTAATATCCGGTTCAGTGGCCGCATCGGCCACCACCTGAAATTCCACCTGTGCCATCTTGTGTTCAAAGACCAAAGAGGCAGAGTGAGTCTTCGCATTGGGTTTTTCAGCCGCTGCCTTCGCCCACAGAATATCCGTCCCATGATTCACCGGAATGGCAGAAACCGCCTCCCCCGAAACCCCTTCGGCATACGGACTATACGAGTAAATATCATAGGTATACCCCGTAGTCAGAATAATCGACGCCTCCGGATCGGTCATATTCAATTGCCCCGACTCGTCCGCAACATGCTTCAGATTGGCCCAACTTGCCGTAGCAGCCGTTTCGCCGGTAGTCAATTCCACCACATGCACTCCGACTTCCGTATTTTCCGGCAACACTTCCGTATCCGCTTTGGTCGCCAGCTCCGTAGCCGTCAGCATCAACAGAGACGGCTCGCCGACCGTGGACAAATTCGTCTCCTTGGCACAGCCGCTCAACCCGGCCACCGAAAGCAGGGCAGCAGCAGTGGCCAATAATGTGATCCTTTTCATATTTTGGTACCTGTACTTTTTAATTTCGTGATTTTATATCGCCTCCGGCCCGCACACTTTCTCCTCCCGCAACATCCTCCCTCTCGTCTTTATAAATACGCTATGTAATTACGGCCGATTATCCACTTCCATTCCGTCGGTCGTAACCTCCCATTTCGTAACTTTCGCTACAAATCCTCCCTGACTGGTCGCCGCCACTTCCACTGCCAGTTCGACATCGATTTCGATATCGCCCGTCCCTTCTTCGATCTCGATTCCCTCTTCCAAAGTCTGCGATCCATTATTATCGAAGTTCACCCCTAAACGCACCGTATTGTCCGCCACCGCTCCCGTCGCATCTTTCGCCGAAACTCCGAAAACCAAAACGCTCGCCGTATAAAACCCCGTCTCTTCCGTCGACAATTTAGGCTCGAACTCGGTAATCGAAGCCACCCCGTCGATATGCTCCAGCGTTGCCAACCGTACCGCCGGCGCCACTCCGGTCAAAGCCGCCGAGACATTCGTTACCCGATCCGCATCCCCCGTAAACCGGATCTTGAGTATCACCCGCCGCACCAAAGAGGCCGGGACAAACGTTCTCGCCACCGTATCTTCCTTATTCACTGTCAAATCGGTCAGGTTCGCACTATAAAGCATCCCCGGCTGTTGAATCCAAAACTCCTCTCCTTCGGCCTTTTTATTGAGCGGCAGGGCATAAGCATAAGCCCGGTCGAAATCTTCCATATTGGTGAACCCGACGCTCGACGACACTGCTTCTTCATTCAACGTAAGCACTTTGTAGTCTCCTGAAGCGAGCGTTACACCGAACCGTCCATTTTCGACCACTTCCCGTTTCAAGGTTCCGTCCGCTCCATAGAAATAGACGCTCATCTTGTCCGGCACCGATCCGCCCGGCACGATGTTCTGCCAATCGAAATCCAGGATGACATGTCCTTCGTCCGGTTTGACGTGCAATTCCCGTCTGACGCAGGAAGAGGCGAGCAGCGCAGCCGCGGCAAAAGTTGCGCACACGGCAACCCCTTTCACGCCCATTTTCCCGAAATGTAATATCTCACCCATGATGTTTACGTTTCCCAAATCTAAACTACTGTACTTAAATCAAATACGCGCGCTGAAATCCTCCCGGTCTTCGTATCTACCGGTTGTTTTTGCCCAATCCGAACCGATACACCAACGAAACCTTGGCCCCGGTCAATCCGAAATAATTGGCCGTGTGGGAAGATTTATACATATAGAGCGGTGCTTCGTAATAGTAGCGGTCGTAATTCCCGGCATGCACCCAACCGCCGCGCAGCCCCAGTTCCATACCGAAATTGCGCGTGAAAGGCAGGTATCCGCCGAGCGAAAGCCCTACTCCGTAGTAGTCCCCCGTATTTCCGGTCTCCTCGTTTTTGAACAGGTAGTCGAACTGACCGACCTGCCCGTAAACGCCCAAGTACAACCCGCGGTACTGTCCCTCGCGGCGACCGAACCAATAACGCACCTCCGGACTGAGTTCGTTCACTGCGTAATGTTTCTTGTACAGGTTCATATCCCAGTTGGTATAAACCCCTTCGACCGCCGCCGACCACCGGTCGGCAAAGTAGAATTCGACTTCCAAGTTCGCCGCCACCGCAGCCCAGTAGGCCAAGTTGGTTTTCACTCCGATAAACGGACGAACCAGTTCCAACGGTTCATGCGGAGCCTTAATCGGCTTAACCGGTTTTACCTTCGTTTTTTTCACCTCTTCGCTCACCTCGACATCCCGTTCCGTCTCCGCTTCACCGACACCGCCCGGAACCACTTCAAACGCGACTACTTCCCGTTTCTGTTGATATTGAGGCTGTTGAGTTTGCTGCGGTTGTTCCGGCTGCTGCGGCACCACCGATTCCACCTCTTGCACCGTCGTCCTGGTCTGACCCGCCGACGCCGTCCCCGCAGACCCTTCAAGCACCATGCGACGAATGAGATCGTAGATCTCCGGATCCCGTTCTTCCGGGCACGGATCTTCGCTCGTAATCACCGGTGCCTGCGGTTGTTTCACCGTTTTCTGTTCCGCTACGACCGGAGCCGCTGCCGGTTTCTCTGCCGCCACGTTATCCCCGACACCACCGGTTGTCGGCAAATCGTCCATATTGATCGTTGCCGCCAGCGAATCGATGTACCGCTGCAATTCTGCATCGACACCACTGCCGTAATGTCGTTGCGGCTGTGCCGGCTGAGTCTGCTGAGGCACTGCCTGAGGCTGAACAGGTGCCGCCTGCTGTTGTTGCTGCTGCTGTTGTTGCTGTTGTTGCAACTGCACCTGAAGCTGTTGTACCTGCTGTTGCAGCAACTGTACCTGTTGCAGAAGCTGTTCTTCTGCTTTCGACATCCCCGGCGCTTCGGTCTTTTCCGCCTGCTGCGACGGCTGATGCTGTTGTTGCGCAAAGACACTATTATTATCTGTATAGGTATCCCCCGCAGCCGTCGGTTTCACCACCGTCGAGGCAGACTTCTGTCCCCCTGCCGCCCCCGCAGCAACAGTAGTTCCTTGATTGGCCGCCGCCGACCGGCCGAAGACATCCGTATCGCCATTTCCGAACGGCGAGATATAGCGCTGTTCTTCACCGCCCCATCCTCCGCTCCGCACATTCTTCCCTGCATCCGCCGTCAGCACTCCGTTCATATACACCGTAACGGTAACCCGCTTCAACAGGTCGAACATCTGCTGAGGCATGGTAATATCGTTCTTCATCACCACATTTTCCGTAACCACCACCGCCTGCCGCAGCTGCGACTGCCGGATCACCGGTTCGACATAGGCCTTGACCGCATCGATCCGCCGTTCGGCCACTTCGATGTTCCCCAATTGATTGGCCGACGAAGCATACGCTACCACCACAATCGAGTCGACCCGTGCCGAAGAACTCCCCGCCAGCTGCCGAATCAATTGATCGAACTGCGCCATCGCCGCTTTGTTTCCGCCGTACCGCTCGGAGAATTCCGCGCTTCCCAGACCGAACGAAAAATTCACCGACTGTTTTTGCGGTGCCGCCAAGTCTGCAATCTGCGCTTTCGCCTGTCCGCCGATCCCCGCAAGGATGCAGACAGAGAGGCCCGCCATCAAAGCGACCCACTGTCCTTTATTGACCTTTGTGATTGATCTTCTGCGTTTTGCAAAGCCCATATCCATCCAAGTTATTCTATCCCGCCAGCCGGCGGATGATATTTCACGCGGCTAAGGTAGTAATTATTCGTTCAGTATTCAAATCATTTTTGTCAGATTTTTATTCGCAGCCTGCATTTCATAACGATTTTGACGATTTTCGTTACAGAAAAACCCGATTCTGACGATCCCCGCACCCGCAACAGAGAACGAAAAAGCCGAACGGACCGGTACGCGCCGGGGAGGACAAAAAGCCGAATGCGTCATTCAAAAAACATTTTCGGCCGAATCGTCCGGACGGGTGCGGCAACCGGATAAAAAAAGTTCCGGCAAACCGATTTGCCGGAACTTTCCTCTTCGTGGCGGTGCGGACGAGACTCGAACTCGCGACCCCCTGCGTGACAGGCAGGTATTC
>JAFLSI010000119.1 GCA_022511025.1 Rikenella sp. | reverse complement strand
GGCTGCCAGCAAGAGACGCTGTGCGTCCACTCCGCAGGAGTGGGCAGGCCGAAGCTGGGGTATAGGCGGCCAGTAAGACACCCAACGGGTGCGGCCTGAATCGGGGTAAAGACTGCCAGCAAGACACCCAACGGGTGCGGCGCAGGGGGTGGCGCCGCCCGCCCGACTCTTGCGAGTCGGACGCGTTGCGTCTTTTGTTGGCCGCCTCTGCCAGCGCTTGACGCCGGCGGAGAAGCCATAAGCAAGGCGAGTGGCGCCCTCCGCGAGGGGGCGGCGTCGGGCGCGCGACCCTGCGGGTCGCAGAGAACAGCGAGGCAGAATGGGATAGAGGCTGCCAATAAAACACCCAACGGGTGCGCCGCCACCCCGCACGGCGGGGCGCCACTTCGGCGGAGCTTGTTGCTTCCACCGCTGGCGACGCCTCGCACGACCCAAAAGATTTCAATCAAATCAGCGACCCGTCGGGTCGCAGGTATTTTGTGGACCGCCGCCCGCCCACCGCACCAGCACCCACCTACAGCCCCCTCGCAGCAAAACTCAATAGCCTAAGATTCGCATCATCGCCCGGTAACTCTGCTCCTTCGCGAAAAGCCTTGTGTAGTATTCGTTATCCTCCTTGTCGCGGTCGATGATGATATGCTTCGGCGCCGGTATCAGACAGTGCTGGATCCCCCCGTATCCCCCCAACGACTCTTGGTAGGCCCCCGTGTGGAAGAACCCGATGTACTGCGTATCCCCCGGACAGAGTTTCGGCAGGAAGATCGCATTCTGGTGCGCCTCCGCATTGTAGTAATCCTCGCTGTCGCACGTCAGGCCGCCGAGAAACACCCGCTGATACTCCTTGTCCCAGTTGTTGATCGGCAGCATCATGTAACGCTGGTTGATCCCCCACGTGTCCGGCAGCGTCGTCATGAACGAACTGTCGATCATGTACCACAGCTCCCGATCGTTTTGCTGCTTCTGGTTGATGATCGAATAAAGAGTCGCGCCGCTTTCCCCCACCGTGAACGATCCGAACTCCGTAAATAGGTTCGGTTCTTCGATTTCGTTCACATTGCAATAAGTCTTGATCTGGGCCACGATCTCCTCGGCCATGTACTCGTAGTCGTAGTCGAAAGCCAGCGAGTTCTTGATCGGAAACCCGCCCCCGATGTTGAGCGAATCCAGCTCCGGACACACCTTCTTCAGTTCGCAGTAGACGGCCAGACACTTCGACAGTTCGTTCCAATAGTAAGCCGTGTCGCGAATCCCCGTGTTGATGAAGAAGTGCAGCATCTTGAGCCGGAACTTCTTGTTCGGTTTGATTTTTTCGAGGTAATAGTTTTTGATCTCGCGATACCGGATCCCTAACCGCGAAGTGTAGAAATCGAATTTCGGCTCCTCTTCCGAAGCGATGCGGATCCCGATGCTGCACGGCCGGTCGATCGCCGCATCGAGCAGCTCGTGTTCATCCTTGTTGTCGATTACGGGGATCGTGTTCACGAATCCGTTCGCGATCAGTCCGGCGATGTTTTCGACATACTGCGGCCGTTTGTAGCCGTTGCAGACGATGTAGGTGTCCTTGTCCAACATCCCGCCGTCGTACAGCGCATGGATAATGTGGATGTCGTAGGCCGACGAGGTCTCGAGGTTGATTTTGTTCTTCAGGGCCTCTTCCAAGACGAACGAAAAATGGGAACTTTTCGTGCAGTAACAGTAGTTGTACGTCCCCTTGTAGTCGACCTTGGCCATCGCGACATTAAAGAGCTTCTTGGCCCGCTGGATCTGTGAACTGATCTTCGGGAGGTAGGTGATTTTCAACGGAGTGCCGTACTGCTTGATCACCTCCATCAACGGTACATTGTGGAAATGGAGGTTGCTGTCGACGACGGAGAACTCATCCTGCGGAAACTCGAAAGTTTGCTCGATCAGGTCGATGTATTTGTTTTTCATCGGTGTCGGATGGTTAGGTGCCGGGGGTATCTGTCTGCGTTACTTGGGTTGTTTTTGTGCGATCCGTCCGAGCCGGATGCCGGATCGGTGCAAAGATGCAACCATTTTTCGGTTCCGCCATGGTTTTCCGTACCGAATTTGCTGACTCGGTCGAAGTGGCCGGCGAACGGATCGGACAGAAATTTTGTGTACTTTTGCACGCCGGTCATTCAAGCCGGTCCGACGCTTATGGATTCCATGAAACTCTTAGCTCCGTTGGTCTTCGTCATCGCCTCGCTGTTCGCCGGAGCCATCCTCAAATACGGACTCAAACGCACCGTACTGCCTTACACCGTAGGGCTGTTCGCATTCGGACTGTTCATCGGGCTGCTCAGCCGGGCCGGTCTGTATCCCGACGGCTCGATCTTCAAAGCTGCCGTCGATTTCGCCGGCCATATCGACCCGGACTTGATCCTCTACCTCTTCCTGCCGATTCTGATCTTCGACGCGGCTTACGAATTGGATGCCCATATTTTTCGCAAAACGCTGACCAATGCCGGTCTGCTGTCGGGGCCGGGGATGGTGGTCTCCATGTTTTTGACCGGCCTGCTGATGATGGGCGTGAGTCTGTTTGCCCCTCAGTATGCCCAGTGGAACTGGACGCATGCCTTGATGTTCGGTGCGCTGATCAGCGCTACGGACCCGGTGGCCGTCGTCGCACTGCTCAAAGAGTTAGGGGTGAGCAAACGTTTTTCGACTTTGGTCGATGCCGAATCCATGCTCAACGACGGAACGGGGATCGTCCTTTTCATGCTCTTTTTCGGAACCTTCACGGCGGCCGGAGGGATGGAAGAGCCGGTGATGGACTTCGTTTATGTCGTGCTGGGGGGGATTCTGCTGGGGGTAGTGTTCGGCTGGCTCTGCCTGTGGTTCATCACGCGGAGCCAGAGCGATCCGCTGTTGCAGAACAGCGCGATTCTCGTGTCGGCTTATTTGACGTTCTTCTTGGCGCAAAGCTATATGAATGTGTCGGGGGTGATCGCCTTGGTGGGGTACGGGTTGGTGATCGCCTACTACGGCCGGCCGAGGATCGCACCGGAGGTCAACCGGTTCATGGAGGAGTTCTGGGAGTTGGCGACCTACATGGCCAATACGTTGATATTCATTCTGGTCGGGGTGGTGATCGCCTTGCAGGTGCAGGCTACGTGGTTGGATTTCGTCATCCTCGTGCTGGTCTATATCGGGATCAATGCGGTGCGGATGGCGACGATTGCGCTTTTCTACCCGATCATGAAACGTTCGGGATACGGACTCTCCAAACGGGAGGCTTTGATTCTGTGCTGGGGCGGATTGCGCGGTGCGCTGGGGCTGACGCTGGCGCTGATGGTCTCCTATGCGCTGCCGATTCCGGAACCGATCCGGCGGCAAGTGCTCTTTCTGACGGCGGGGATCGTTACCCTGACTCTGACGGTCAATGCGACGACGATCGGCTGGCTGCTGCGCAAATTGGGGCTGACGCGGGTCTCGTCGGCCAAAACTTATCTCAACTATACGATCCACAAACAGTTGTGCGACAATGCGGAACGGTACCTCGTGAAACTGAAGCAGAATGAGGCGTTGCAGGCGGCGGATTGGAGCAAGGTGGCGGCTTTCCTGCCGCGGCTGGAACCGGTGCCGACTGCACCGGTGCAGACACAGGACCTGGTGGCCGACATCCGGTTGAGGATACTGGACAAGGAGCGGAGGCGCTACTGGCAGCTGTACGAAAAGGGGATTATTTCGACCGATTCGCTGCGGAGGCTGTCGATGGCGGTCGAGGAGTTGTACGATTCGGACGGCAAACGGTCGTTGTGCGAACGGGCCAAGTTGTTGGAGCTGCCGAAACTGCCGCTCTATCTGCGGTGGAAAAAACGGTCGCGGGAGGTGCTGTACCGGTGGGTGGACATTCACCATGCGACGACGTTCGTGGCGGTGTACGATGTGGCGCGGGGGTTGATCCATGCACAGCGCACGTCGATTACGCTGTTGGACGATTTGGAGGCGTCGGACTCGTTCGGTGAGGAGGATCTCCAAAAACTCCGGATGCTGCGGAGTGAGGTGCAGCAGAATATCGAGGAGAGTCAGGCGATTATGGACTTGATTGCGAAGCATTATCCGAGTTCGTACCGGCTGGCGATCACGCAGAAAACGATTCGCATGCTGCTCAGCAACGAGAAGGCGACGATTATGCAGATGCTGCACGAGGGGGTGATGACGCCGGACGAGTTGCAGGCGATCATGAACGATATGAAGAAGCGGTATAAAAATTCGACGCTCTCGCGCATCCAGAAGATTGGATGTTGAGGTGGCTTGTCGGGGATTTTGCTGGCTTGGGTAGAAGTAGTAGCATCCCGCAGGGATGCGTACTAAAGTTTTTTTGGTTCTCTCTGGTAGGGTAGAGGCTGCCCATAGCCCGCCGCGGGCACGCGGGGCCTGCCCGGCCCGAGG
>JAFLSI010000118.1 GCA_022511025.1 Rikenella sp. | reverse complement strand
CGCGGGACGAAAGATTTCGTCCCGCGCGCTCTTATTGTTGTAACGAATGAGTCAAGCGGAACTACATCCCGCTCCAGAACGAATTTCCCTTCGGATTACCCGCCCCCAAACGCTTCACCTGTTTCGCCACATCCTGCCCCTGGTCGTTCTTGTCGATCGAGAACTCCACCTCATCCCCCGGCGAGAACTCCGAAAATTCGCCCTCGATCACATCGAGATTGTGGAAGAAGAGATTGTTGTTCGGATACTTGATAAATCCATAACCATTTTTCAGGCTCAGAATCTGGCTCGTAAACCTCGCCCCCGGCTCCCGCCGGCCCGTCGACTGCTCATCCTCTCCGTCATAGCCCGAATCGACACCCCCATCGCCCTGCCGGGACTCGGGATTCTGAACAAAGAGATTCATTATCAACTGGTTGTCCTGTTTCAAACCGCATTCGATCACCTCCTGCATCAAGACCGGATAGTGGGCCAAGTTCAGCAACTCGTGCGAGGTCCGCGTAACGATCCTCGTCCCCTCGTCGTTGGTGTATTCGAACTCCCAGCTGATCAGCATCACCCGCACCCCCATCGCAATGAGCTTGCGTACCAACGGCACGTAATCCGTATCCGCCACCACCAACACCGCCACGTCGATCTTCCCCAGCAGCGCCATTTCGAGCACCTCCAACGAAAGCCACACATCGGTCCCCCGCTCCTCTTTCCGTCCGTAGATATTCCGCAGCGGCAGGTAATGCGTGTGCACCCCCTCCGACATCAGGATATCGTCGAAGACACGGTCATGGTAGAGCTGGCTCCCTCGCTGCGCCGCATCCGCCGCATTGAGCCGCCCGCGGAAATAGTGCGCCTCGCACACCCGGCACCGTTTCGGGTCGATCCCCTCCTCCTCGGCCACCCGCTGGCTGATGAAATCGTGCAGCCCGTTCAAACTGAGCCGCCGTCTCTGCGAATGGATATAGTTGTAATAATTCGAGGCATGCAGCAGAAAATTGCCGTCATAAAATACGCCGATTTTGGGCGTGCTATTGTTCGAAGACATGAATAAATGAAACTATAAAATTACGGAAATGATTGCGCATCAATTCGATTGACCGCTCCAAAGATAGCTGTTTTTTATCAAAAAAGTACACAACGGACTGCATTTGTCTTCTGCCGCCGTCCGAAATCGTCCCTATGGGGCACGAATAGAGCCTTTCGGACGATTCCCGTCCGGTCCCGCCCGACACCCCGGCGGGCTATAAAAAAACTTGGGGCGAAGTATGTGAATTCCGGGAAGAAAAGACTATTTTTGTTTGCAAGTCGGATCACACACAGTGCAGTTATGGGATACAACGAATTGGAGGTCGAATTGCGGAAAGTCGAGGCTCAGATAGCCCGGTGGCGGACTTGGGGTTACCTGCCGGCGATCGAACAGGGGCTGGCGCTGCGGCGTTTGCAGCGGATTTATGCCGAATTAGTCGAAATGCCGTGCGGCGATCCGGCAGAGGCGGGGATGGCCGGCGAAACGGCTCCGGCGGATGAACAGCCGGAAGGCGTGGCGGTCGAACCGGCGGCGATCGGGCCGGAAGAACGCGAAACGGAAGAAACGGCGGAAATCATAGCGGAAGGGGCGTACGAGGAGACGGAGGGGGGGATGGCGGAGGAGACCCATGTGCGGCAGGACGATGAGGCGCATGATCTTTGTCCTCCTCAGTTGGAGTTTCCGGAAGCGGAGTTTCACCCGGAGCCGGAACAGGAGTTGGAGGCAGCGGAGGAGGTGCTGCCGGAGACGGAAACAGAATCGGAAACGGAATCGAGCGCTGTGCCGGAGGCGGAAATAGAACCGGAACCGGAGATTGCGGAGGAGGTGCTGCCGGAGGCAGAAATAGATCCGGAACCGGAGCCTGCTCCGGAGAAACCGGAACCGCAGCAGCCGGAACCGCCCCGGATTCTGGGGATCGAGGTCAGCCCCTATGCCCGCCACGAGATCATCGACACGCTGTTCCGCGGCAACGAAGCGCTTTTTGAATCGGAAACGGCCAAACTCGACGCGATGGATTCGTTAGAAGAGGCGCTGGTCTACGTGGGCGAGAACTATCGCTGGATTCCGGAAAATGCGGCGACGATCAAATTCATCGACCTGCTCGAATCGCGCTTCGAGCGCTAATTCCCTCTGTCGGTCTGCACAAGCCGGGGCCAGCCGAACCACCCATACAACAACCGAAAAAGCGTGGCCAAACTCTATATCGTACCGACCCCCGTCGGCAACTTGGAAGACATCACCCTGCGCGCCGTCCGCATTCTCCGCGAGAGCGACCGCATCGTGGCCGAAGATACCCGGACCAGCGGAAATCTGCTGCGCCATCTGGGGATCAGCAAACCGATGTGTTCGTACCACAAGTTCAACGAACACGGCGTCGCGGCACAGATCGTCGAGCGGATTCTCGGCGGAGAGACCATCGCTTTGGTTTCCGATGCCGGGACACCCGCCATTTCCGACCCGGGCTACCTGCTCGTGCGCCATGCCGTCGAAGCCGGAGTCGATGTCGAGACCTTGCCCGGCCCGACCGCATTCGTACCGGCATTGGTCAACAGCGGCCTGCCCTGCGACCGGTTCGCATTCGAAGGTTTTCTGCCCCAGAAGAAAGGGCGGCAGAGCCGGCTGCAGCAACTCGCCGGCGAACCGCGCACCCTGATCTTTTACGAATCGCCCCACCGCACAGGGAAGACCCTGGCCCAATTGGCCGAAGTGTTCGGCGGCGACCGGCGGGCAGCCGTATGCCGCGAAATTTCCAAAAAATTCGAGGAGACCGCCCGCGGAACGCTGAGCGAGCTGGCCGGCCGGTATGCCGACCGGGAGCCGAAAGGCGAAATCGTTCTGGTGGTCGAAGGGGCGCGGGAGAGCGGCCGGAAACCCGGCCCGGAACACGGCGGGGAGGAATAACTCCTCGGTCGGAACCGCAACGTTCGCTTCCCTGCATGCAAATTGCACGCAAATTCCATACTTTTCCGCTCCAAAAATTCAAAGCGGAATCACCATGTACAAGTATGCGAAAGACGGCGTCTCGCTTTCGTCGGTGCTCGACACCCGGCGCGCCAAAAAAAACGGCCTGTATCCGGTCAAAATTCAAGTCATCCACAAACGCATCCAGCGATACTACTCCACCGGGAAAGAGTTGTCGGAGGAGGAGTGGGCCAGGCTCTCCCGCACGCACAGCCGCAAACTGATCGAGATCCGCTCCGATTTAGCGGGCAGCTTCGACCGGATCAAACGGGCGATCCAGGAGCTGCTCGACCGCGACGCATTCTCATTCGAGGCCCTGAACCGGCTGTTAGGCCGGTGCAGCGAAACCCTCAATGCCTTTTTCACCCACCGGATCGAGACGCTCCGCTCCGAACAGCGAATCGGCAACATGCTGTGGTACAGCAATGTCCTGAAGGCCATCGAACGGTTCAGCTCCGGTCCTGTCCCGATAGAAAGCATCACGGTCCACTGGCTGCGACGCTACGAGCAGTTCCTGCGCACCGAACAGAAAAGCGCGGTTACGATCAGCATGCACCTGCGGGCGATCCGGGCCATCCTCAACGAGGCGCGACGAACCGGTCGGCTACGCGACACACACTATCCGTTCGGCAAAGGGAAATTTGAAATCCAAGAGGGCGAAGGACGAAAAATCGCCCTGAATATCAAACAGATCGAACAAATCGTCCACTACTCGGACGGCAGTCGGATGACGGCATTCTACCGCGATCTCTGGCTGTTCATCTACCTCTGCAACGGGATCAATGTAGCCGACTTGATCAAGCTGAAGTTCTCGAATATCGTGGACGGCGAGGTTTGCTTCGTGCGCCAGAAAACCGAACACACCACCCGCAAACGCCGCGAAATCCGGGCCGCACTCACGGAGGAGATGCGGGCGATATTGCAGCGGTGGGGCAATCCGGCCGAGGAGAACAATTACCTGTTCCCTTTCCTGAACGGCGACGAAACGGCGGTCGAGCTGAAAAGCAAGACTCAAAACCTGACGCGGTGCATCAACCGCCGCATGCACCGGATCGGCCAGGCGCTGGGTATCGGCAACATATCGACCTACACGGCGCGCCACTCGTTCGCCACGATCCTCAAACAGCGGGGGGCGAACATTACCTATATCTCGGAGTCCTTGGGACACAACGACCTGAAAACAACGGCCTGCTATTTAGCGTGTTTTGAAAAGGAGGAACGACTCCGCAATGCCTGTCTCCTGACCGATTTCAACCGCTAATCTCACTTCGTCCGGTTTTCTGTGGCTGTTCCGCGGTGAACGGAGGTGCCGGACAGAAAACCGGACAGTTATATGCAAATTGCATGTACGGAGATTCTGCTCCGGGAGGCAACAGACAGATAGTCTGCCGGATGCAGAAGAGTCCGCCGATGCTTTGGAGGCAGAAGCGGTAACCGTAACGGCTTTGGGGACGCGCAAGCA
>JAFLSI010000117.1 GCA_022511025.1 Rikenella sp. | reverse complement strand
CTTTGTTCACAAAGAGAACAGTACCCTCCCATCACCAAAGAACAAAACAACAGAAAACGGGTTGATTATCGGTCCCATGTATCCGGAGCTTGGCGCCATTTGCGGAGTGTGTCCATATCATCCGGATCGATATAATTTTGTTCCGCCGCCAGTTCGATCAGCGTATTGTAGTTCGACAGCGTATCCAGCGCCACCCCTGCGCGGGCGAAGTTATCGGCCGCCGTCGGGAAGCCATAGGTAAAGATCGCCACCATGCCCAGCACCTCGCAGCTCGCCGTCCGGAGCGCCTCGACCGCCTTGAGCGAGCTGCCGCCCGTCGAGATCAGGTCCTCGACCACCACCACCTTGGCCCCCGGTTCGAAAAAGCCCTCGACCTGATTCGCCATTCCGTGGTCTTTCGGCGCCGACCGCACATAGATAAACGGTTTTCCCAGCTCCTCCGCCGTCAGCACCCCGCAGGCAATGGCCCCCGTCGCCACCCCGGCGATCACCTCCGCCTGCGGATACTTTTCCGCCACAAGCGCCGCGAATGCCGTGTAGATCTCCCGCCGCGCCTCCGGAAAAGAGAGCGTTTTGCGGTTGTCGCAGTAAATCGGTGAGCGCCAGCCGCTGGCCCACGTAAACGGATTTGCCGGGCTGAGTTTTATTGCCTTAATTTGCAGTAAGGTTTGTGCGATTTTTTTACCGGTTTCCATTTTATGAAAAAGGTCTATTGTTTGGATCATGTAGTTGCGTTCGGCACCCCGTCGGAATGCGCTGCCCTGTCGACATCGGCCGGAGTTTCGCGGCTCGTCGTGGATGCCGGCGCGCTGGGGACGGAGGCGGAGAGCATGCTCCGGTTAACAAATTTGCAGAGAATTTTCGAGACTGCCAAATCGGTCGTTTTCGTCTCGCCTACGGAAGAGGAGGCAGAACGGCTTTTCGTGCGTTTTGCCGAACAGTTCGTACCGGTCGAGGCAGGCGGAGGGTTGGTGGCTTCGCCGCGGGGCGAGGTGTTGATGATCTTTCGCAACGGGCGGTGGGATTTGCCGAAAGGCAAATTGGAACCGGGCGAAGAGATTGCAGAGTGTGCGGTGCGCGAAGTGGAGGAGGAGTGCGGCATAACGGGGCTGACGGCAGGCAAACTGCTGACCCGCACCTATCATTTGTACGAATGGGGAGGGACGTGGATTTTGAAACGGACCACCTGGTTCGCGATGGCGAACGACGGAGCGGGGGCATTGGTCCCGCAGACGGAGGAGGGCATTTCGGAAATTCGCTGGATCGCAGCGGACCACATAGAGGCCTATTTGGAGAATACTTACGCCACGATCCGCGAGGTTTTCGCAGCGGCTAAGCGGTTGTAAGGTGCGGCCTTGCCCGGCGGCGGAGGTTTATGGGGAGGCCTCTGTCCCAAGCCGACACTGAACGTTCGCGCCTCAAGCGCGGTGCATCGGTGCACCGCGCTTGAGGCGCGAAATTTGGAGCTTAAGAAAAAGCCCCCCATCAAACCGCCTCGCTGCCCGTCAAGTCGTTGGACGAAACCTTGTCGAGAATCTCCGCAAACTCCTTTCGACCCTTCTCGCTCAGTATCGGGTAGAACGCATGGATCGACAACAGCGCCAGATAGTCCAGCTTCGTCTCGACCTCCTCCGGCGCATAGTTCTGAAAAGCCCAGGGAATCCCCCACCGCAAAACGGTGTAATGGTACGTATGCGTCCCGTTCCGGATCGCGTCGGTCGCCTGTTCGTTCAGGTAGCCGTTCCGGTCGAGCAGCTCCATGATCCGGCGGGAAATGGCGATGTGCTTCTCCTCGTTCACCCGTCCGGCCGCCGCGTCGCGCCGCATGGCCCCGATGTCCGAATTCCGGAACGCTGCGACCCCCCGGTACTGGTAGCTGAGCCGGATGCCGATCCGGTTCAGCAGGTAAAACTGCTTGAGATCCAGCAGGGTCGTCAGCGAACAGACGATCTTGTCGAACTCGTCGAGATACTCTTCCCAGAGGGCGACGCAGATATCCTCCTTGCGCGAAAAGTGGTAGGTGATGTTGCCCGGACTCAGACCGAGCGAAGTGGCCAGCGTGTCGATCCGAAAATCGACCAGCCCCCGGGTGTTGATCAATTCCAATGCGCGGCGAAGGATCGAATCGCGGGTCGAGCCTCCCTCTTTGTCCGACGGTTGCGGCAGGTGGGCCGCGGCTTGTGTGTCTATTTTGTTTCGTGCAGGCATGGCGGATTACTGGATCAGGTTAATGATGCTGTCTAATTGGTGTTTGCCGGATTCGGTCAGGTAGGGAAGCAGCTGAAGCAGCGACAGGGCGATATACCGGTCGGTTGCCGCCGGCAGCTCCGGATCGGAGTACCGGATGCGGGCGTGGTTGATCCACCAGCGCATCATCAAGGTTTGCGATTCGAAAGTCAGCTGTTTGATCCGCCGGTCTTCGATCGGATTCATATACCCGTTCCGGACCAAAGCGTCGTATCCGGCGAAAATGAGTTCGCGGCTGCGTTCGATCTGCCGGCGGCAGGTCTCGTTCTCGCGCAGCAAGGTCCCCATGTCCCCGAAATAATAGCTCGTTACGCCGGCGTAGTTCACGGCTTTCAGTGCCGCTGTCCGGAAAAAAAGGAACCACTGTTTCAGGTCCAGCAGCGGGGTGATGATGTCGGCAGCCGTGTCGTGCAGCAGCGCTATGTACTCCTCCCAAATGGCGGTGATGATCTCTTCCTTGCGCGAAAAATGGTAGGTGATGTTCCCCGGACTCAGCTGCAAGGCGTCGGCCAGCATTTCGATCCGGAAATCGACGACGCCGGTGCGGTTGATGATCTCGTTCGCCCGGGTGATAATCAGTTCGCGGGTCGAGGTGCCGTTCCTCCGGCCGAGGGTTCGGGAACGGCCGTCGGTCGCCGGGCGGAGCTGCACGGCAGGGGAGGCCTTTCGCGGGCGGCCGGGCCGCCGTTTCGGCAGGGACGAGGGGAGTTCCTGCCGCTTTGTCTTTTTCACCAGTCTGTTCATGTGTCGGTTGAATGGGTTGTGCTATTCCGATCGGTCGGCTGCGCGCCGGACGGAAGCCTGTTTCGGCCCTACCGGTCGCTGTGCCGTGGAGTCGCAAAATAAACGATAGATTGAATAAATACTTCGATCGTTCTTGCAAAATCATGAAGAAAACGACATAAATAACTATTTTGTTGTGGATTTTCCGGTAACGCACGCCGTTTTGACGGAAATTTTGCTGAAAGAACGGGTTTTTGCCGAGCCCTCTCTGCTTTCGTCCGGCCGCGCGGTGTCTCCCCGGGTGCACCGCAGCCGGATTCTCGACCCGGCCCAATCGAAAAAATGGTTAGTTTTGCAACGCTATGGAACGTGCGATACTACTTATCTATACCGGCGGGACGATCGGGATGAAGACCAACCCGGAGACCGGCTCTTTGGCTCCGTTCGATTTCGGCCAGATCGGCAGCGAGGTGCCGGAGCTGCGAAAATTCGGCATCCGGATCGAGACCATCACGTTCGATCCGGTGATCGACTCCTCGAACATCAGCCCGAAGGAGTGGGTCCGGCTGGCCGAAACGATCCGCGACAATTACGAATCGTATGCCGGCTTCGTGGTGCTTCACGGTACCGATACGATGGCTTACACCGCCTCTGCCCTCAGTTTCATGATGGAGAACTTGGCCAAACCGATCATCTTCACCGGGAGTCAGATTCCGATCGGCGTCCTGCGGACCGACGGCCGCGAAAATCTGATATCCGCCATCGAGATCGCTGCGGCGGGCGAGGTGCCCGAAGTCTGCATCTACTTTCAGAACAGTCTGTTGCGGGCCAACCGTACGATCAAATACACGGCCGAACATTTCAACGCTTTCCGCAGTCCGAACTATCCGCCGCTGGCCGAAGCCGGTATCACGATCAAATACAATACACCTTATATAAAAAAAGCGGACTGCCCGCCGCTCCCGCTCCATGTGGACACGGCCATCGAGACGCGTGTGGCTGTCGTGCGAATCTTTCCGGGGCTGCGGCCGGAGATATTCCGGGCGATGCTCGGTGTCGAGGGGCTGCGCGGCATCGTGCTGGAAACTTACGGTGCGGGGAATGCTCCGACCGATTCGTGGTTTGTCGACGCTGTGCGCGAGACGGTGGAGCGCGGTGTCGTGGTGATGAACGTAACTCAGTGTGCTGCCGGGAGCGTGGACATGGAGCTGTACGACACCGGTCGGGCGCTGCTGCGGGCCGGCGTGGTGAGCGGTCGGGATATGACGGTCGAAGCGGCGCTGACCAAACTGATGTATCTGCTGGGCGCCCGGCTGCCGAAAGAACTGCTCGAACGCTGCCTGAACACTCCGATCCGGGGCGAAATCACCCTTTGATTGCCGCCCGCCGCGTTTATTCGGGACGGAGGCTGCCAGTAAGACACCCGAAAGGTGTGCGGCGCCAGCGCAGACGCAACCGAGCGAAGCGAGGGATTGCGGCCGGCG
>JAFLSI010000116.1 GCA_022511025.1 Rikenella sp. | reverse complement strand
GAAAGTCTTTTTGGTTCTTTTTCTTCAGAAAAAGAACGGTTCCAGACCCCGACACAAAGACCCCGAATATACAGTTAAGAGAAAGTTTTTCGTACGAGTTTGGCGAAATCGCGCATACCGCGCGAAACGAGCCAGAGCATCCCCCCGCAGAGCACCGCATAGAGCAGCGGTATTACCACCGCATGCACAGCCCATCCGCCCCAGGATTTTACCGAAGGGAGCCAGCCCCAGTCCGCAATCCAGTCCGTCAGGAACCATACGCCGGCGATAATCGCCAAATATTTGAGCAGCGTCAGCCAGTATTCCCGCGACGAATCCCGGAAGCCCCGTTTGTAGAGGAAATAAGGTTTCCAGACCAGCATCGCCAGCCCCGTGCTCAGGAGCGTTCCCGCCACGACCCCCGCCACACCGTAGTAGAGACAGCCCCAGATCGAGACCGCCACGTTCAGTCCCGCTTCCGTCCACGCCGCCCAGACATCGTGATAGAGTCCGTAAGCATTCAGGAAATACTGCACCGTTTGCCGCACCACCCCGATGAACAGCGTCCCCACCAGCATCAGCACCACCGGACCCGAAAAGAGTACATACCGTTCCGGCGGCAGCCACAGCACGATAAACGGGTTGATCAAGCGGTAAAACGCGAATGCCAGCGTTCCCCCCATCCAGAAATACATCGCATTGAACTGCCAGAAGACCAGTCGGACCTTCTCCCGGTTTCCCTCCGCCACCAAATTGCCCACCCCCGCATAGCTGTTCTGGAGCGTTCCCGTGATGAAAGCCGTTACCCGGTTGATGATGATCGAATAGTTCGTATAGAAAGCAACCATCGACAGCGACAGCAGCTGCGCAATCACCAGTTTGTCCGACTGCACCAATGCGAAGCCTGCGATCCGGTGGGCAAAGATTCTCCGCACACCCGCAAACACCTCGCGGTACTTGCGCACCAACTCTCTCCCCGTCCGCACCGAGGCGTGCAGCCACGGATAGACCCGCCGCACCACCGCCTCCAACCACACCGCAAAAACCACGCCGAACACCACCTCCAACCCCAGCCACGTCAGATAGCCCGCACCGCACCACCGCAGCAGAGCCATCTGCAACAGCACCTTCCCGATCAAACAGAGGTTGAAGACCTTCGCCACGGCATACCCTTTCTGGTCGGCCACCAGCAGGTTCTGCTTGTAATTGACCAAATAGCTGAGCAGGGTCGTGGTCAGAAAGGTCAGATAGGCGGCATAGATCATACCGAGGTCCAACCCGGTCTCGATGTCTTTGGCGAAAATCCACGGGATAAAGGCGGCGAAGATCAACCCGGCGGCACCGATCACAATTCCGACCAACCGAAACAGCCATCCCAGCAGCGAAACAAGCTCGACAACCTGTTCCCGGTCGCCGCGAAAAAGAGGGGCGTACAACACATTGGCGATCGCCACGGAGATACCCATCTCGGCCAGATTCAGAAACCCGATGTAACTCACCACCGTCTCGGACAAACCGACCAGATCGTTCCCTAAGGTTTCGAGAAAAACGCGACGCGAAAAAAAGTTCAGTACCAGCACCAACATATAAAATGTCAGCGATACTTTCACATTCTTGACACTATACGTTATCCTCGACATCGATACGTTACACCGTTGTTTTGTGGTTGTGCTTGGTGCCGGACGGAACCGTACTTCCATCTTTTCCCGCTAACGCGACGATTGTACCTCCGCTGGCGCCGGCCTCTCTTATACAAGAGCCGAAATACAGGATTACCACGCGAAGAGCGGGAAATTCGCCATCAGCGCATTGACCTCAGCACGCACCCCATCGACGACCGAAGCCTCCTCCGGCGCATTCAGCACCCGGTCGATCAAGTCCACGATCAGCGGCATGTGTTCCTCTTTGAGCCCCCGCGTCGTGATCGCCGGCGTCCCCACCCGGATTCCCGACGTCAGGAACGGCGAACGGCTGTCGAACGGCACCATATTTTTGTTCGTCGTAATATCCGCCGCCACCAAAGAACGCTCCGCCAGTTTTCCCGTCAATTCCGGGAACTTCGACCTCAAATCAATCAACATCAAATGGTTGTCCGTTCCGCCCGAAATGATTTTGTAGCCCTTCGCCCCGAAAGCCTGTGCCATAGCCTGCGCATTCCGGATCACCTGCGTCTGGTAAGTTTTGTACTCCGGCCGGAGCGCCTCGCCGAACGCCACCGCCTTGGCCGCGATGACATGTTCCAGCGGCCCCCCCTGCACCCCCGGAAAAACCGCACTGTTGAGCATCGCCGAGATTTTTTTGGTCTCACCCTTCGGCGTCTTCACCCCCCACCAGTTTTCAAAATCCCGGCCTGCCAAGATAAGCCCCCCGCGCGGTCCCCGCAACGTTTTGTGCGTCGTCGAGGTTACGATATGCGCATATTTCACCGGATTTTCCAACAGCCCCGCCGCAATCAGCCCCGCCGTGTGGGCCATGTCCACCCACAGCACCGCCCCCACCTTGTCCGCGATTTCGCGCATACGCCGGTAATCCCATTCGCGCGAGTAGGCCGACGCCCCGCCGATAATCATCCGCGGCCGGTGTTCCACGGCCAACGCCTCCATGCGGTCGTAGTCGATCCGCCCCGTCTCCTCGTCCACCTGATATCCCACCGGCCGGTAGAGAATCCCGGAGAAATTGACCGGAGAGCCGTGGGTCAAGTGCCCCCCGTGCGCCAGATCCAGCCCCAGAAAAGTATCCCCCGGCTGCATCACCGCCAGAAACACCGCCATATTGGCCTGCGCACCCGAATGGGGCTGCACGTTGGCATACTCCGCCCCGTAGAGTTCGCACACCCGGTCAATCGCCAGCTGCTCGACCCGGTCGATCACTTGGCATCCGCCGTAATACCGGGCATTCGGATACCCTTCGGCATATTTGTTCGTCAGGACCGACCCCATCGCCGCCATCACTTCGTTGCTGACGAAGTTCTCGGAGGCGATCAGTTCGATACCGTGCATTTGGCGGGCATGCTCCTGCCCGATGAGGTCGAAAATGGCTGTGTCGCGATTCATACGAAAATAGTAACGTTTCTCGGTTTGTTTCCTGTTCTGCTTCCTGACTGATGAAGCCGGCGTAAAGGTAGGCAAAATTTCGGCCCCGTCCAGCCCGAAAACCGCAATAATAACGGAAAAATATTACCTTTGTCTGGATCTATAACACTCACTCAACACGGTAGAACATGAAACTTCTCGAAGGAAAAGTCGCTGTCATCACGGGGGCAGCGCGCGGGATCGGCAAGGCCATCGCTCTGAAATTCGCCGGCCAGGGAGCCGACATCGCTTTCACCGACCTGAACGAGGACGACAACTTCCGGAATACGGAAAAAGAGATCGCTGCACTCGGGGTCAAAGTCAAAGGGTATGCTTCGAATGCTGCGGATTTCGAACAGGCCGGGGCGACGATCGAACAGGTGGTCAAGGATTTCGGCCGGGTGGATATCTTGGTCAACAATGCCGGGATCACGCGCGACGGACTGTTGATGCGAATGACCGAACAGCAGTGGGATATGGTCATTAATGTCAACCTCAAATCGGCGTTCAACCTGACCAAGGCGGTCATTCCGTTCATGATGAAACAGCGGTCGGGGGCGATCGTCAACATGAGTTCCGTGGTCGGGGTCAGCGGGAATGCGGGGCAGGCGAACTACTCGGCTTCGAAAGCGGGGATGATCGGGCTGACCAAATCGACGGCCAAAGAGCTGGGTTCCAGAGGGATTCGGTGCAATGCGATCGCGCCGGGATTCATCATCACGGACATGACGGGGGCGCTGCCGGAGGATGTGCGCAAGGACTGGGAAGCGAAAATTCCGCTCAAACGCGGCGGAACGCCGGACGATGTGGCCAATGTGTGCCTGTTTTTGGCGTCGGATTTGTCGGGGTATGTGTCGGGGCAGGTGGTACACTGCTGCGGCGGGATGAATATGTAGTCTTTGCCCGATACGGGAGGGGTATGTATTCCTCTCCTCTCTCAACCTTCTCCAGTCCTACTGGGAGAAGGTTTTTTTATACTGTTTTCGTTGTCGGGGCGCACCCGCTGGGTGTTTTGCTGGCCGTCTTTACGCCATTCGCAAGCCGGAGCCGGCGTGGACTGCTTGCAAGCCTCCGCTGCCGGGGATTTCGGCCTGCCCACTTCTGCGAAGTGGACGCACAGCGTCTCTTGCTGGCAATCTATACCTTTCTATTCGGCCTCGCGCCCACCCCTCTAAGGCATAGCAAACTCCCGGTTGGAGTGCCCAGCGGCACCGCAGAGGCCGGCGACTCTTTGGGTCGTGCGGGCCGACGCCAGCGGAGGGAGCCACGAGCACCGACGAAGTGGCTCACCGCCGCGCGGGGTGGCGGCGGCTCGCGGCGCCTGCGGCGCACACCCGTTGGGTGTCTTATTGGCAGCCTTTACCCTAATTCGGTCGCGCGCCCGACGCCGCCCCCATGCGGAGGGGTGCCGCTGGGCACTCCAGCC
>JAFLSI010000115.1 GCA_022511025.1 Rikenella sp. | reverse complement strand
CCCTCGGGCCGGGCAGGCCCCGCGTGCCCGCGGCGGGCAAGAGGCAGCCTCTACCACCCAACAAATGCGGCGAGCAAACGAAACAGCACATCGCTAACTCAACGCAAAACCCCGGGAACCCTACTCCAAGCCCCGAACCCGCTTCTCCCACGCCCAAGCTGCACGCAACGTATCCCCCAACTCCCGTTCCGCCCGCCAGCCCAACACCTCATTCGCCTTGTCCGTCGCCGCCCAGATCTTTTCGACATCCCCCGGCCGGCGTGCTGCGATCCGGTGAGGCACCGGCACACCGTTCACCCGCTCGAACAGATCGACCAACTCCAAAACCGACACCGGCCGGCCCGTACCGATATTGAAAATCTCGTACCGCTGCCGGTCATCCTCCGCCGGGAGCTCCACCATCCGATCCACCGCCACGACATGCGCCCGCGCCAAGTCCACCACATCGATATAGTCCCGCAGGCACGATCCGTCCGGCGTAGCGTAGTCGTCGCCGAAAATCGCCAGCTCCTTGCGAACCCCTGCCGCCGTCTGCGTAATGAATGGCACCAAGTTATTCGGCACCCCTTTGGGCAACTCGCCGATCCACGCCGACGGATGCGCCCCGATCGGATTGAAATACCGCAGCGCGATAGCCCGCATAAAAGGAATAGCCGCCACGGTATCCTGAATCATGTCTTCGCTCATCTGTTTGGTCAGCCCGTAAGGCGAATTGGCACGCTGACGCGGAGTCTGCTCCGTGGCCGGCAGCTCGTCCGGCTGTCCGTAGACGGTCGCCGACGACGAGAAGACCAAGTTGTGCACCTCGAACTCCTTCATCAGCGTCAGCACGCTGAGCAGCGAGTCGAGGTTGTTGCGAAAGTATTTCAGCGGCTCGGCCACCGATTCGCCCACCGCCTTGTAAGCCGCGAAATGGATCACCGAGTCGAATGGATACTTCTCGAACACCTCCTGCCGCAGGGCGTCGAGGTCGCAGCAGTCCACCTGCACGAAAGGGACGCTCCGGCCGACGATCCGCTCGACTCCCTGCACCGCCGAGAGGTCGGCATTGGAGAGGTTGTCGGCAATCACGACGTCGTAGCCCGCCTCGATCAGTTCGACGGTCGTATGGGTGCCGATGTATCCGGCGCCGCCGGCGACCAGCACGGTTTTTCTTTTGTTCGATGCCATATCCCGATGTTTTGTTATAAATCCAAACGACAAACAGGAAAACGGCCCGACGGGCAAGAAAGAGTCCCCCGGAGCCGCTCCCGACCAAACAGCGTCAGAGCCTCTGTATCACCTCGTGTTCCTCCAGTTCGCGCCCGTAGCACCGGATCAACTTGTTGAGCGTCGCATTGATCCCTATCCCCAGCGCCACGTCGACCGGCAACACCCACATAATCCCCCAGCCGAGCCCCTCCGACAGCCCCCAGTTCAGCAAAATGAAACCGATCTCCAGCAGCAGCAGAATCCCCGTGCTTTGCCGGTGCGTCCGGTGCAGTTTGAGCAGTTTGTGGTGGACATGATTTTTGTCGGGAAAGAATGGCGATCTCCCTTTGGAGACCCGGCTGAAAAAGACCCGGCAGGTGTCGAAAATCGGCACGAACAGCAAGCCGGACAGTATCGCCAGCGAGGAGTTCAGCTCCCAATCCACGACGCCCGCCTCCCGCAGGTTGACGAACTTCAGCCCGAGGAAAGCGATCATATACCCTAACGTCAGCGACCCCGTATCCCCCATGAAGACTTTGAGCCTCGTCCCCAGAACATTGTACTGGAAAAAGGCGATCAAAACGCCCACCATCCCGAATGCGAACATGCCGTAGACATACAACCCGCCCCAGATAAAAAAGGCTCCCAGCGTCGTCAGGATAATCGCCCCCAATCCGGAACACAACCCGTCCACTCCGTCGATCAAGTTGAAAGCGTTGACGATCAGCACCACCGACACGATGGTCAGCACGGCATCCCACGCAAACGGCAGCCGGTGGATCCCCAGCAGCCCCTGGCAGTCGCTCACCGTTACCCCCGCAAACACCAAGCAGACGGCGGCAAAGATCTGCGCCATGAACTTATTCCGATACCCCACCCCGATCAAGTCGTCGGCCATCCCCACAAAATACAGAACCTGCATCCCCGCCAGCACGAACAAAAACTCGGTCAGCAGTTCGGTCTGCAACCCGAATGCGATCTTGTAGCCCAAAGAGTACCAGATCCCCAGCATAAAAGCGAACGAGAACAACGCCGCCGGGAAAAACGACAACCCGCCGAGCCTCGGCACATTCCCCGAATGCACCTTTCGTGCGTTGTGTTCGTCGAACAGCCGCTTGATCTTCGCGATAATCACGATCCGGGGTATGGCCACCCAGCCGATCAAGGCCGAGATCACGAACGTCAACAGGATGAACAACTGGTATATCGAATCCGAATCCATAAGCCTTTCGATTCACCGCAAGGGTTTCCGTTGCACAAATATAACAAACCATTTCATTCAGTCCAACTGATTTTTCCGCTTCTTTCCACATCCCCCCTTTTTTGTTACCTTTGCATAGCGATCCGGGTGCCGCGCACGGTGCCGGCAGCGAATATTCAGACAACAACCGAAAAGCATATGGAAATGACGGAGTTGAGCGAACAGGAAAAACTGCGTCGCGAATCGATGAACAAACTGCGCGAGTTGGGGATCGAGCCTTATCCCGCGGCCGCTTACCCCGTAACCGCCACCGCGGCGGAGATACGGGCCGGATACACCCCCGGCAGCACCGATTTTCAGGACATCGCCATCGCGGGACGGATCATGAGCCGGCGGATCATGGGGAGCGCCGCTTTCTTCGAACTGCAAGACCACACCGGCCGGATACAGGTCTACATCCGCCGGGACGACATCTGTCCGGAGGGGGATCCGACGCTGTACAACGTGGTGTTCAAGAAGCTGCTGGACATCGGCGACATCGTGGGGGTCAAAGGGTTCGCATTCGTAACGAACATGGGCGAGCTGTCGGTGCACTGCCGGGAGTTCACGGTGCTGAGCAAGTCGCTGCGGCCGCTGCCCATCGTCAAGGAGAAGGACGGACAGGTGTTCGACGCGTTCAGCGATCCGGAACAGCGCTACCGGATGCGGTATGTCGATCTGATCGTCAATCCGCAGGTCAAAGAGGTCTTCCTCAAACGGTCGAAAATCATCGCCACCATGCGGCAGTTCTTCAACGAGCGGGGGTATGTGGAGGTCGAAACGCCGATCCTGCAACCGATTCCGGGCGGAGCGGCGGCCCGGCCGTTCGTTACGCACCACAACTCCTTGGACACTGACCTGTACATGCGCATCGCTACGGAGCTATACCTCAAAAAACTCATCGTGGGCGGATTCGAGGGGGTGTACGAGTTCGGCAAGAACTTCCGGAACGAGGGGATGGACCGCACGCACAATCCGGAGTTCACCTGCATGGAGATCTATGTCGCCTACAAGGACTACCGGTGGATGATGGAGTTCACGGAACAGATGCTCGAAACGGTGGCGCGGGCGCTGCACGACGGGGAGACGACGGTACGGGTCGGGGAGCGGGAGATCTGTTTCCGTGCGCCGTTCCGGAGGCTGTCGATGACGGAGGCGATCCGCGAAAAAACCGGATTCGACATTACGGGGAAAACGGAAGACGAACTGCGGGCGGCGTGTCGGGAGATGGAAATCGAGACGGACGAGACGATGGGAAAGGGCAAACTGATCGACGCGATCTTCGGCGAACGGTGCGAGGGGGATTTGATCCAGCCGACGTTTATTACGGACTACCCGATCGAGATGTCGCCTCTGTGCAAGCGGCACCGGGACAATCCGGAGCTGACCGAGCGGTTCGAGCTGTTCGTGAACGGCAAAGAGCTGTGCAATGCCTACTCGGAGCTGAACGATCCGGTCGACCAGCTGGAACGGTTCCAAGAACAGCTGAGGCTCTCGGAGAAGGGGGACGACGAGGCGATGTTTATCGACATGGATTTCGTGCGGGCGTTGGAATACGGGATGCCGACCTGTTCGGGGATGGGGATCGGTATCGATCGGCTGACGATGTTCATGACGGACCAGCCGACGATTCAGGATGTGCTCTTCTTCCCGCAGATGCGGCCGGAAAAGAAGGCGGTACACGATCCGGAGGAGGCCTACACGGCGATCGGGGTGCCAGCGGAGTGGGTGGCGGTACTGCAAAAAATGGGCTACATCACGGTGGCTTCTTTAGGGGGGCTGGCGCCGAACAAACTGTGGGGCGATCTGTGCGGCTTCAACAAGAAAAACAAGTTGGGGCTGAAAAATCCCTCTGCGGATGAGGTGAGAGGCTGGATCGAGGGGGCGGCACACGCTTCGGGTGTTTTGTAGGCTGCCTCTATTTCATTCGGGGGCTGCGTCTTGCGGTACGGACATACAGGTCTCTAACCTCCATTCGGCCTCGCGCTCGACCTCACCCCAAAATATCTCCGATTCGGCAGAATCGGGCGGGCGGCGCCACCCCCTGCGCCGCACACCCGTTGGGTGTTTTACTGGCTACCTCTACTCCAAAGGCAGGCCGGAGCCGGCGGGGACTGCTTGCAGGCCTCCGCAGCCGGGGGCTTCGGC
>JAFLSI010000114.1 GCA_022511025.1 Rikenella sp. | reverse complement strand
CCCGAAAGTCTTTTTGGTTCTTTTTCTTCAGAAAAAGAACGGTTCCAGCCGGCACCAAGAACGAATCCGCAAAAAACGAGCTATTTATTACTACGAAAAAAGCGAGGAGAGGTCGAGTTATGATTATACTGTATTTGAAATCGATCAACAAGATCATTCGCGATCCCGAGCCCAAGGTTTTCGAGGAGTTGGGGTACGACGATCTGTTGTGGATCGACCTGGTGGTTCCGACCGCCAAGGAGCGGAAGCTCGTGGAGAACTTTTTGGACATCAACCTGCTGACCCGTCAGCAAGCCGAAGAGATCGAGACCTCGTCGCGGTATGCCGAATTGGAAGACTCCATCGTCTGCAACACCAGTTTCACGATCCTCAAGGAAGGCGGGTTCGACGTCGAGACCGTATCGTTCGTCCTGAGCGAAGGATTGCTCGTTTCGGAGCGGAACACCGATTTGCGGACCTTCAGCGAAGCCAGCCGCAAGATACAGATGAACTACCGGTCGTACACGACCGGTTACCACGTGTTGATATCGATTCTCGAAGCCCGGATCGACTTGGACGCCGACATGGTCGAGATCATCTCGCGGCAGATCGCCGCCCTGAATGCCGTCAACAAGGATGTGGACAAGAGTGTCGACCGCGAAGTGCTCTTGCACATCAACCGGCTGCAGGAGAACATGATGATCCTGCGCGAGAGTATTTTCGACCGTCAGCGGCTCCTGTCGGGGATTCAGCGCAGCGAGCGTTTCCCGAACGATGCCTATCCGCGGGTGGCGATTATGATCAAAGACGTCGGATCGCTGCTCAACCACGCCGATTTCAGCTTCGAGCGGCTCGAATTCCTGCAAGACACCTTTATGGGGTTGATCAACATCGAGCAGAACAAAATCATCAAGATGTTTACGATCCTCTCGGTGATCTTTATGCCGCCCACGCTGATCGCAGGGATTTACGGGATGAACTACCGGCTGTCGCCCTTCGACGAATGGGCCTACGGATTCGAGTTTGCGATCGGCCTGATGCTGATTTCGGTCGGGATCACGCTCTACTTCTTCAAACGCAAACGGTGGATGTAGGAGCGCGGCGGCGACCGTTTATTTTCTGACCCGCCAAAGACAATTTGTCGGAATAATCCCTATCTTTGCGCCGTCCGTCCGGTACGGACATCCCCGTGAACCGTGGAAAGATTTGGTCGATTGCAACCACGCGAAAAAATGCTAAAGCACATCTCTTTATGCCCGGTCGGCAGGGTTATCGTGCATTTGGCAGGCTCCGCCACTTCGTCGCGCGCAGTGCACCTCCGGCCGGTCTCCTCTTCGGGTCCCACGGAACTTTCACACAGCGAACTGTAACCGTTAAACACACCTGTACAGATGGGATACCTGTTTACGTCGGAATCCGTGTCGGAAGGACACCCCGACAAAGTGGCCGACCAGATCTCGGACGCCATCCTCGACGAATTTCTCCGCCGCGATCCGGAGTCGAAAGTCGCTTGCGAAACACTCTGCACCACCGGCCTCGTCGTGGTCGGCGGCGAAGTGAAATCGAATGCGTATGTCGATATTCAGAACACCGTGCGCCGGGTGATCGAACGCATCGGCTATACCCGGGCCGACTATATGTTCGAGTCCAAATCGTGCGGCGTGCTGTCGGCGATCCACGAACAGTCGCCGGACATCAGCCGCGGAGTCGAACGGGCCTCCAAAGAGGAGCAGGGGGCCGGCGACCAAGGGATCATGTTCGGATATGCCTGCCGGGAGACCAAAGAGTTGATGCCCGCTTCGCTCATGCTGTCGCATATTCTGCTGATGGAGCTGGCCGACATCCGGCGCGAAGCGGCTCGAAACGGTTGCAAGGGGGACGATCAGGCGATGGGCTATTTGCGCCCGGACGCCAAATCGCAGGTAACGGTCGAATACGGCGACGACCACCGGCCGTTGCGGATCCATACCATCGTCATCTCCACGCAGCACGACCCCGAAGCGACGCAGGAGCAGATCGAAGCCGATGTGCGGGCGGTGTTGATCCCGCGCGTGCGAAAGAGGCTTGAACAGCGGGGGAACAAACTGCTGCTGAGTCTGCTCCACGAGGACTATATCCTGCATGTCAATCCGACGGGCCAGTTCGTGATCGGCGGTCCGCACGGCGATACGGGGCTGACCGGGAGGAAGATTATCGTGGACACGTACGGCGGTCGGGGGGCGCACGGCGGGGGAGCGTTCTCGGGCAAAGATTCCTCCAAAGTGGACCGGTCGGCGGCGTATGCGGCGCGGCACATAGCCAAAAATATGGTCGCGGCGGGAATTGCGGAGGCGGTGCTGGTGCAGGTGGCCTATGCGATCGGGATTGCGCAGCCGGTGAGCCTCTTTGTCGATACCTACGGGACGGCGAAGGTGGGGCTGACGGACGGGGAGATCGCCGCGAAAATCGCGCAGCTGTTCGACCTGCGGCCGGCGAAGATTGTGGAGCGTTACGGGTTGAAAAATCCCATCTTCGAGCCGACGGCGGCCTACGGGCATTTCGGACGCGAACCCTATGTCGAAGGGGGGATTCAGTTTTTCGGCTGGGAAAAATTGGACGAGGTGGACCGTCTGCGCGCTGCATTCGGCATTTGAGAGGTTTTCCGGTTTCCGGAGACGTTGCCTCTTTGAAGGTCCGACGTGTGCTTCATTTGCGCAGGTTGCAGCTTGCGCGGATGGACCAGCGGGCTTTGTAACGCATAAGAGACAGTATTGAACCGTATGATTTTAGAAGAATTTCAGGAACTCGGACTCTCCGAACGGACACTCGAGGCATTAGCCGCCAAAGGGTTCGAGACTCCGTCGCCTATCCAGCGGCTGGCCATTCCGGTGATGCTTGAAAACCGGAACGATATTATCGCCCAGGCCCAGACCGGGACGGGCAAGACCGCGGCGTTCGGACTTCCGATCGTCGAACGGCTCGTGCCGGAGAAGAAAAGCGTGCAGGCTCTGATTCTGACCCCCACCCGCGAACTCGCCATTCAGGTCAACGACGAGATTCAATCGTTCCGGAAAAACGACCTGCGCGTAACGCCGATTTACGGAGGAGCCGCCATGAACGAACAGCTGCGGAGACTGAAAAGCGGTGTGGACATCGTCGTGGGGACGCCGGGGCGGATCCTCGACCACCTGCGTCGCGAGACTCTCTCGCTCGCCCGCCTCAAATGGATCGTGCTCGACGAGGCCGACGAGATGCTCGATATGGGCTTTATCGACGATGTGGACGAAATTCTGAGCCATGCGCCGGACGAACGGCGGATATTCCTCTTTTCGGCCACCATGCCCGACCGGATCTCGGGACTGGCGAAAAAATACATGCGCGATGTCGAAGTGCTTCGCGTGGAGACCAAACAGGTAACGACCGACCTGACCGACCAGATCTACTTCGAGGTGCGCGAGAGCGACAAGTTCGATGCCTTGACCCGGATTGTCGACGTCGAGAACGATTTCTACGGGATTATCTTCTGCCGGACGAAAGTGGCGGTGGACCAGCTGGTCAACAACCTGCTGGAGCGCGGGTATGCGGCCGAGGGGCTGCACGGCGATGTGTCGCAGGCCCAGCGTGAGAAGATTCTGCGGAAGTTCAAAAAGCGGCAGTCGACGATCCTTGTGGCAACGGATGTGGCGGCGCGCGGGATCGACGTAACGAACCTCACGCATGTCATCAACTATTCGCTGCCGCAGGATCCGGAGTCGTATGTCCACCGCATCGGACGAACGGGCCGGGCCGGGCGCGAGGGAACGGCGATTACGTTCATCTCGCCGGCCGAGAATCGGCAGTTCCTGTTCATGCAGCGTCGGGTCAAGGCCGACATTCGCAAGGAGACTTTGCCGACGGGCCATGACATCGTGGAGATGAAGAAGCTCAAGATCAAGAGCGAGCTGGCGGAGATCGTCGAGGAGGAGTCCTATGCGCACTACGACGGGATCGCGCGGGAGTTGCTGGCGGAACTGGATCCGGAGGTGGCGTTGGCGGCGCTGATGCGGCTGGCGTTCAAGAATGAGCTGGACGAGAGCAGCTATCCGGAGATTCGGCGGATCGATGTGGACCGGCGCGGGACGGCCCGGCTCTTTATCGGGTTGGGCAAGGCGGACGGTTACCGGCCGAAGATGATTGTCGAGTTGTTGTCGCGCGAGTGTGGCATTCCGCAGCAGAAGATCGACGATGTCAAGTGTCTGGAGGATTTCTCGTTTGCTACGATCCCGTTTCGGGATGCGGAGGCGGCGATGAAAAAGCTCAATTCGCTGCGCGAACTGGCTAATGACGACCGGCCGTTGGTCAAGTTGGCGAAGGAGTCGGAGAAGAAGAGCGATCGCAATCCGAACGGGGTGTCAGATCGGGGTCGGAATTTTCGTCCGGGACAGGGGAGTGTTTCGGCATCGGATCGGGCGGGGCGTCGTGGCGGCGGGCGACAGCGCACGGCTCCGAAGCGCGACTACAAACGGAGGGAACGATAGGTGGCGGTGTGAACCGGCGGTTGGCCTTGCCGGTTTTGTCGGGCTGGTGGGCGCCTTAGCGATGCGCAGCATATTTGTTCGGGGCGGAGGCTGCCCATAGCCCGCCGCGGGCACGCGGGGCCTGCCCGGCCCGAGGGCGGTTTCCTCTTGAGGGTAGAG
>JAFLSI010000113.1 GCA_022511025.1 Rikenella sp. | reverse complement strand
GGAGGCCTGCAAGCAGTCCCCGCCGGCTCCGGCCCGCGAATGGGGTAGAGGCTGCTAATAAAACACCCGACGGGTGCGGCCGGCACAGCCCCTCAAAAACACCCCGACAAGACAGAACCAAGAGATGAACTTAGTTATAGACATCGGCAACAGCTTCGCCAAGTACGCCGTGGTAGAGCAAGGAAAGACACTTTTTCAGCACACCGCAGCCACCTTGGACCGCGCAGCAGTCGACACCCTGCTGGAACAATACCCGGCCGTCGACCGTTCGATTCTCGCCACCACCCGGTTGTCCGACCCCGCGTTGGAGCAGCACATCGAACAGCGCACGGGCCACCTGCTTCGCTTCACCGCCTCGACCCCCGTGCCGTTGCGGAACCGTTACGCCACCCCGGAGACCTTGGGGGCAGACCGGTTGGCCGCCGCCGTCGGCGCATGGGACCTGGTCCCGAACCGCGAGCTGCTGATCATCGACCTCGGCTCCGCCCTGACCATCGACCGCGTCAGCGCAGCAGGCGAATACCTCGGCGGCAACATTTCGCCCGGTTTGGCCATGCGCTACGCCGCCCTCCACCGGATGACCGGCCGTTTGCCCCAGTGCCAGCCCCCGACCGGCCCGCTGGCCCTCACCGGCACCGACACCCGGCAGGCCATCGAAAGCGGCGTCGCCCGCGGCATGCTGCACGAAATCGAAGGGTACATCGCCCGGTTCGGCGAAAAAAACACCCCCCCGACACTCTTTTTTACCGGTCGGGACGCGAATTTCTTTGCCGAAAAAGTAAAAAATCCGATATTTGTAATCCACGATTTGGTCCTCCGAGGACTGAACCGAATACTCGAATACAATGCGATTCAACCCGACAGACAGCATACCGGCTTGCGTGCGCGATAATCGTTTCCGTGCGCCGCGGACGATATACCGACACATGGCGAGCCTCCTGCTCGCAGGGATCGCGTGGTGCTGGAGCAGCGGCGAGGCATGGGGGCAGATGAGCAGCCTGAACGCATTTTCGCCCTACACCATGTACGGAATCGGGGATATGGCCGTCGGCGGGAGCGCATTCAACCGGGCCATGGGAGGCGCAGGGATTGCCGTGCGGGACCCCTACACCTTCAATTACCGGAATCCGGCCTCGATGAGCATTATGCCGAGGCAGTCCGCGATTTTCAACTTTGCCGGCGAAGGGAAAAACATTTATCCGGCCGACGGAAAGAATTCGACGGCATACAATACATTCAACATCCACGACTTGGGGCTGGCGGTGCCGTTAGGACGGGGAGTCGGGTTGGGGTTCTCGCTGACGCCGGTCAGCTCGGTGGGGTACACCAGCCAGTTGGTCGAAGAGAGTCCGGACATTACCGAAAATATCGGGAGCACCATGTACCACTACGCCGGCGACGGCGGGATCACCCAAGTGGCGATGAGCATCGGGGTGAACCTCACCCCCCAGCTTTCGGTCGGAGCCAGTATGAACTACTGGTTCGGAGACATCGAACGGCAGTACAACGCAACCGTTACCTCCTATCTCGACGCCACCACGTACCGGAATGTGCTCTCGACCGAAAACCAAAATATCAGCAAAATCCTGTTTACCTTAGGGGCGCAGTACGTATTCAAAGTGGGGAAAAACAACGCGCTGAGCATCGGAGCGACCTACCAGCCGAAAACAACCGCTACGGTGAGACAGACCCGGCTGACATTGGGCTATGGAAACTCGTCGATGGACACCGTCTACTCGGGAACCAGCCGGTGGAAGATGGAGATTCCGGGAAAGATCGGAGCCGGATTCAGCTACCAGTCGATGAAATGGGGGATCGCATTCGACTACAGCCGACAGAACTGGGCCGGTGCATTCGAGATACCGGAGGGACAGGACATATCGCTCAGCGTGCAGCAGGAGTACAGAGTGGGGGTAAGCTACATACCCAACCGGTTCGACATCCGGAACGCCCTGAACCGGTGGACATACAAGGCGGGGCTTCGGTACGGGGACAACTATTTAGTCAAGAACGGCCACCAGCTTCATGACGCGGCGGTCTCCGTCGGCGTCGATTTCGGCCTCAAAAAGGGGACATTCTCCAAAATCGGCATCGGACTCGAATACGGCGAACGCGGAAGCTGGTACAAAGGAGAGGTGCGGGAACGGTACTTCAACTTCTTCGTAGCACTGAGTTTGTTCGGAAGCGACTACTGGTTCTTGCGGCAGCGGTACAACTAACCACACGGAACGATTCGAAAAACTAACCATACAGACTGTGATGAAAAGGCGAATTTATGTATTGACGGCCGCCCTGCTCGGCATGGGCAGTGCAGCCGTGGCACAAGATTTTCGGGACAATCCGAAATACGGCTCGAATGCAGCTGAACGGGAGCACAATGTGCTTATTCTCAGCTATTTCGGCGAAGCATACAAAGAAAAGAACTACGACAAGGCAACCGTTTACCTGCGTGAACTGATCGAGAACGCACCTCTGGCCTCGGAAAACATGTACATCCGCGGCGCCGACATCTACAAAACCAAAGCGACCGCCGCACAAACGAAAAACGAACGGCAGATGTTCGTGGACAGCATCCTGTTCATCTTCGACAAGCGGATCGAAGCATTCGGGACCCATCCGACCCGGGGAGAAGCCTATCTGCGGAGCGAAAAGGCCAAACTTTTCCACTCCATGATGCCGTCCGACCGGCGCAAACTGTTCGCCCTGTTCACCGAAGCGCTGCACGAAAAACACCCGTTCGACCCGGCCTTGGCGGTAATGTACTTCAACTCCGTGGTCGAAAGCTACCAGTTGGACGACGTAACGCCGGAAGAGGTGATCGACCTGTACGAACGGCTCGGCAAACGGATCGACAACTACCGGGGAGATGATTCGGCAGAGGCCCGGCAGGCATTAGACAACCTCTTTGCCAGCTGCGGCGTGGCCGACTGCGCAACCGTCGAAAAGATCTACAAGCCGAAATACGAAGCCGATCCGGAAAACCAGCAGCTGCTCGAAACCATCCTCGCTCTGTTGCAGCGCGGGAAATGCTCCAGCGACTTCTATATCGTTCTGTTGGAAAAACACTATCAAGTGAATCCGAAACCGGAAACCGCCTTGCGGCTCATGCTGGCGTACCAGGAAAAACAGGACTACACCAAAGCGATGGAATACCTCCGCGTCGGGATTGCCAACGAAACCGATCCGACGGTGAAAGCCAACTTCCTGCTGCAAGCAGCCACGATGTCGAGTGCGGCGGGTTCGTATCGCGAAGCGGCAGGGTTCGCCCGTCAGGTGCTCGATATGGAGCCGAACAACGGAGTGGCCTACCTGCTGTTGGGGGCAGCGTACGGCAGCGGGGCGCGGAGCGCCTGCAGCGCATTCGACAGCCAGACGGCGATGTGGTTAGCGGTGGACAACCTGTCGCGGGCACGACAGCTGCTGTCGGCAGACGATCCGCAGCAGGAGCAGATCTCCAAAATGATCAGCAACTACAGCGCCAACTTCCCGAAAACCGAAGAGACTTTCATGCGCGGGCTGAATCCGGGCGACCCGTACACGGTCAACTGCGGCTGGATCAGCGGCCGGACTACGGTGCGGGAGCGGTAGTCCTTGGGGTTGTGAGGCATTTTATGACACACCTGACGATCACCGACAGACAGACAGTGCTTGCCGCAGTTTTTGCGGCAGGCACTCTTTTTCTTCTGCCCGCTTGCGGACACGGCGAACCGGAACCGACGATCAAGGATCCGGAGACGACACCGACCGTGGTCAGCCGGAACCGCCGGGTGGTCAACTCCACGGACGGCGAACGGCAGTACCGGATGGAGACGCCGCTTTTGGAGCGGTACGAACTGGCGGCGGAACCGTTCATGGAGTTCCGGGAGGGGATCAAGGTCGAGACATTCGACACGGCGCTGCGGGTGGAGAGCGATTTGGTGGCAGACTACGCGCGGTTCAACGAGAAAAAGGAGCTGTGGGAGGCACACGGGAATGTAATCGCTCACAACTACAACGGCGAAAAGGGGGGACGGACGCTGATGACGGAGCGGCTCTACTGGGACCAGAAAGAGAAGAAAATCTACAGCGACACGACGGCACGGGTAATTGAGGGGGGGAGTGTGCATGTGGGACGGAATTTCGAGGCGGACGAAAATTTCGAGACATGGAGTTTCCACCACACATCCGGCAAGATCGAGGTCGATGCTTCGGCGTTGCGGGAGGGGAGTTCTCCGGCAGACTCGACGGCGGAACGGCAGGGGGGGGACGGATTCGGTTCCATAACGTTCCCTTTAAGAAAAAGGAGATCGCCCGATTTTGCGCGGACAAAGCGATATAGCGTGTTTGCGGGCAACGTTCCGCTGGCTATTTGGGGTAGAGGCTGACAATAAGACACCCGGCGGGGCGGCGCCAGCGCAGACGCAACCGAGCGTAGCAATGGATTGCGGCCGGCGCAGGGGGGTGGCGCCTCCCGCCTGACTCTTCGGGTTGGATGCGTTGCGTCTTTTGTTAGCCGCCTCTACCAGCGTCCGCCGCCGGCGCGAGTTGTTCCGAGCAGACTAATCGGTTGGAGTGCCCAGCGGCACCGGGTCAGCCGTCCGGCGCGGAGACACGAGTACCGCCGAGTGTCGGAGCCAGCCGGTGGGCGGCGGCTGGCCCGAGCGACCGGAGGTCGCA
>JAFLSI010000112.1 GCA_022511025.1 Rikenella sp. | reverse complement strand
TTGGTTCTTTTTCTTCAGAAAAAGAACGGTTCCATACCCCGGCTCCAAAACACAAACAACAAAAAACGAACGGTTATTAACGCATAGGGCGGTTATAGGTGCCATAGATTTTGGAGTTCCACGGCGAGTAAGCCCGCGCCACCCGATTGATTGTCAGGACATGCGACTCGATGTCGTGGAGATCCTCCTCGTAGCGTCGGAGTGCAATCGCAATCGCCGCGATCTCCTCTCCGAGCAGTTCCCCCGGCGTACCGGCAGCAGCCATCGCCGCAGCAGGAGCAGCAGATGCCGTCGGAGCCGCCGCCGATTTTGGCGCCCCCCCCGGAGCCGACAGCCGCGTCATGGCCCGGCCCAGATTCTTGAAGATCAGGAAGAGCAGCACCAGAGCCGAGAAGACCACCGACATCGCCGTCAGCGCCATCACCACCCCCGACGGGTCATGCACCCGGAACTTTTCAGCCGCCGGCACCTTTTCCACGATCTCATTGGCCTGGAGCGGCGTGATTCCATCCAGCGGTCCGAACACCTCGTTTTGCGTCCCGGCCTCCTTGATCCAGCCGATCGAGACATCCGGCTGCTGGGCCGACACCTCGTAAACGATCGAATCGACCACATTTTTCCCTTGGTCCAGCAGAGCCAAGTAGCCCGTCTCGTGCAAGACGAAATTGGTGTGGAACGTTCCCCGGTTCGACGAGCTGTCCGCAAAGAAAATGACATACCCCTGCGGCGGAATCAGCGTCCGCGCATCGTTTTTCGGAATCCGGTAGGTCCGGGCGGCATCCCCCCGCTTGACCGTGAGGTAGGCTCCCCCGATATTGACATTCGAATAGCCCGTATTATGCAGTTCGATCCACCCTTCATGATTCCCGTGGTCGTCCACATAGCTCGTCCGGTTGTCCACCAGCACCTCGTTGATCCGGACATCCTTCAACCCCTGTGCATACCCCGCGGCACACAGTGCAGCGAGGCAGAGCGTAAACAATAGTCTCTTTGTCATAATGCACCGAATAACGAGGTTTTACAACGGGATATTGGAGTGTTTCTTCGGCGGATTGACCACCTTCTTCGTAACCAGCGACTGCAAAGCCCGGATAATGCGGAAGCGGGTGTTGCGCGGTTCGATCACGTCGTCGATGTAGCCGTACTTGGCCGCCACGTACGGATTGGCGAACTTGGTCCGGTACTCCTCCTCTTTTTCGGCTAAGAATTCCGCCCGTTTCGCGTCGTCTTCGATCGCCTTGGCCTCTTTCGCCATCAAGACTTCGACCGCTCCCTGCGCCCCCATCACGGCGATTTCGGCCGTCGGCCACGCATAGTTCAGGTCGCCCCGCAGGTGTTTCGACGACATCACGCAGTACGCCCCGCCGTAAGCCTTTCGCAGAATGACCGTAACCTTCGGCACGGTCGCTTCGCCGTAAGCGAACAGCAGTTTCGCCCCGTGGGTGATAATCCCGCCGTACTCCTGAGCCGTCCCCGGCAGGAAACCCGGCACGTCGACCAGCGTTACGATCGGAATGTTGAACGCATCGCAGAACCGCACGAACCGGGCCGCTTTCCGCGAAGCGTTGATATCCAATACCCCGGCATAGTATTTCGGCTGGTTGGCGATAATCCCGACGCTCTGTCCGTTGAAGCGGGCAAAACCGGTTACGATATTCGGCGCGAAGGTCCGCTGAGACTCTAAAAACTCGCCGTTGTCGACGATGGCATGGATCACCTCCAGCACATCATAAGGTTTGTTGGGATTGTCGGGGATGATTTCGTTCAGGGCGTCTTCGATCCGGTCGATGTCGTCGGTGCAGGCCACTAACGGAGCCTCTTCCAGGTTGTTCTGCGGCAGGTAGCTGAGCAGCTTCCGGATAATCGCCACCCCCTCCTCTTCGTTCTCGCAAACGAAATGGGCCACGCCGGACTTCGTGGAGTGCATCGACGCACCGCCCAACTGTTCCTGCGTTACCTCTTCGCCGGTTACGGTCTTGACCACCTTCGGTCCCGTTACGAACATATAGCTGGTCCCTTTGTTCATCAGGATGAAGTCGGTCAAAGCGGGCGAATAGACCGCCCCGCCGGCACACGGCCCCATAATGGCCGAAATCTGCGGGATCACGCCGCTGGCCATGATGTTCCGCTGAAAGATCTCGGTGTATCCGGAGAGGGCGTTGACCGCTTCCTGAATCCGGGCGCCGCCGGAGTCGTTGAGGCCGATGACCGGAGCGCCGTTCTTCATGGCCATGTCCATCACTTTGCATATCTTGGCGGCAAAGGTCTCGGAGAGCGAACCGCCGAAGACGGTGAAGTCCTGGCTGAAGACGTAAACGAGCCGGCCGTCGATCGTCCCGTACCCGGTAACGACGCCGTCGCCGTAGTAAGATTCTTTGTCGATCCCGAAGTTCGTACACCGGTGGGTTACGAACATGTCGAACTCCTCGAAACTCCCTTCGTCCAGCAGCAGGTCGATGCGTTCCCGGGCGGTGAGTTTCCCTTTGGCGTGCTGCGAGTCGATGCGCTTCTGGCCGCCGCCCAGTTTGGCTTGCTCGCGCAGCGTTACCAACTCTTTGATTTTCTCTTGATTGACGCTCATAAAAAAGTTTGTGTAAGTCGATTGTTCCTGTTCCGTATTTTTCTGTGAATCCCCGCTTCGGCTACAGTACGGAACTGCCGATCCCCAGAAAAATCCCGCCGATTATTTTTTCGCCGGGTCTTCACAAAGTTCCGTGAGCACCCCCATGGTCGATTTCGGGTGCAGAAAAGCGATATTCAACCCTTCGGCTCCCCGCCGCGGCGCCTTGTCGATCAGCTGCACCCCCTGGGCTTCGCACTCCGCGAGCGCCTCCGAAACTCCGTCTGCCACCGCAAATGCCAAGTGATGAATCCCTTCGCCCCGTTTTTCGATAAACTTGGCGATCGTACTTTCGTCCGAGGTCGGTTCGAGCAGTTCGATCTTGGTCTGACCGATCCGGAAGAAAGCGGTGCGCACCTTCTGGTCTGCCACCTCTTCGATGTTGTAGCACTTCAGGCCCAGCACCTTTTCATAGTAAGGGATCGCCTGTTCGAGATTTTTCACCGCGATGCCGAGGTGTTCGATGTGGGAAAGATTCATAAGATTATGGTGTTGTTAGTTGATTTCCGACCAAGCAAAGTTAAAATTTTGTTTCCGAAATAAAAGAAGGTCAGTAAACTTTTCCGCGCAAGACTGCCTGCACCGGCCGGTCCGACTCCGGCGAGAGGACGAAATGGATCGTTTTGTAGAACGCTCCCCGGTCGGTCGGCGTCAGCACCACCGACACCTGCACGCTGTCGCCCGGCAGCACCGGCGACTTGGGCCATGCCGGTTTGGTGCACGAGCAGTCGGTCCGCATCTCCCGAATCACCAACGGCCGGTCCGAGACATTCACACAGGTCAGTTCGATCCGGTTTTTCGACCGGAGCGCCACGTCGCCCAACTGCACCTCCGCAGGCGTTACCCGCAGCGACTGAGCCGCCGCACCGGACCAAACCGGAAACAAAAGCGGCCACAAACAGAGTTTTTTCACCATAATACCCACAAAATTAATATCTTTGTTGTTCCGAAACGAATTCAATCACAAGATAGCGATGAAGAAACTCTTACTTTTAGGCGTACTGGCAGCGGCAGGGCTGGCCATTTCGTGTACCCAAGACCCGTACCGGGGGCTGGAACCGGGCTTGTCGGCCGACCTGCAGGCCAACATCGCGGCGGCCGACTCGGCCAATCGGCCGGAGCTGCTCGACGCATTGATCCGAGCACCGAAAAACCAAAAAGAGGGGATGGCTTTCCTGATCGCCTACATGCCGCAGGGAGACCGCGACACGCTGACGGCGGATTTCCTGCTCGAAGAGGTGAACTGGGCCTACAAGGCGCGCGAAACGTTCCCGTGGGCCAAGGCGCTGCCGGACTCGGTGTTCTACAACGATGTGCTCCCTTATGCGTCGATGAACGAACGGCGCGAACCGTGGCGGGCGATGTTCTGGGAGATGCTCTGCCCGTTGGTGGAGGGGATGACGGATGTGCGGGAGGCGATCGACACGATCAACAAACAGCTGCAACATTTGGTCCATGTGGAATACAACACCAAACGCGAAAAACCGAACCAGTCGCCGAGCGAGTCGATGCGGCAGGGGATGGCTTCGTGCAGCGGACTGTCGGTGCTGCTGACGGACGCTTTCCGGACGGTGGGGATCCCGTCGCGCATCGCGGGAACGCCGCTCTGGGTCTCGAAAGAGGGTAACCACAACTGGACGGAGGTCTGGATCGACGGCGAGTGGTATTTCACGGAGTACTACCCGACGCCGGCGCTGAACCGAAGCTGGTTCCTCGAACGGGCGGGCAAAGCGGACAAATCCGATCCGATCTTCTGGATCTATGCGACGTCGTGGCGGCCGACGGGAATCCATTTCCCGATGGTGTGGGCTTTCCGAAACCGCAATGTGCCGGGGGTCGATGTTACGGATTTCTATATCGACCTGTACAATGCCCAAATGGCGGAGGAAAAAAACGGGGCGCCGGTGGCGATCCGGCTCTTCCGCGCAAAAGAGGGGGGACGCAGCAGTGCCGACCGGGTGGCGCAGGACATCAAGGTCGTCGACAAGGAGGGCAAAATGGTGGCGGCGGGCAAAACGGCGGGCCCGACGGCGGACATGAATGACTACCTGACGCTCTACCTCCCGTTCGACCGAACGCTGACGGCGGAATTTACGGATGCTCAGGGTACGGAACACTGCGCAACGTTCTCTACGCCGAAACGACCGGACCCGGAACAACAACTGCCTCTGACAGAGGTCGAACTCTTCCTCGATTAATCATTCCGCTCGTTTTTTTGTTGCTTTGTCCTTTGGCGACGGGAGGGTACTGTTCTCTTTGTGAACAAAGAGAACCAGAAAAACT
>JAFLSI010000111.1 GCA_022511025.1 Rikenella sp. | reverse complement strand
GCGGGCCGACGCCACCCCCGGCGGAGGGCCGCAACCTCTCCTCGCTGACGCGACGACGGTTGCGCCTCCGCTGGCGCCGGCCCGTCTCAGTCCTGATAAATACAAACTCTTCGTATGCGATTCCGACAAGCGCTATTCGTTGTTTTCCTGTTGCTGGGAACCGTCCGTCCCGGCTGCGGACAAGTCAAACAGATCACCACCTTCGTTTTCGACAGCGCCGCACCGCGGCTGTTGTCCGGTCTGATCGGGATGCAAATGACCTTCAGCAACGACCAGGACAACAAACAAACCGACATCACCCTGATCGCCTCGGCCAAATTCCGGTACATCAACGAAAGGACCGAATACAGTTTCTATGCCCGTCAGTTCTGGGAGCAGAAAGACGACGGCGGATTCGGCCGAAAAACCACCCTGCTGTTCAACCCCACCGTGAACAAATACCGGGTCGACCCCGCGACAGGCACGCTCCGGGCCCACACCGTGCAATTCATGCCGCTGCTTTTCTTCAACGCCAACAGCGACCGGGGGTTACGCGGAGCCTTGCAGCTCGGCGGCATGGTCAGTCCGTGGCACTATCAAAACAAATGGTTCGGATTCAGTTTCGGTCTCGGCCCCGTAGTGAGTTTCGAGAACTGGGACATGTACAACGCGGCAGACATCGCCAAACTGCCCGCCGAGAAACAGGAGCAGATCGCATTCGTGAACGGGCGGCTGCACCTGCACCGGGGACAGTACTACCGGTTTTTCGATCTCAAAGCGATGCTGTACACCGACCTGCAACTCCAAGTCTTGAAACAGTTGCAGATCAACGTAGGGAGTTACATCCAGAGAGGGCTGCTCGATCCGTACCCGAAAGCGGTTACGGACCGCTACCCGGAGATGCGGAAACACTATCCGCACTGGGTGGCAGAGGTAGATGCGAGCCTGACGCTGCTCCGCAATCTGACGATCACAGTCTCCTGCCGCATGGATTACGAAAAGAGCCTGTTAGTGCTTTACAAATCCAATTTCGAGTATTACAGCATGTTAGGGATCAACTGGCTGTTCCACAAGGCCTTCTCCAAGCCCATGCGCTGATCCGCCCCTGCTCCCAACCTCAACGAGTTACGGCATCCGCGCAACAACCTCCCCGACCAACGCGCTCAGCGCCGCCGTCGAACGCCGCCCCACCTCGATCACCTCATCGTGCGTCAGTTTCGCCACGCCTCCCAAGCACGCCGGTCGGCCCGTCAGGACATTCGTAATCAGCGAGAATCCCAGCACCCTCACCCCCTGATGCCGCGCCACGATCACCTCCGGCGTCGTCGACATCCCCACCGCATCGCCCCCGATCGTCCGCAAGTAGCGCACCTCGGCAGGCGTCTCGAAACTCGGCCCCGTTCCCCCCACATAGACCCCTTCGCGCAAAAGGAGTCCCTGTTCCGCCGCCACTCCATGCGCCAGCGCGATCAACTCCCGATCGTACGGCTCGCTCATATCCGGGAAGCGCACCCCCAGTTCCGGATCGTTCCGCCCCACCAACGGGTTCGGGATCAAGTTGATATGATCCCCGATCACCATAATGTCCTCCGCCTCGAACAGCGGCGACAGCCCCCCCGCTGCGTTCGACACGACGAGCGTGCCGATCCCCAAGCCGCACATCGCCCGCACCGGCAGCACCACCTCCCCGATCGGATAGCCCTCGTAGTAGTGTACCCGCCCCTCCATCGCCAGCACATGTTTTCCCCCTAACCGGCCGTAGATGAAGCGGCCCCGGTGTCCTTCGACCGTCGAGACCGGGAAATCGGGAATCTCCGCATAGTCTAACGTGCCGATCACCTCGATCGCCCCGGCCAGCGCCCCCAAGCCCGACCCCAAGACGATCCCCACGCTCGGCACAGGAGTCCCCTCGCCGCCCGGCCCCTCCATCCCTAACCTATTCCGGATGAAGCATGTTGTATTTTTGATTCTCTCTGACATATTGATTCAGTTGTCTGCGGAAATCGCTCTCTCGGTTTTCGAGGAACTCCACCCGGACGGAGCTGTAGTAGAGGCGCCGTTTGATGTCGTCGCTGATTTTCCGGCTGTTCATGAGCCGCACCGCATCCTTTTCGGTCATGACGACCGCCGTTTCCGGCGGCAGCACGGCCAACGCCTCCCCGATCGCATGGATATCCTTCATTTTGAAGGTATAGTGGTCGTCGAAGATGAAAGTCCGCCGCACGTCGTACCGGCTGCCCAACTCCTCGACGAACTTTCGCGGGTTGGCGATTCCGGCCACCGCCACCACCGGTGTCCCCCGCCTCAACGTACTCTCCTGTCCGAATGCCGGGTAGAGCGGTTCCGGATCCTGCGACACGCAACGGGTAAAATAGAGGCTCTGATAGGGATAGAGGTCGAGGTTTTTGCTCATGATCCGGAAGTCGAGCGGCTTCATCTCCTGCGGACATTTCGTTACGATCACCATCTGCGCACGCACCAACTGCGCCGGTCGGTCGCGAAGCCGGCCCAACGGCAGCAGGTGGTCGTCGTAGATCGGGCAGTTGTAGTCCATCAGCACGATATTGACCCACGGCTCGACATACCGGTGCTGAAACGCGTCGTCCAAAATGATGAGGTTCACCTCCGGATGAAGCTCGCGCAGCCGTTCGATCCCTTCGACCCGCCGCTCGCAAACCGCCACCGGAATGTGGGGATACTTCAGTTTGATCTGCTTCGGTTCGTCGCCGACCTTTTTGAACGAGCTGTTCGTCTGGGCCAGCATGAAACCTTTGGTTTTCCGTTTGTAGCCGCGCGAGAGCACCGCTACGTTGAATTCCCGGTCGAGCAGTTCGATCAGCCGCTCGGTATGCGGCGTCTTGCCCGTCCCTCCGACAGTGATGTTCCCGACGCAGATGATCGGGATGTCGAATTCGCGACTCTTGAGCACCCCCCAGTCGAACAGCCGGTGGCGGATGTCGATCACCCCTCCGTAGAGCCACGAGAGCGGGGCTGCAATGAGTTTGGTCAGCAGGTTCATACTCTCCCTCCTAATATTGTATTTCGATCCGGTACGGCACGGCCGCCCGAATTCCCCGGTTCGCCACCATTTCGCGTATGCGGAGCGCTTCGGTTCCCAACCGCGCCAAAGCGTCGCTCTCTCTCCGGTCGTATCCCGCGATCTTCATCGCCGCCGAGCCGGACAAGGTCCCGACCAACGACCAGAACGAGGGTTCGCCCGGCTCCGGATACTGCCGAACGACATAATCCCCTGCCTCCAGACCGGCATGGGCCGCGGCAATCCGAACGGCATCGCGCAGCGTTCCCGTCGCATCCGCCAATCCGTTTTCGACCGCCTGACTCCCCGTCCATACGCGGCCGCCGGCCAAAGCATCCACCCGGTCCGCCGCCATGCCCCGACCCTGCGCCACCAACTCCACGAACCGGGCATAAACCGTATCCACACCGTTCTGAATATAGAGTCTTTCGGCCGGGGTCAGGGGCCGGAAGAGGTTGCCCATATCGGCTGCCGGCGCCGTCCGCACGGCTTCGGTGGTCAGCCCCAAGTATTCCCGGGCCCCTTCGCTGACGTCGAAGGTCAGTCCGAAGACGCCGATCGAGCCGGTCAGCGTGGTCGGCGTCGCCACGATGTATTCCGCTCCGCAGGCCATGTAATATCCGCCCGACGCCGCATAGCTCCCCATCGAGACGATCACGGGTTTTACCTGCTGCATCAGGCTGACTTCGCGCCAGATAATATCGGCGGCCAGCGCGCTCCCGCCCGGACTGTTGATCCGCAGCACGACCGCTTTCACATCGTCGTCCCGCCGAATGCCGGCCAACCGCCGGGCCAGGGCATTCCCGACGATCTCTCTGTCCCGGTCGCCGGCGTCGACCATATCGCCGTCGGCATACACCACGGCGATCTCATCGCCTGTCGTCCGGTCGGCTCTTCTGCCGACGGATTTGTAACCGGACAGGTCGACGATCCGCAGCTCCTCGTCGGCATCCCCGCCGGAAAGCACGGCCAACTCGGCACGCATCCGGTCGCGGTAGAAGAGACTGTCCACCAACCCCAACCGAACGGCATCGCAGGGCGTGGCCACTGCCAACCGCTCGGCATAACGCCGCAAACTGTCTGCTGCGATCCCTCTGCTCCCGGCAATCTCGCCGACCAAGAAGTTCCACATCGATCCGAGCATGGATTCGATTTGCAGGCGGTTTTCATCGCTCAACTGCTCCCGCACGAAAGGTTCGCCGGCGCCTTTGAATTTCCCGTGCCGGATCAGCTCGGCGCGCACGCCGAACTTGTCGAGCAGCCGTTTGTAAAACACGACGTTCGAGGCCAACCCTTGCCATGCCAACCCGCCCTGCGGATGGAGGTAAATCCTGTCGCCGGCCGAAGCGAGATAATACCCGCCTTGCGAATAGAGATCGGCGTACGAAACGACGAATTTCCCGCTCTCCCGAAATGTGTCCAACGCTTGCCGCAATTCGTACAAAACGGAGAGTGAATTGCTCCCGGGAACTGTCTCTTCCAAATAGATGCCGTTGATCCGGGGGTCTTCTGCGGCGCGTTCGATCGAACTCACGGCTTCGTACAGGGTGGTCTCGTCGCGAAACCCGAAGGTGCTGTAATCGAACCGGGCCATGGCACTCCCGCTGGCTCTCTCGACAAAGGGCTGAGAGAGATCGATCCGCAATATGCTGTGCGGCTCTATCACTCTCCGGTGCTTCTCTCCGCTGCCTGCTGCGACGAGCATCCCTACGAAAATAAACAAACTCAACAAACAAAATCCTATGCCGCCGATAACTATGGCTAACAAACTGGCAAAAAAACTTTTCCAAAAACTGCTCATGGCAATCCAATCGTTTGATGTTTTTGCTGTTTTGTTCTTGGGTGTCGGGGTCTGGAACCGTTCTTTTTCTGAAGAAAAAGAACCAAAAAGACTTTC
>JAFLSI010000110.1 GCA_022511025.1 Rikenella sp. | reverse complement strand
TCCACTCCGCAGGAGTGGGCAGGCCGAAGCCCCCGGCAGCGGAGGCCTGCAAGCACTCCCCGCCGGCTCCGGCCTGCGAATGGAGTAAAGACTGCCAACAAGCCATCCGAAGGGTGCAGGTCCCGCCCCATACAAAATAAATACAGGAAGCGTTGCTGAAGCTACTTTTATTTTTCAAACGGATCCATTTCGCCCTGTTGTTTTTGGCATTGGAGGCGATAGCCATCGGCGTGTTCCTGAACGGCAACGTTTACCAGAAAGCCCGGATTGCCGGTATCTCCAGCCGTTTGGTCAGCGGCATTTACGACAAGATGGCCGACATAAGCGGTTATTTCAGGTTGCGCGCCGAGAACGACCGCCTGATCGAAGAGATCGCCCGGCTGCGCAGCGAGATCACCAGCCGCGCCTATATCGACAGTTTGGCCTCCGGAGAGACCGATACCCTCCCCAGTTTGCAATACTATCAGTACCAGCCCGCCCGCGTCATTCGGAACAGCATCAGCAAGCGCGAGAACTACCTGACCATCGACCGCGGCGCTCTCGACGGCGTCGAACCCGGCATGGCCCTGATCGGCGATCGCGGGATCGTCGGCAAAGTGGTTCGCTGTTCCGACCATTTTGCCGTCGCCGTCTCGATTCTCAACACCAAAGAGTTTCGCACCAGCGGCGGGATCAAAGGGAGCGACTTTGCCGGTTTGATCTACTGGGACGGCCTGAGCCACCGGGAAGTCGTCCTCGACGAGATACCGAAATATGCCGACATGCAGATCGGCGACACGATCGTAACCACCAGTTTTTCCACCATTTTCCCCCCCGACCAGCCGATCGGCACCATCGAAAGTTTCGAGATCGTGAACGGCACCTTCTACAAAGTCCGGGTGCAGCTCTTTACCGATCTGGCCCGGATCCGGCACGTGTACGCCGTTCGCTATCTGGACCAGGAAGAACGTCGCATTTTGGAAGAGAGCGTCATCGGCTCGGCCGAAAGCGGCGGGATAGGCAAGGAAGGAGGTGAATCGTGATCCGGTTTTTGGAATATACCGCCATTTTTCTGCTGCTGCTCGTGCTGCAAGAGTTCGTTTTCGACAACATCAACCTCGGCGGCGTGGTGAACCCCTACATCTATATTATGTTCATCATCCTGCTCCCGTTGGACATACCCGGATGGAGCCTGCTGCTGCTCGGATTCGTTACCGGTGCAGCCGTCGACTGCATGGCCGGGACAGCCGGGTTGCAGACCATGGCGACAACTTGGCTGGCCTTTGCCCGCCCCACGGTAGTCGGACTGCTGTTAGGCAAGGATTTGGTCTACGAAGGAGGGATTCCCACAGCCGGACGAGTCGGTCCCGCCAAGTTTTTGCGGTATGTCGCCGTGATGGTGCTGCTGTTCAATGTCCCGTTTTTTCTCCTCGAAGACCTCTCCGGAGGGATTTGGATCATTGCCTTGCGCATCCTCCTCAGTTCGGCATTCAGCGTAGGGATCATCTATTTTCTCCACCTGCCCTTTGTCCACAACCGCCTCAAAGTGTAAGCGATTTTTACAGCGCTCGGCGCCGGCGGTGCTGCCCGGCCGTGCAAACGAACTAAACTATGGAAACCACCTTGATCATCCTGTTGGCCGTAGCCGCGACAGCCTTTGCCGTTCTGTTTCTGTCGGCCCGCAGCGCGGCCCGGCGGACGGCAGAGGAGGCCGCTTGCCTTCGGAACGACTGCGCCCAAGCGCAGGAGGCTTTGCTTCAGGCACAGGTTCAGTCGGCCGGACAGCGCGCCGCAGCGGAGCGAGAATTGGCCGAAGCGCACGCCGAGATTCGGATTTGGACGGAACGCTTCGAGAACCAGACCCTCGAACGCGAGAAGCTCCAGAAACAGTTCGCCGACCATTTCCGGAACTTAGCCAACGACATCTTGGAGGAGAAGACCCAGCGGTTCACCGCCGTGAACCAGAAGCACATGGGCGAACTGCTGAAGCCGTTGGGCGAACACATCGAGCGGTTCCGCCAGCGTCTCGAACAGGAGGCGACCGACCGCAAAGTGTTGGAGGCAGAGATCAAGCGGCTCCACGAGATGAGCAACCGGGTGAGCCTCGAGGCGAACAACTTGGCCTCCGCCCTGCGCGGCAACAGCAAGACGCAGGGCGACTGGGGCGAGATGATCCTCGAAACGCTGCTCGAAAGTTCGGGGTTGCAGCGAGGGATCCATTTTCGCGTTCAGGAGGATTTCCGCACGGAAGAGGGCAGCCACGTGCGGCCGGACGTGGTTTTGATTTTGCCGGACGACAAGCAGATGGTGATCGACTCGAAAGTGTCGCTGACGGCCTATGCGAACTGCGTCGCTGCCGCTGACGGATCCGACGAAGAGGGGCGTAAGGCGGCCCAGGCGGCTCATGTGGCGTCGGTGCGCCGGCACATCGACGAGTTGGCGACGAAAAACTACCAGAAACTGACGGCCGGTTCGCCGGACTTCGTGATCCTGTTCGTGCCGAACGAACCGGCCTTTCTGCTGGCGCTTCAGTGCGACGCGAAGCTGTGGGACGACGCCTACCGGAAGAAAGTGATTCTCAGCAGTCCGACCAATCTGTTTGCCATCCTCAAGATCGTGGACGACCTCTGGCGGCGGGACAGCCAGGACCGGTATGCGATAGAGATCGCCCGGCAGGGCGGGGCACTGTACGACAAGTTCGTGGGATTCGCGGAGAATTTTCTCGCGGTGGGCGAGGCGTTGGAGCGGACCGATAAAGCCTACCGGACGGCCTTGGGCCAGTTGCGCGAGGGGAACGGCAATTTGGTCCGCCGGGCGGAGTCGCTGCGCAAACTGGGGGTCAAGGCGACGAAACGGATGCCTGCGGCGCTGGCTCCCGTCGACGACGAGGGGGAGGTCGGGGAGAGGAGCATCGAACCGGCGCAATCGGAATCAAACTGAAAACCATGACTATAGACGAAACACAGGAGCAGATCATCGCGGAGTTTTCGCTCTTCGACGAATGGCTCGACCGGTACGACTACCTGATCGAATTGAGCGGCGGACTGCCCGCGATCGCGCCGGAGCACCGGACGGAACAGTATGTGATCAAAGGGTGCCAGTCGCGGGTCTGGGTCGACGCACAGCTGGCGGAGGACGGCAAAATGTACTTCACGGCCGACAGCGACGCCATTATTACGAAGGGGATCATCGCGCTGTTGATCCGTGTGCTGAACGGCCATACGCCGGCCGAGGTGCGGGATGCCGACCTCTACTTCATCGACCGGATCGGACTCTCGCAGAACCTGTCGCCTACGCGGGCGAACGGACTGCTGGCGATGATCCGGCAGATGAAACTCTTTGCGACGGCCTTCGCGGCGGTGCATCCCCGGTCTTGAGCGGACGAGTCGACGCAGGGTGTCGGGATTCCAAATAAATATAGTACCTTTAGGCCGATTATGACACCTCAGGAGATACTCGAAGTCGAGAAAGACATTGTTTATACGCTGAAAAACATTTACGATCCGGAGATACCGGTCAATATTTACGACCTCGGTCTGGTGTACGAGGTCGAGATGACTCCGGAGGGGACGGCCGGTATCCGGATGACCCTGACGGCGCCGAACTGCCCGATGGCCGATCAGCTCGTGCAGCAGGTGCACGATGATGTGCTGCGGGTCAAAGGGGTGGAGCGGGTGGAGGTAACGCTCGTCTTCGATCCGCCGTGGGACCGGTCGATGATGAGTCAGGAGGCGTTGCTCGAAATGGGGATGCTGTAACGGATCGGGATTAGGAAAACCAATTAAACGACAAATAACATGAGAAGAAAAATCGTAGCCGGGAACTGGAAAATGAATACCACGCCGGCCGAAGGGGTCGAACTGCTCAAGGGGGTTGCGGGGTTGAAATCTACCGCACCGGCCGATGTCGAATTGATCGTCGGGGTGCCGTTCACCCACCTTTGCTGCGTGAAGGAGGAGGCGGCCAAGGCGGGGATCGCGGTATCGGCCCAGAACTGTGCGGATCAGGAGTCGGGGGCGTACACGGGAGAGGTGTCGGCCCGGATGATTGCGTCGCTGGGGGCGAAGTACGTGATACTCGGCCATTCGGAACGGCGCGAATACTACGGCGAAACCAGCGAAACGCTCAACCGGAAGATGGCTTTGGCCTACGGTAACGGGCTGGCGCCGATCTACTGTGTGGGCGAGAAGCTCGACGAGCGTGAAGCGGGCAGACATTTCGATGTCGTGCGGGCGCAGATCGAGGAGGTGGTTTTCCACCTGACTCCGGAGCAGTTCGGCCGGTTGGTGATCGCTTATGAACCGGTGTGGGCGATCGGAACGGGAAAAACGGCGACTGCGGAACAGGCGCAGGAGATTCATGCTTTCATCCGCCGGGTGTTGGCCGAAAAGTTCGGGACCGAGGCGGCCGACAAGACTCCGATTCTGTACGGGGGGAGTTGCAAACCGGGCAATGCGGCGGAGATTTTCGGCAAGGAGGATGTCGATGGCGGTTTGATCGGCGGGGCGTCGTTGGTGGCGGCGGATTTTGTTGCGATTGCCCGGGCGTTCCAACGTTGAGGATTTTAGCTTTGAGGCGTAGGGAAAAGCCCTTGCACACCGTGAATCGGTGTGCAAGGGCTTTTTGCTGGCGCCTCTGCGTGGCTTGGCAATGTGTCGTATCGCTCGCCCTCCGCATTTGTTCGGGGTAGAGGCTGCCTCTTGCCCGCCGCGGGCACGCGGGGCCTGCCCGGCCCGAGGGCGGTTTTCTCTGGTCGGGTAGAGGCTTGTCGGGGAAGAGGCTTTTAGGGGTAGAGGCTTGTAAGGGTAGAGGCTGCCCGTTTCGGGTGCCGAGCGGCACCGCGCGCCGCGGATAGAGGGGGAAAATCGTTCAAAAGCATGAATTGCTTTTGAACAGGATTTTCCCGGCGCGCGGGGCAAGTACAGTTCTCTCTGGTAGGGTATAGGCTGCCCGGTTGGAGTGCCCAGCGGCA
>JAFLSI010000011.1 GCA_022511025.1 Rikenella sp. | reverse complement strand
TTAGGACACAAGATTTTCATTCTTGGAAGAGGGGTTCGATTCCCCTAGGGGCTACGAATAGCAAACACAGAGAGACATAATGGCAAATCACAAGTCATCCAAGAAACGGATTCGTCAGACCGCGACCCGCCGGTTGCACAACCGTTATTACCATAAGACGGCCCGCAACGCGATGAAAGCGCTGCGCAACACGACGGACAAGGCGGCGGCGGAAGCATTGCTGCCGAAAGTGGTGTCGATGTTGGATAAATTGGCGAAGAAAAACATTATTCATGCCAACAAGGCGGCGAATCTGAAAAGTTCGTTGCAGTTGAAGGTGAACGCGCTGGCGTAGCAGTTTTCGGCGCAAGCGCGGACAAACTTCTCAAATAGAGAACCTCTTTGTCTCTTAACAAAGAGCGACAGGCCCAGATGGCGGAATTGGTAGACGCGTTGGTCTCAAACACCAATGGAGCGATCCGTGCCGGTTCGATCCCGGCTCTGGGTACGCAGGAAAGGCTGTCAATCATAGATTGACAGCCTTTCCTGCTTTAGGAGGGTAAAAAGAGACCGGAACCCATCCCTCCCTGTTTTCCGCATAGCCCGTTCCGGGAGATTAAAGAAGGGCGGCGAATAGATAGTATAACACGGCAAAAAAGAACGATCCCGGGCGGGTTTGCTAAAGACACCCTCAAAAATCGTTCGGATTCTTTTGCACCAATGGAAAAAGGGGAGGCAATGAGATACTTAAGTCCATTATTTTCGAGTTCTTTACGGGCAGGCAACGCCGTAAAAAAGATTTTTGCATTCATCGCTGTATGGATCCTGACCCTAACAACCTCTAATGCCCAAACAGGGACTTGGTTTGGAAAGATAGAGGTTCAAGGCATCAAACTTCCCTTTGTATTTCATTTCGACGGAGCGAGTTCCACGATGGACTCTCCGGATCAGGGAGCGAAAGGTATCCCCGTTCAGGTGGAGCGACCCGACAGTTCCAGACTGATCATCCGGATACCATCCATCGACGCCGAATATCAAGGTCGACTTACGGGAGAACAGATTGACGGCACGTTTACCCAGCATGCTGTTCCCTTTCCCCTGACATTGAGACAGAAGGCTCAAAAACCGAACCGTCCCCAAACCCCTCTGCCCCCGTTCCCCTACACCCGGGAAGATGTCGCATTTACCAACGGCGATGCGGTGTTAAAAGGTACGCTGACATTACCTGAAGGATACTCAAGAGAGACCCCCGTCCTATTGATGGTCTCCGGAAGCGGCTGGCAGAATAGAGACGAAGAGATCTTCGAACACAGACCTTTTGCCGTAATCGCCGATGCCTTTGCCCGCGCCGGAATCGCCACATTACGATATGACGACCGAGGTTTCGGAGAGTCGACAGGCGACATAATCCATTGTACGACTGAAGATTTGAAGAACGACGCATTAGCGGGAATCAAGCTGCTGCGAGATCGTTTCGATCGAGTCGGAATTATCGGTCATAGCGAGGGAGGTACGATCGCTATGATGCTTGCGGCCGAGAACCGGACCGATTTTATCATCAGTTTGGCAGGAATGGCCGTTTCGGGCAAAGAGACCTTGATTCGGCAAAACCAACGTGCACTGGAACAGGCCGGCTATCCCGAAAAGACAATCGACACCTATTGCCATCTTCTGTCCGAAGCGTTCGATGCGGTGAGGAACGGCAGCCCGATGCCCGATGCGGAGAAACAGGAACTTCCCGATGAACTGAAGCAAAATTACAAGGCCGTTCTTATGCAATTGCAACTCCCGTATCTCTCCTATTTCATATCGCTGGACATGCGTCCAGTGCTTGGCCGTATCTCATGTCCGGTTCTTGCTTTCAACGGCACGAAAGACGCTCAAGTGTCTTATAAAGAAAACCTCGATGCACTCCGTCAGGGTCTTCCGATGAACGTTAAAAACAGAATAGAAGTCGCAGAGGGAATGAATCACCTCTTTCAACACAGCCCGACAGGAAATATTTCTGAATATCGCGACATCGAGGAAACCTTTGCTCCTGAAGTCATAGAAGATATGATTCTGTGGATTCGGTCCCTGTAAGGTCGAGGTAAAGACTTCTTCCCGGCCGGATTCGAGTATCTTCTCTGCCCGGTTGCGGTTGTTGCGGGTCATTTTGTCCCTGTGCCACCGCATCGCCGTTGTCATTGCGCGCTATGAAGCAGGTGCGGCAGGTGCGCGAAAAGCCGGGATTGTCGGCGTTTCCTTACAGTTCGATGCTCCGGCACCGAAGCCCCGCCCGCCGAATCGCCTCCAACACCCGTGGCAGCGCATAATACAGATTCTCCGACGCCTTGACCGAATCGTGGAACACCACGACCGACCCTTCATGCAGGTGCTTCGCCACGTTGCGCACACAAGCCTCCGGCGAAACCGTGCGCGAATAGTCCCGGCTCAGAATGTCCCACATGACGATCCGGTACCGTTCGGCAAGGCGCCGGATCTGGCTGCGCGTAATCCGTCCGTAAGGCGGCCGGTAGAGGTTGGTCCGGATCAGGCCGTTGGCCAGATCGACATCTTCGACATACCGTTCCGTCGGAGTTCCCCAACCCTTGATGTGGCTATAGGAGTGATTGCCCACGGCATGGCCGCGGGCCTTGATCTTCCGGAAAATCTCCGGATGCAGATCGACATTCTTGCCGAGACAGAAAAAGGTAGCTTTCGCGTCGTACCGGTCCAGCGTATCGAGCACCCATTCCGTAACCTCCGGAGTCGGTCCGTCGTCGAAAGTCAGAAAAATCGTCCCCGGCTCCCGGAAATGCCAGTGCAATTCAGGAAAAAGACGTTTGACGAACCGCGGGGGACGAAAATACATAACCGAATACCGTTTTGAATCGCTCGGCGCAAAGGTACTATTTTTTGCATACTCGATTCGCAGGGAACGGGAGGGCACTGCACTTTCCGTGAACAGAAAGCACCAAAGAATCTCTCGGGCGATACCGGCCGATTCGCTGCGGGCCGCCCCGGTAACCTCATTTTGCCGAAAAGAACCGCAGGAAAACCCCCAGCGGGAGCCGTTTGCCCCCGTTGTCTCCGACGAACAGTTCGCCCTGCTCGATCTCCGCCCCCGCCGCTTGCGGAAACGCTGTTTCCGCAAGCGTCCGCGCCAGCAGCGCCGACAGGCCCATCGAGTAGAGATTCAGCACCACGAAACAGCCCCTCTCCTCCAACAGTTCGGCACACAGCGCCAGCATCTCTCCGATCTGCTCCTCCAAGACCCACTTTTCGCCCTCCGGCCCCCGTCCGTACGACGGCGGGTCGAGCAGGATTCCCCGGTACCTCCGTCCCCGCCGCACCTCGCGCCGGACAAACTTCACCGCATCCTCCACCACCCAGCGCACCCCCTCCAATCCCGACGCCTCCATATTTTCGCGCGACCACGTAACCGTCTGCCTCACCGAATCCACATGCGTAACCTCCGCCCCCGCTGCACACGCCGCCAACGATGCTCCCCCCGTGTAGGCAAACAGATTCAGCACCGCCGGCCGTTCGACCCCCGCCGCCCGCAAGTTTCGCACCGAATCGTAGATATAGTCCCAGTTCGCCGCCTGCTCCGGGAAGAGCCCCACATGCTTGAACGACGTCAGCCCTAACCGCATCCGCAGCGCCAGCCCCGCCGGATTGCGGTAGTCGACGAACCACTGCTGCGGTGTTCCCGGTTTGAGGAGCCACTCCCCCCGCTCCTCGCTCCCTCGGTTTCGGCGGAACACCGCCCCCGCCCGGACCCTCCACTCCTCCTCCGGAAGCGACGGCCGCCACAGCGCCTGCGGTTCCGGACGATCCACCGTTACCCCGCCGAAACGCTCCAATTTCCGGCCGCCGCCGCAGTCCAGCAGTTCGTAATCCAGCCAATGTTCCGGAGCCAAAAGCGACAATTTCATGCCAATCGAGTTAAGAAGCCTAAAAATAGGGATAAAAATGAATATATTTGTCGAAAACGACCCAAACGATATGAAAAAGCTCCTTTTGATCGCAGCCGCATCCGCACTGTACGGATGCAGTTCCGTTTCCGAGCCGGCCGACTGGGTAGACCCCTTCATCGGCACCGACGGCCACGGCCATGTCTTTCCGGGCGCCACAACCCCCTTCGGTCTCGTGCAGCTCTCGCCCGACACCGATACGCAGGGGTGGGACTGGTGTTCCGGTTACCACGCCAGCGACTCCACGATCATCGGCTTCTCGCACACCCACCTGAGCGGCACCGGCGGCGCCGACTTAGGCGACATCCTCTTTATGCCGGGGTCGGGAACCCTTCGGTTCGAGCCCGGCAGCAAGCAGGATCCCGACGGCGGCTACCGGTCGCGGTTCGACCATGCGAACGAGACCGCCTCGGCCGGGTATTACAGCGTCTATTTGGACGATCCGCACGTGCGGGCGGAACTGACCGCCGCGCCGCATACGGGCGTGCATCGCTATACGTTCGACGATACGACCGGCCGGCATATCCTGATCGACCTGCGGCACGGCATTCAGGACAACGTGCACAGCGCCGCGTTCCGGCAGGTGGACGATCGCACGGTCGAAGGGTGGCGCCGGTCGAACGGCTGGGCGGCCGACCATACGGTCTATTTCCGGGCCGAGTTTTCGGAGCCGATCCGCGGGATCGAGGCACGCATCGACGGCCGCGACACCACGGCGACAGAAGGTGAAGGGAAACGGGTCGTGCTGGCCGTCTTCCCGGACGGAGCAGCCCGGACGATCGAGGTGAAAGTGGGGATTTCGACCGTCGATTCCGACGGGGCAGCCGCCAATCTGGCGGCCGAGGCTTCGGGCCGGACCTTCGACGAACTGACCGAAGCCGCACGGGCCGATTGGAACCGTGAGTTGGGGAAAATTCGCGTGGCGGGCGGTTCCGACGGCGACAAAAAGATCTTCTATACCGCTCTGTACCATTCGTTTATCGCACCGGTCCTCTTTTCGGACGTCGACGGACGGTACCGGGGAGCCGACCGGCATATCCACGCCGGAGACACGACAGCGGCCGGAGCGAACTACAGCATCTTCTCGACCTGGGACACCTTCCGGGCACTGCATCCGCTGCTGAGTTTCGTCCAGCCGGAGGTGAACGGAGCCGTGGCACGGTCGATGCTCCGCTACTACGAACAGACGGGGCGGCTGCCGGTGTGGGACCTGCACATGAACGAAAACAACTGCATGATCGGCTACCACTCGGTGCCGATCATCACCGACGCCTATTTCAAGGGGCAGTTGCCCGACTCGTTAGGGGCACTGGCCTTGGAGGCGATGGTCCACAGCGCCATGCAGAACCGCTACGGCGGACTGCCCTATTACCGTGCGTTGGGCTACCTGCCGGCCGACAGGGAGAACAACTCGGTGTCGAAAGCGGTGGAATATGCCTACGACGACTGGTGCATCGCACAGATGGCCCGACGGCTGGGGAACGACAGCCTCTACCGGGTCTTCATCCGGCGGGCGCAGTTCTACAAAAACCACCTCGATCCGGCAGACGGCTTCCTGAAAGGGCGTTATGCGACGGGGCGATTCCGCACGCCGTTCGACCCGTCGGATATCTCGATCCTCGGACAGGGCGACTATACGGAGGGAAATGCGTGGCACTACCGCTTCTTCGTGCCGCAGGACGTGAACACCCACATCGGTTTGTTGGGCGGCGACAGCGCTTATGTCGCCGCGATCGACGCGATGTTCAGCGCACCCTCGACGACCAACGACCACTCGCCCGACGTGTCGGGCCTGATCGGCCAGTATGCGCACGGCAACGAGCCGTCGCACCAGGTGGCCTATCTCTACTCCTACGCCGGGGCGCCGGAACGGACCCAGGAACGGGTGGCCGAGATCAAACGGACGATGTACACGACCGCACGGGACGGCCTCTGCGGCAATGAAGACTGCGGTCAGATGTCCGCGTGGTATGTCTTCAGCGCGATGGGTTTCTACCCGGTAACGCCGGGGTCGGGCGTTTACGTACTGGGGGCCCCGACTTTCGGACGGGTCGAAATCGACTTGGCCTCCGGCCGTTCGTTCGTGGTCGAGGCGAAAGGATTGGACGCGAAAGGGAAAAATATCTACATCGGCTCGGCGGAGTGGAACGGGGAGCCGTACACGAAATCGTACATCACGGACGAGATGATCGCCGGGGGAGGAAAACTGACGCTGCATATGGTGGCCGCCCCGACCGGCAGCTTCGGGGTCGATCCGGCGGACCGGCCGGTGGCGGCAATTCCGGCGGAGGATGCCCGGACCTCGGAGGAACTGCTGTCGGAGGTGGTGTTCGAGCCGTATGTCGAGGATACGGTGCGGGTGTTCGACGGTTCGCTGACCCTCGTTCCGGAGTGCCTCGCGGCGCAACCGCGGAAAATCGTCTACACGCTGAACGGGACGGCACCGTCAGCGGCTTCGCCGGCGGTGCCGGAGGGAGGGATTACGCTGACGGGCGATGCGGTGCTGAAGCTGAGAACGGTCGTACCGGACGGACGGATGAGCCGGGTCCACAGCGACCGCTTCTACCGGAGTGTGCTGCACGGAGCGGCGGTAACGCTGGAGGAGGAACCCTCGGCGCCGTACGTGAACGGAGGGGCAGCGGCCCTGACGGACTTTGCGTTGGGAGGAGACAGCTATGCCCGGCCGCAGTGGATCGGTTTCAACGGCAAGGATGCGGCGGGGGTGATCGACATGGGGCAGGTTCGGACGCTGAACCAGGTCGGATTTCACGTGCTGAATACGCCGGGGTCGTGGATCGTTTTGCCGCGGGGGGCGGTGTTCGAGTTTTCGGCGGACGGGGTGAACTACGGCCGCCGGGTGGCGGTTCCGGTACCGGACTTCCGGGCAGTCGGCCAGGGGGCGCACGGTTTCGGAGCGGCGGTCCCGGGCGGGGTGCAGGCGCGCTACATCCGCTTCCGGATCGAGAACGGGCCGCTGCCCGAGGGACATATCGGACAGGGAAATCCGGCGTGGATATTCATCGACGAAATTACGGCATACTAATCGGAGGGTGCGGCAGAGGGGGGGACTTTCCCTTCCCTCCCGTATGGATCCGCACAAAAAAGAGCGCCTCTCGGCCCCGGAAAATTTCCGGGCGAGAGGCGCTTCTGTTCGGCATCCGTCTGCGCAACCAAGCCCGCACACGGATAAGGTAACCCTATTTTGCGCAAGCGGCCGAATCGCAAGCCGTCGTGTCGCAAACCGGCTGAGCGCAAGCGCACGGATCGCAGATGCAGCTGTCGCAAACGCAAGCAGCTTCGTCCACAACCGTTGCCGCTACAGCAACCGAATCGACGTTTTCAGTGGTAACCACAGCATTGCCGCAAGCTGCGAACCCGGCAGCGATAGCCGCTACACAAGCGAATTGGAAAAGTTTTTTCATAATGGTATGAATTGAATGTTGTTGAAAATCGGTGCAAAGATATACCTTTTCCGTCTAAGTCGTACGCTGTAACGGAAAAAATTACAAAAATCAATTATTTGAAAACCAGCGGTTAATTTGTCGTCCCGTCAACCGGTGCAGAACCGGCGGATAAAATGTATCTTTGCGTCATCCATTTCCGAAACGAAAAAGAGCCTCTATGAACCAGCCGAAATTCAGACTCGCCGCCCTTCCGGACGCAGGAAAATTCTATATCGAGACCTATGGCTGTCAGATGAACCGGAACGACAGCGAGGTGGTGGCAGCCGTGATGCAGCAGGGCGGATTCGAGCACACGGAGTCGCTGGACGAAGCCGATGTGGTGTTGATCAACACCTGCGCCATCCGCGACAATGCCGAACAGCGCATCCGGGGACGGCTGGCCGAATTCCGGGGGCTGAAACGACGCAAACCGGGGCTGCTGGTCGGGATCATCGGCTGCATGGCCGAGCGGCTCAAGGAGCAGTTGATCGAGCAGGAGCAGGTCGTGGACCTCGTCGTGGGACCCGACGGATACCGTTCGCTGCCGGAGTTGGTGCGGCAGGCTTCCGGAGGGGGCAAGGCGGTCCATGTGCTGCTTTCGCGCGAGGAGACCTACGCCGAGATCAGCCCCGTGCGGCTCGACCGGAACGGAGTTACGGCCTTTGTCAGCATTATGCGGGGGTGCAACAACCTGTGCGCCTACTGCGTGGTGCCTTACACCCGCGGCGTGGAGCGCAGCCGTCCGGCAGAGACGATACTGGCCGAGGTACGCGACCTCTTCGGGCGCGGCTACCGCGAGGTAACGCTGCTGGGACAGAACGTCAACTCCTACCGGTGCGACGGCCTGAACTTCGCGGGGCTGCTCGCTCGCGTGGCCGACATTTCACCCCTGCTGCGGGTGCGGTTCTCCACCTCTCACCCGAAAGACCTGTCGGACGAACTCATCGAAACGATCGCCGCGTGGCCCAATATCTGCCGGGCGATTCACCTGCCCGCCCAGTCCGGTTCGTCGCGGATACTGGAGTTGATGAACCGCAAATACACGCGGGAGTGGTACCTCGACCGGATCGCAGCGATTCGGCGCCGGCTGCCGGACTGTTCGGTCTCGACCGACCTGATCGCAGGATTCTGCACCGAAACGGCCGAAGACCATGCCCAAACCCTGTCGCTGATGCGCGAAGTGGGCTACGAATCCGCCTATATGTTCAAATATTCGGAACGGCCGGGAACGAAAGCCCAGCGCACGATGCAGGACGATGTGCCGGAGGAGGTGAAGACGGCGCGGCTGACGGAGATCATCCGCCTGCAGAACGAGTTGTCGTTGGAGTCGAACCGGCGGGACGTGGGGCGACATTTCGAGGTGTTGATCGAGGGGGTCTCCAAACGCTCGGCGGAGGAGGTGTACGGCCGGACGTCGCAAAACAAGGTGGTGATCCTGCCGAAGATGAACTACCTGCCGGGCGACTACGTACATGTTCTCATTACGGACTGTTCGTCGGCGACGCTGATCGGCACGCCGCTGTGCTGAGTCCGACGATTCAGGAGCCGGTCTACCCCCCATTCGGCAGGAATCGTTATCTTTGTACCACGCTTAGGGCAACCTTTCCCATGTCAGTACGCCGCCATATCGCATTTTTCGCCGTGTTGGTTTCCAGCACGGTGATGTTCGCCCATGCCGTCGTACCGCACCACCATTGCAAAGCCGATTTTTCGATCTGCTCCCCGCTGCTCGGGATCCATCATGCCGCCGACAGCCACGCAACGGAAACGGAGGGGTGCGACGATGCGGAGAAGGGATGCGACCTGAGCCATTCGATACCGTCGTTACTCTTTATTCTGCCCGACAACGACGCTCCGGCGGAGGGGTCCCGGTTCGACGAGCTGTTGCAGCCGCTGTTTCCGGCAGCCGATCCGCTGGAAATTCAACCGCCGGTACCGGAACGGGAGCACCGTTTCGCCCGGCTCGAACTCAGTCCGGCATCGTTGTGGAGACCCGGAGCCGTTCAAGGCCGGGCACCCCCCGTTTTGCTGTTTTGAACCGCCGTGCGCCGCCCTTTTCGTTCGGAAAGGGACGCGGCGCATGCCCCCTTTTTCAAAACCGTAAAACGAAAATCCATGAAATTACCATCGATATGGGGAACCGCGCTCGCAGCGTTGGTTTTGAGCGGCTGTGCAGCACACGACCCCGATCACGACCACCACGGACACAGCCACAACCATAGCCACGAAGCGGAAGAATACGAAGCGGCCGCCGAAGAGCCGGGCATCATCGTGCTCGACGACGCACAGGCAGCGGCACTCGGTCTGACCTTCGAGCAGGCTACGGCCGGACCGTTCGCCTCCGTGATACGCACCGGCGGCTCGATCGAAGCCGCTCCGGGCGACCGCTCTACCGTAACGGCGACCGTTTCCGGCATCGTCAGCTTCGGCGGCCGTCCGCTGACCGAAGGCACCCCCGTCGTTCAAGGATCGACCCTGCTGGTTTTGGGCTCTTCCGGTTTCGTGGAGGGCAACTACCCGCAGCAGTTAGCCGATGCGCGTGCCGAATTGGAGAAAGCCGAAGCCGACTACGCCCGCGCCGAAGCGTTGTCGGGCAGCCGGGTGGTCAGCGGAGCGGAGCTCGATGCGGCCCGGTTAGCCGTGGACGTGGCGAGGCGCCGGGTGGCCCTGCTCTCCGAAAATGCGACCCGGGGCGGGAAAAAGATCATCGTCCCGATGGAGGGCTACGTAACATCCCTTTCGGTGAACGAGGGCGACTACGTAACGGCCGGCCAACCGTTAGCCACGATCTCGGCCAACCGGAATCTGGTGCTGCGGGCCGACCTGCCGCAACGTTACTGGAGCGAAACGGAGGGGATCCGGACGGCCAACTTTACGACCCCGTACGACGGTCGAACGTACGACCTGACCGAACTGAACGGCCGCCGGATCGGCCTCGGCCGGGCGGCGGCCGAAGGGGAACCGACCCTGCCGGTACGCTTCGAGTTCGAGAACCGGAACCGACTGATGGCCGGAACGGCCGTCGAAATCTTTCTGAAAGGGGCGGTGCGCGAAGATGCGCTCACGGTGCCGCTCACGGCGCTCACCGAAGAGCAGGGGGTGCACTATCTCTACCTGCGTCTTTCGCCCGGCCATTACCGCAAAGTGCCGGTGCGGTTAGGTCTGTCGGACGGCGCACGGACCGAGGTGCTGTCGGGTCTCTCGCCCGGCGACTCGATCGTCGCTTCGGGAGCCTATTTCGTCCGTTTGGCCGGACTCTCCTCGGCCATTCCGCACGGACACACCCATTGACCCGGCCGGAACCGACTCCCGGCACCGATACGACAACCGAACGATAAACCAAATCGAGAAATGATCAACCGGATAATCCGATTTTCATTACAAAACCGGCTCAGCATCCTGCTTGCCGCCGTTTTGATGCTCTGGGCCGGCGCCTACACCGCGAATCGGATGGAGACAGACGTTTTTCCCGACCTGACCTCCCCGACAGTCGTCGTGATGAGCGAAGCCCCCGGCATGGCCGCCGAAGAGGTCGAACTCCTCGTAACCTTTCCCGTCGAGACCGCTCTGAACGGCGCCACCGGCGTGCGGCGCGTGCGGTCGACATCGGCGACCGGACTTTCGACCGTAACCGTCGAGTTCGACTGGGGAACCGACATCTACCGGGCCCGTCAGATCGTCGCCGAGAAGCTCGCCGGCATCGGCGAGCAGCTGCCGCGAGGCGTCCAGCCCCCCGTACTCGCCCCCCAATCCTCGCTGCTCGGCGAAGTGATGGTCATCGGGCTGACCGCCGACAGCACCCCGCTCGAAGCGTTGCGGACTTTGGCCGACCGGACGATCCGCCCCCGGCTGCTCTCGACCGGCGGCGTCGCCCAGGTAACCGTTGTCGGCGGCGCAGTCAAAGAGTACCGGATCCTCGCCTCCCCGCAGCGGATGCGGCACTACGGCGTGAGCCTCAGCGAACTGCTCGCCGCCACCGAGGGGCTGAACACCGACGCCGCCGGCGGAGTCCTCAACCAGTACGGCAACGAATACATCGTCCGCGGCCGCCTGCGGACCTCCTCGACCGAGGAGATCGCCGCCAGCGTCGTGAAACTCTCGGCCGCCGGCACCCCGATCACGCTGGCCGACATCGCCGAGGTGCGAACCGGCAGCCAGACGCCCCGCATGGGCGACGCCTCGGTGAACGGCATTCCGGCCGTCCGGCTCTCGGTTACCAAACAGCCCGACGCCAGCACGACCGAACTGACCGGCCGGCTCGACGCCACCCTCGCCGACATCGCCCGCCACCTTCCCCCCGATGTGCAGATCGACACCGAAATATTCCGGCAGGCCGCCTTTATCGAAAGCTCCGTCCGCCACATCGAACGCGCACTGATCGAAGGCGGCATCTTGGTGGTCGTCATCCTGATGATTTTCCTCGGCAACTTCCGGACCACCGTCATTTCGCTCGCCGCCATACCGATTTCGCTCTTGGTGGCGATCCTCGTGCTGCGCGCGCTGGGCCTGTCGCTCAACACCATGAGCCTCGGCGGGATGGCCATCGCCATCGGATCGCTCGTCGACGACGCCATCATCGACGTCGAGAACGTCTTCAAACGGCTCCGCGAAAACCACCGGCGACCCGACGGCGAACGGCTTCCCGTCCTGCAGGTGGTGTACGAAGCCTCGACCGAGATCCGCGCCTCGATCTGGAATGCCACCTTGATTATCATCGTTACCTTCGCCCCGCTCTTTTTCTTGGACGGGATGGAGGGACGGATGCTGCGGCCGTTGGGGATCGCCTTTGTGGTTTCGCTTTTCGCTTCGATGATCGTGGCCGTTACGCTGACCCCGGTATTGGGGAGCTGTCTGCTGACCGGCAGCCGGATGTTGGAGCGGCACGACCGCGAACCGTGGATCGTCCTCCGGATGAAAGCCGGGTATGTCCGGCTGCTGGCCGGCGCACTGAACCACCGGTGGACCGTGGTGGTGGCCGCCTGTGCACTGTTCGTCGCTGCGGCGGGGCTGTTCGCCACCTTCGGGAGGAACTTCCTGCCTCCGTTCAACGAAGGGTCGATGGCCATCTCGATCTCGGCCCTGCCGGGCACGTCGATCGAAGAGAGCGCCCGCATCGCCGCACTGGCCGAAACCGAACTGATGCAGGTGCCGGAGGTGGCGGTCGTCTCGCGCAAGACCGGCCGGGCCGAGTTAGACGAACACGCCTTGGGGACGGAGACCTCGGAATTGGACGTACCGTTCGTGCTGCGGGACCGGAGCCGGGCCGAGCTGTTCGCCGACGTGCGCCGGCGGCTCGGCGGCATCCGGGGGATCGTTTTCGAGATCGGCCAGCCGATTTCGCACCGGATCGACCTCCTGCTGTCGGGCACGCGGTCGAACATCGCCGTCAAAGTCTTCGGGCCGGAACTGAACGAACTGTTCGCCATAGGCAACCGCATTCAGGCCGCCGCACAGGATATTCCGGGGTTAGTCGACCTGAACGTCGAACAGCAGATCGAACGCCCTCAGTTGCAGATCAAGCCCCGGCGCAGGATGCTGAGCCACTGGGGGATCACTCCGGCACAGTTCGCCGAGACCGTCGAGGTCGCTTTGGCAGGTCGGGTCGTGTCGGAGGTGTACGAGCAGGAGCGGAACTTCGACCTCCGGCTGACATTCGACTCCCTGAGCCAGTCGTCGATGGAGGGGATCGCCGGAATCCTGCTCGACGGACGGAATGCCGCGGGCGAGACGGTCAAGGTTCCGTTGGGGGAGGTGGCGGAGATTGTCTCGGCGTCGGGACCGAATGCCATCAACCGGGAAAACGTGAGCCGGAAATTGGTCGTGTCGGGCAACGTCGTCGAGGGGGCGGACCTGCGGGGCGTGGTGGAGCAGATCCGGCAGCGAATCGACGAACGGGTGCCGCTCCCCGAAGGGTACCGCATCGAGTATGGCGGACAGTTCGAGAGCGAGGCGGCGGCTTCGCGGACACTGCTGCTCGCCTCGCTGCTCGCCCTGCTGACGGTTTTCCTGCTGCTCTACAACGAATTCAAGGAGCTGCGGCTGACAGGGGTCGTGCTGCTGAACCTGCCGTTGGCGATGATCGGAGGGGTGGCGGCGATCGGACTGACGTCGGGCATCGTCAGCATCCCGGCCATCATCGGATTCATTTCGCTGTTCGGGATTGCGACCCGGAACGGCATCCTGTTGATTTCGCGTTACCGTCATCTCGCTTGCGAGAGCGGCGAAATGGGGTTATCTTTGCGTGAACGGATTCTGCGCGGTTCGGCCGACCGGCTCAGCCCGATCGTCATGACAGCCCTGACATCGGGACTGGCCCTGATTCCGTTAGCCGCGGGGGGCGACCTTCCGGGCAACGAGATTCAAAGTCCGATGGCGGTGGTGATCCTCGGCGGGCTGCTGACCTCGACCCTGCTGAACCTGTTCGTGGTGCCGGCAGTCTACTCGCTGACCGCCGGGCGGCGGCCCGCAGCGCTCGACGGCGCAGAAGAACCGATCAATCGAAAACCATGAAAAGAGGAAGATACAGTTGGGTTGCGCTGTCGCTGAGCCTCGCCTCAGCGACAGCGGCGGCCCAGACGGGCGACTACGCAGCCTTTCTGCGCAGCGTGGCGGACCGGAGTCCGCAGGCGGTGGCGGCCGAGAGGGAGTTGGCCGCTACGGTGCGCGGGTGGCGGACGGGGCTGGCTCCGGACGACCCGGAGGCGGGAATCGAATACTATTTCGCCGGCGAGACGCGGTACGAAATCACCGTCGAACAGACCTTCGACTTTCCGACGGTCTATCATCAGCGGAACAAAATCAGCCGGCTGAACATCTCGAAAGCCGAACGGGAGTACGGGGCGGCCCGGCGGGCGATTATGGAGGCGGCATCGGACGCCTACTTGGAGTTGAACTACACGGCGGAACGGGTGGCGATTCTGACACAGCGGCGGGACGACATGCGGCGGGCCATCGGACTGTACGAGGCGGGGTTGGAGGCCGGTGAAGGTTCGGTGCTGGAGTTGCGGAATGCGCAGATGCTGCTGACGGGGATCGAAAACGGCCTGACGCTGGCGGAAACGGACCGGCGGGCGGCTTCGGCGAGGTTAGCCCAGCTGAACGGGGGGACTGAGGTCGCTCCGCAGGGCTATCCGCAGTTCGGTTTTACGGGGACGCAGGAGGAGTTCGTGGCGGCGGCTTTGGCAGCGGACTACGGGTTGCAGGCGGCGGCGATCGACACATTGATCGCGCAGCGGGAACTGAAACTGAGCCGCCACGAATGGATCCCGAAACTCAAGGTGGGTTACAAGACGGAGGTGGAGGGGAGCCGGGCGACGAGTGCGCTGCTGGCGGGGATCTCGGTTCCGCTGTGGCAGAACAGCGGCCGCACGCGCCATGCACGGGCGATCGGAGAGGCGGCCGAGGCGCAGCACGCCGCGACGGAGGCCGAGGCCCGGATGCGGTTCAACACACTCTACACGCGGTACCGTTCGTTGATGCAGGCGCTGACGGACCGGCAGTGCGACCGGTCGGGAGAGGACTACCCCGATCTGCTCCGGGAGGCTGCGGCGGCGGGTAAGATCACGTCGATCGATGCGTTGATGGGGTTGGAGGGGTGGTATGCGATGCGGGACAGCTTGATGGAGTTAGAGTACGAGGTGGCGCGGGCGGCAGCGGCCATGGCGCTCTGCCTGATCGACTGAAGCTGCCGGTTCCGGCCTGAATCGGGGTGCAGGCGGCCAACAAAACACCCACCCCCTTTCCGATAAAAACAACCGATCGTCTATGCGTACCGTAGAGTTGCTCTCGCCCGCCGGAACCGTTCCGATCGGGCGATCCGCCATCGACGCCGGTGCCGACGCCGTCTATATCGGCGCCGAGCGGTTCGGTGCGCGAGCCGCCGCCGGAAATCCGATGGAGGAGATCGCCGCACTGGCCGAATATGCCCACGGGTTCGGCGCCCGCGTTTACGTTACGATGAACACCCTGCTGTTCGAGAACGAACTGGCCGATGCCCGGAAAGCCGCATGGGCCGCCTACGAAGCCGGCGCCGACGCCTTGATCGTACAGGATATGGCCTTCACGCAGATGGAGCTGCCGCCCATCGCCCTGCACGCCTCGACCCAGACCTTTAACCTGACGCCCGAACGCGCCCTTTTTCTCGCCGCCGCCGGGTTTTCGCGCATCGTCGTGGAACGCGGCGCCTCTTTGGCGCAAGTCCGGGCCATTCGGGCCGCCCTCCCGGAATCCATCGAATTGGAAGCATTCGTACACGGAGCGATCTGCGTCTGCTACAGCGGTCAGTGTTATTTAGGCCACGTCCTGTGCGGACGCGGCGGGAACCGGGGCAGTTGCGCCCAGCCCTGCCGGGCGCAGTACAACCTGTACGACGGCAGCGGGAACCTCTTGATGCGCGACCGCCACCTGCTGTCGGTGCGCGACCTGAACCTCAGCGACCGGCTCGACGAACTCATCGACGCCGGCATCGGTTCGTTCAAAATCGAGGGACGGCTCAAAGAGGCGGGGTATGTGGTAAACAACACGGCCTATTACCGCCAGCGGCTGAATGCACTCGGCGTGCCGCGGCCGTCGGCCGGGGAGTCTGTTTTCGACTTCGAGCCGAACCCGGCGAAGAGTTTCTCGCGCGGATTCACCCCCTATTTCCGGGACGGAAAGCGGGCCGGCGTGCTGGCTCCGGAGGCCCGGTCGGTGGGGGAGCCGATCGGAACGGTCGCCGACAGCACGGGGGAGCGCCTGACGCTTCGGCTGAAGCCGGGAATCACCCTCCACAACGGCGACGGAATCTGCTTCATCGGTCCGACGGGCAAATTGGAGGGGGCCTCCGTCAATCGGGCCGAGGGCGAACGGCTCGTACTGAACAAACCTGTCGATCTGCCGGTCGGGGCGGAGGTCTTCCGGAATCTCGACCACGCATTCCGGCCCGGTGCGGAACGGCATATCCAAGTTTCGGTCCGCTGGACGGCGGAGTGCATCACAGCGACGGACGAGACGGGGGTCTCGGTCTCGATTCCCCGGCCTCGACACTACGATCCGGCGGCCAACCGGGCGCTGGCCGAACGGAACATCCGGCAGGCGTTCGGCAAGAGCGGCGGCACGATCTTCCGGGTCTCGGAGGTCTCGATACCGGACGACGGCGCCTTGCCGTTCATTCCGGTGGCGGAGTTGAACGGGTTGCGCCGCTCGCTCCTGACCGCCTTGTCTGCGGCCCGTCTGTCGGGCTACCGCCGGCCGAAAGGCTACATACGGCCGGCCTCTCTGCCGCCGCTACCGCCGGGAATCGAGCCGGACTACCGGGCCAACATCGCCAATTCGTTAGCGGAACGATTCTACCGTTCGGCGGGATTCACGGCGTCGGAACGGGCCTTGGAAACACAGCCCGGCTCGGCGGACTGCACGGGACGCGAAGTGATGCGGACGCCGTACTGCATCCGGCGCGAAACGGGAACCTGCCTCAAAAAGCACCCCGCCGAGGGGTCCGAAACACTCTATTTGGAAAACAACGGCATCCGGTTGGAGCTGGTTTTCCACTGCGACCGCTGCGAGATGGGGGTCGTCTACCGGGGGCGGGGAGGAGGGTTAGGATAGAGAGCGGCGGCCCCGGCGATCGCCCGACAGACGCAACGCCTATTTCAGCTCCAGCACCTGATTGTCGCCGTAGGTTTCGTAGCTCGACACGATCACCTGCTCGCCCGCATCCAACCCCTCCAGCACCTCGTAGAACTTCGGATTCTGCCGTCCGATCTTGATCGGCCGGCGGTAAGCCCGGCTGCCGTCCGGCGACACCACGAAAATCCAGCTCCCCCCTGTCGTCTGGTAGAACGCCCCCCGCGGGATGAGGACCGCCTCCGTCGGCTGCCCCAGCTCCAAGTTGACCGAATAGGTCTGCCCCGAACGGATATTCTCGGGCCGTTCGCCCGTCAGGTAGCACCACGTACGGAACTGGCCGTTGCGCACCTCCGGAAAGACCGTTTTCATCACCAACCCGTACCGGTTTCCCTGTCGCTCCAGCGTTCCCGTCAGCCCCGGTTTCACCCGGTCGATGTAGAGTTCGTCGATCATCGCCTCGATCTTGTAATCGCTCAGGTCGTTGATCTGCCCCACCTTCGCCCCCGCCGTTACATACTGACCCAGCACCACGTCCAACAAACCCAACTCACCGTCGATATTGGCCCGGATATTCAGGTTGTCGACCCGCTGGCGGATCAGCTCCATGTTCCGCCGCATGCTTTCGAGACTGATCTCCATGTTGTCCACCTGCAAACTCCGGAAGATCGAATCCTGCTTCTGCCGCTCGAAGACCAGCTCCTTCTGTTTCAGCGACAACTCGTAATCCTCCTTGGCCTGTACATACTCCTCCGTCGGGACCAGCGCGTCCCGGTGCAGCGCCTCGTACTGATCGCACCTCCGTTTCGCCCGCGCCACATCCATTTCGAGCTGTAGCCGCTCCTTCTGCAAGTTGAGCTTCTCCTGCTCCATACTCACCCGCGTGTTGCGCAGCAGGTTCTCCTTTTCCGCCAGATCCGCCTCGCTGGTGAGGATCTGCATGTTGAGCTGCGGATTGGTGAGCCGCACGATCACATCCCCCTTGCGCACCATCGCCCCCTCCTCGACTACCTTTTCCTCCACATTGCCGCTCTCGAACGGACTCACCTGCACCGTCGTAATCGGCAGCACGCTCCCGTTGACCCGCACATAATCGTTGAACTCGCCGCGCCGGGCCGTTTCGATCGCCACCGTCCGGCGGTCCACCTTCAGAGCCGTCCGGTGGTCGCCGAAGAGCAGCCACCCCGCCGCCGCCAGCAGGACAGCCCCGCCCAGCACATAAGGCAGATGTTTTTTCTGCAATCCTCTCTTTTTTTCCAAGACTCTATCCATAATCGTCGTATGCTAAACAAGTTGCTATTCCGTGTTATTCGTTTTTGAGCGAATCGACCGGGTCGGCCGTCGCCGAACGCCAGCTCTGGATCGTTACCGTCAGCAGCGTGATGAACAGCACGACCGCCAGCGACACGGCGAAAACCCATCCGTAGAGCGGAATCCGATAGACGAATGCCGACAGCCACTCCCGGATCCCGTACCCGGCCAAAGGAGCCGCCACCGCGAAGCTGGCCAGCACGATCCAAAGGAACCGGCGGTTGAACAGGAGCAGCATCTCCGCCACCGTCGCCCCCAGCACCCGCCGCACACCGATCTCCTTGCGCCGGTACTGCGTCTCGAAAGAGACCAGACCGAAAACCCCGGTCAGGGAAAGGAGGACCGCCAGCAGCGAAGCGAACGTGATCAGCGAGGTCAGTTTCCGTTCTTTCCGGTAGAGCGAGTCGAACGCCGTGTCGAAAAACTCCACGTCGACCGGATAGACCGGATCGATCCGGTTCATTGTGCGTTTGATGTGCTCCACGGCCGCATACGGATCCCCCTTGATCTTGATGTACGCGACCCGGAGCGGCGCCCAGGGGGAGTCGCCGAACAAGAAAAGGCACAGCGGAGCGATCGGATTGCGCAGCGAAGCGAAGTTGAAGTCCCGCACCACCCCCGTAATGCCTAATCCGTCGTCGAGATTTCTGTCTTCGAGCGTCAGTCCGTACTGCCGCATCAAGGTCTGGTTGAAAATCTGCGTACCGTAGGCCTTCCGGTCGTCGTCCTCCGTGAAGTCGCGCCCCTCGACGACCTGAAGCCCCATCACCCGCAGGAAATTCCACGACACCGGAATGCAATTGTAACTCAGCACCCGGCCGTCGGACCAGTTTCGGGTCCATCGCATATATTGATCCGTCAGCCCGATCCGGAATAAAGAGAAGGCGACATCCTCGATATGGGAGCTGGCCCGGAGTTCATTGACGAGCATCTGTTTTTTCTCCGGCTGCGCCTGCTCGTTGTTCAGCATGACGACCGCCACCTGTTCGAGGTCCATTCCGGTGTCGAAGTTCCGGAAGTAGCTGTTTTGAAGCCGGAGAAAAACGGCCGCCACGATCAACCCCAATGAAACCACGAACTGAAAGCCGATCAGGGCTGTCCGAAGCCGGCGGCCTCGCGGCGAGAGTCCGAAACTCCCCTTCAGCACCCACGCCGGCGGGAAAGAGGTGGTGTAGAGGGCCGGATAGAGGCCGGCCAGAAACCCCACGACGACGGCCGCTACGGCACAGAGTCCGATCACGCCGCCATAGGCCGAAAACGAAATGCCGCCCGAAATCAGCGAATCGAAACCCGTTTCCCGAAGCAGAGCGACCCAGCCGAGCCCCAGCACGAAACTCAGCAGGGCGATCCCCACCGATTCGAACACCAATTCGGTCCGCAGCGAACCGACCGAAGAACCTAATACTTTGCGGGTGTTGATGCCCTTGATCCGGAGCGGAGTGAGCGAGGTGGCGAAGTTCACGAAATTCACGGCTGCGATCCCGATCACCAATACGGCGATCGCCAGCAGCAGGTTTACGGTCGCGCGGCTCCCTTTCGGGGCCGGGTCCTGTTCGATGCTCCGGTCGTAATAGACCTCCTGAATCGGCATGAGGGTGAAATGAAGGGCCGTTCCGTCGATCTCGGGGAACATCGCATGAAACTGCTCGGCGACCTCGGCCGGATCGGCTCCCGGAACGAGTGTTACGTAGAGGCCGAAATTCCAGTCGTTCCAGTTGCCGGAGTAAGCAGCGGGGCCGATCGTCTTCCGGATGACGTTATCGAGGGAGGAGTTGGCCGGAAAATCGCGGTAAACGGCTCCCACCTCGAAGGTGCTTTTCGCCCCCCCTTCGTCGGTCTGGTCCTCGAACGTGATCATCCGGCCGACGGCAGACTCCCGGCCGAAAAATTTCCGGGCCAAACTTTGAGGCAGCGCCAGTTTGGTATGGTCCTCGAAGACGTTCGGGTCGCCCTCCGCAAACTCGAAGCCGAACACCTCGGCTGCATCGGGATAAACGCACTCCACCCATTCGAAATAAGCCGTCCGGACCCCGTCCCGTTCGATCGAGATATAGCTCTCTCCGTTGGTCGTACCACCCCGCAGGGTGCCGGCCGCTATGGCGGGGGAGCATTCGAGCAGCGCATCGCACATCGCACGCGGAAACGTAACCCCGGTGTAATCGGGACCTTCGTCGATCTGAACCCGGTAAATCGGGTGCGGATACCCCTTGTCGAATCCGTTCTCGTAGCTCACCTGCATCAAAATCAGAATCAAGGCGGCAAAGGCGACACTCAAACCGACGATGTTCAATCCGCTGGCTAACTTGAACCGGCGCAGGGTGATAAAAAAGTTCTTGATAATCATGATTTTTCTCTCTGTGTGTATTGTGGTTATGCAGAGGCGGCCTCGAAAAAGCTCAATCGGGCTGCCCGTCCGCCAGCAGCGGAATCCCTTTGTAGTAGTCCACCAACTTCCGTTTCGCCTGCCACGTCAGCTCGGCCCGGAGCAAAGCCGCCCGCGCTTCGAGCAGCTGGTTCGAGACCGTCTGGAGGTCGAGCGCGCTGAGCAGCCCCTCCGAGTACTTCCGCTGCGCCACCCGATAAGCGAGCTGCCGGGCGTGGACCGATTTTTCGGCTGACTGCCGCTCCGAGTAAGCGCCGTTCAGCTCCAGCACCGCTTGTTCCACTTCGACCGCGATCCGGCGCTGCGTTTCGAGATGCGTCTGTTCCGCACTCCGCAGGAGGTTCCGCGTGCGGACGATCTGCGTCTGTCGGCTCCAGCCGCTGAAGAGCGGCACGCTCAGATGCGCTGCGACCGACTTCGAGAGGTTGTCCCGAAACTGGTCGGAGAAAGCCGCCGCCTCCCCGTTCAGATTTTTGTAGTAGCTCGTTCCGATGCTCGCCGAAGCCGACACCGTGGGGAACAAACGCGCCTTGGCCGTCGACAAGTCGAGCCGGGCCAGCCGCACCTCCATCCCCGACATCCGCACCTCGGGCAGCAGGGCCGCCGCCACTCCGACGATCTCGTCCACCGCCGCCGTCTCCATCTGCGGAACAGCATACCGGCCGGCCGTATCGATCCGCAACCTCGCCTCCGGAGGATAGTTCATCACCCTTTTGAGGTTCAGTTCGCCGCTCCGCCGGTCGTTCTCCGCCCGGGTCAGGTTGTACTCGTCCGATGCCAAGGTCGCTTCGAGCTGCGCCACATCCGCCGCCCCTTTCAGGCCGAGGGCCATCATCTGCCGCCCCTGTCGCAGGTTCTCGCGCGAGGCTTCGACCTGTTCACGGGCCAGTTCACCGGCTCCCAAGGTGTAGGCGAAGTCGTAGTAGGCTTGCATCGTCTCCTGCAGGATGGCATCTTCCACCTGTTGTTGCTGCTCTTCGCCGCGCAGTTTCGCAATTTTTGCGGCGCGGGTGTTGTTGAGGAGCTGCAAACCGTCGAAAACCGCAATCCCGGCGCTCAGGCCGTAGCTGTTGCTCAGGGTGTTGACGGTGGTGTAGGTGTTGGTCGCGGGGTCGACGTTCCGTCCGAAACCGGCCGACAAACCGACCTCGCTGCCGAGCGACGGCAGGTGCTGCAAAATCGCTTCCCGGTACGAAACGCGCAGATTGGCGCTGGCCAACTGCTGACGAACGGCTTGCGGACTGTGCTCGACGGCATAACGCATACAGGCCTGCAAGGTCCATATCCGCGAAGTATCGGCCTCCCGAGCCTCCACGATCCCGACAGCCAAAACCGACAGCCAGCCGGCTATAACCCCTTTTTTCATCTTCTCTTCTCCCAAAAACAAAATCTCTGCTTCTCTTTCTCACAAGGGGCGTGCCACTCTTTCAATCACCTGATTCTATGCCGATTACCCTTCCTCTTTCGCTCTTACTCTGTCTATTTTTTTGACACGAATGTCTATTTTCTTGACATCCCTTCTATCTTTGTGCTGTGTTCTTTGGTGTCGGGAGGGTACTGTTCTCTTTATTCAAAAGGGGGCCGGCGCCAGCGGAGGCACATTCGGGCATAGCGAGAGTTGCGGCCCTCCGCCGGGGGTGGCGTCGGCCCGCCGCGCCCGACGGCGCGCAAATGGGCCGAACAGCTTTTCAACGCAAGAACGGTTCCCAGACCCCGGCACGAAGACCAAACACAAAAACAGAGCAGACAATGAAAAAAGAGGGAACGATCGTTGTCGTCGACGACAACCGAAGCATGCTGACCGCCATAGAGCTCCTGTTAAACGGTCTGTTCGACCGCGTGATCACCCTGAGCAGTCCCAACCAGCTGCTCAGCACCCTGCGCGAAGAGAGCGTTGACGTTTTGTTGTTGGACATGAACTTCAGTGCCGGCATCAACAACGGGAACGAAGGTCTGTACTGGCTCACCGAAGTCAAGCAAGCCGACCCCTCCATCGAAGTCGTCCTGTTCACTGCCTACGCCGACATCGACTTGGCCGTGCGAGCCATGCAGCGCGGCGCGACCGACTTCGTGGTGAAGCCTTGGAACAACGCCAAACTCGTCGCCACCCTGCAATCCGCCTTAGCCCTGCGCAAATCCCGCGCAGAAGCCAAGCGGTTGGGCGACATCAAGCGGTCGTTCCAGCCCGAAAGCAGCCGCGCCGAATCCGCTATGTACTGGGGCGAATCGGCCTCCATGCAGCAACTGCGCAGCGTCGTCGAAAAAGTGGCCGCCACCGACGCCAACATCTTGATTACCGGCGAAAACGGCACCGGGAAAGAGATGCTCGCCCGCGAGATTCACCGGCTGTCGGGCCGCCGGAACGAACTGCTCGTCAGCGTCGACCTCGGCGCCGTTCCGGAGAGCCTTTTCGAGAGCGAACTCTTCGGCCACGTCAAAGGCGCCTTCACCGACGCCCGCAGCGACCGCGCCGGGAAGTTCGAAGCCGCCTCCGGCGGCACCCTTTTCCTCGACGAAATCGGCAACCTCCCCTACCCCTATCAAGCCAAACTGCTCAGCGCCCTCCAGAGCCGCAGCATCGTCCGCGTGGGGAGCAACCGTCCGATACCGGTAGATATCCGCCTGATCTCAGCCACCAACCGCGATCCGGATCGGATGGTAGCCGCCGGCGAATTCCGCGAAGACCTGCTCTACCGCATCAACACCATCCACCTCGAAATCCCGCCCCTCGGCCAGCGAACCGAAGACATCGTACCGCTGGCCCGCATTTTCCTGAAACGCTACACCGCGAAATACGGCAAAACCTGCACCGACCTCGCACCCGATGCACAAACGAAGCTCCTCGCCCACCCGTGGCCCGGCAACATCCGCGAGTTGCAGCACGCTGTCGAAAAGGCGGTCATCCTCTCCGACAGCAACCGGATCACCGCCCGCGAACTGCTCCTCTCGCGCCGCGAAAGCCACAGCCCGAAACCGGCAGCAGCCCCCGCCGCCTCGACCCTCGAAGAGATGGAGCGGACGATGATCGCCGCCGCCCTGCAACAACACGGCGGCAACCTTTCGTCCGTCGCCGCCCAGCTCGGCGTAACACGCCAGACCCTGTACAACAAGATCAAAAAATACAACCTGTAGCAACCCATCTCCCCCTCGTCCGCCGACCATGCTTTACACCCGAACCACACTCCGGCTGCTCGGCCAGCTCCTGCCTCCGATCGGCTGCTCGGTGCTGACCACCCTGTTCGCCGTGCAGGGGCGCTACGCAGCCGCCCTCCTGTCGGGACTCGCTGCGACCGCCACGCTCTGCCGGCTCATCCGCTTCTACCACCGGCAGGCGGCCAAACTGACGTTCCTGTTCAACTCCATCGAAAACGGCGACTACGCGTTTCAATTCTCCCGCCGGAACGATTCATTAGTCAATGCCCCGCTCAACCGCATCCGCGACCTGCTGGTCAAAGCGCGCGACGAGACCATCGAACAGGAAAAATATTTCCGTCTGATCCTCGAAAGCGTTACCACCGGCATCGTTATCATCAACGAACGGGGCAATGTGATGCAGACCAACCGCGAGGCGATCCGGCTGCTGGGGATCGAACCGTTCACCCACATCGTCCAGTTGGCGCGTCTGAACGAACGGTTCCCGGCCTTGATGCGGGAGATGGCCGACGGCGAGAGCCGGCAATTGGTCTGCAACAGCGACGAGGGGGCCGAAACGCTGTCGGTGCGGGCCTCATCGATCGTGCGGCGGGGCGAACGGCTCAAGATTCTGGTCCTCACGGACATCGAAAACGAACTCTCGGACCGCGAAATCGAATCGTGGATCCGCCTGATCCGGGTGCTGACGCACGAGATCATGAACTCGATCAACCCGATCACGTCGATCAGCGATTCGCTCGTCTCCCGCATCGGCGAGGTAACGGACCGGCAGATGCAGCAGGGGTTGGAGACGATCAGCCGGACGGCCAAAGGGTTGATTTCGTTCGTCGAATCCTATCGGAAATTCACCCGGCTGCCGGCGCCGGAACCGACGCTGTTCTACGTGCGGGAGTTCATGGAGCACCTCCGCTCGTTAGCTTTGGCGACGGTGCCGGAGGGGGGCCGACCGGTCGAGATCTGCCTGTCGGTCGAGCCGGAGGATTTGATCCTCCATGCCGACCGGGGACTCATCTCCCAAGTGGTGCTCAATCTGCTCAAAAATGCGATCGAGGCGACGTTGGATACGGAACGGCCCCGAATCGACCTCTCGGCTACGATCGACAGCCGCGAACAGGTGGTCCTGACGGTCGCAAACAACGGACCGGGCATTCCGCCGGAGGTGGCGGACCACATCTTCGTTCCGTTCTTCACGACCAAAACGGGCGGTTCGGGGATCGGGCTGAGCCTTTCGCGCCAGATCATGCGTCTGCACGGCGGAACGCTCAAGTACCGGCCGGGGGCGGAGGGGGTCGGGGCGGTCTTTACGCTAACGTTCAAATAGCCGTTTCCGCAGCGGGAAACCTGCCCCAAGCCGGGAAAAACAGGAGGCCCCGGCAAAACTCATTTTGCCGGGGCCTCCCCATACGCTCTGTCGTTCCGCACTATTTCACCTCTTCGAACTCCACGTCATGCGGCCCCTCGTCCGCCGACTGTCCCCCCGCAGCACCCGAAGCCGAAGAACCGGCCCCTGCTGCCTCCGAAGCCGAACCGCCCGCAGCGTTCGTCGCATTGTAAATGTCCTGCGAAGCCGCCTGCCATGCCGCATTCAGCCCCTCCGAATACTTGTCGATATCCGCCAAGTTCTGAGTTTTGTGCGCCTCTTTCAGCCCGTTCAGCGCGGTTTCGATCGCCGACTTCTTGTCCGCCGGAATCTTGTCGCCGTACTCCTTGAGCTGCTTTTCCGAACTGAAGATCATGGAGTCCGCCGCATTGACCTTGTCGGCCCGTTCGCGTTCCTCCTTGTCTTTCGCCTCGTTGGCTTTCGCTTCGTCGCGCATGCGCTGGATTTCGGCCTCCGTCAGCCCCGACGAAGCCTCGATCCGGATGCTCTGCTCCTTGCCCGTCCCCTTGTCCTTGGCCGACACGTTCAGGATCCCGTTGGCGTCGATGTCGAACGTTACCTCGATCTGCGGCACGCCGCGCGGCGCAGCCGGAATCCCGTCCAAATGGAACCGGCCGATCGTCTTGTTGTCCCGCGCCATCGGACGTTCGCCCTGCAAGACATGGATTTCGACCGACGGCTGGTTGTCCGAAGCCGTACTGAAGACCTCCGACTTGCGGGTCGGGATGGTCGTATTGGCCTCGATCAGCTTGGTCATCACGCCGCCCATCGTTTCGATCCCGAGCGACAGCGGCGTTACATCCAACAGGAGGACATCCTTCACTTCGCCCGTGAGCACCCCTCCCTGAATCGCCGCACCGATCGCCACCACTTCGTCCGGGTTGACCCCTTTCGAAGGCTCCTTACCGAAGAACTCTTTCACGACCTGCTGAATGGCCGGGATACGGGTCGATCCGCCGACCAGAATCACGTCGTCGATCTGCGAAGCCGTCAGCCCGGCATCTTCCAGCGCCTTGCGGCACGGCTCGATCGTCGCATGGATCAGTTTGTCGGCCAGCTGTTCGAATTTCGCCCGCGTCAGGGTCGTAACCAAGTGCTGCGGAATGCCGTCGATCGGCATGATGTAGGGCAGGTTGATCTCCGTCGAGGTTGCGCTCGAGAGTTCGATTTTGGCCTTCTCAGCCGCCTCTTTGAGCCGTTGCAGCGCCATCGGGTCTTTCCGCAGGTCGACATGGTGCTGCGACTCGAACTCGCCGGCGAGCCAGTCGATGATCACGTGGTCGAAGTCGTCCCCGCCGAGGTGGGTGTCCCCGTTCGTCGATTTCACTTCAAAGACCCCGTCGCCTAACTCGAGGATCGAAATATCGAAGGTCCCGCCGCCCAAGTCGTAAACGGCGATCTTCATATCCTTGTCCGACTTTTCCAACCCGTAGGCCAGCGCTGCGGCGGTCGGTTCGTTGATGATCCGGGCCACTTTCAGGCCGGCGATCTCGCCGGCCTCTTTCGTCGCCTGCCGCTGCGAGTCGTTGAAGTAAGCCGGAACGGTAATCACCGCTTCCGAAACCTCCTGACCTAAATAGTCTTCGGCGGTCTTCTTCATTTTCTGGAGAATCATGGCCGAAATTTCCTGCGGGCTGTAGAGCCGGCCGTCGATCTCGATGCGCGGCACGCCGTGTTCGTCTTTGACTTCGTACGGAACGCGTTCGAGTTCGCCTTTAACCTGCGGATAGGTCTCGCCCATGAAACGTTTGATCGAGAAGATCGTTCGTTTCGGGTTGGTAATCGCCTGCCGCTTGGCGGGGTCGCCGATTTTCCGTTCGCCGTTTTCGGTGAACGCCACGATCGACGGCGTGGTGCGGTGTCCTTCGCTGTTCGGAATCACAACGGGTTCGTTGCCTTCCATGACCGAGACGCACGAGTTGGTGGTCCCTAAGTCGATACCGATAATTTTTCCCATGATTATGCGTTGTTTTTTTGTTTTTCTGCAATTTCAGCACGGGAGGGATGTGCAAGTGTTGTGCCAAAATATCGTTTTGCCAAAATGTCAGTCTTTTCTGCCATGCGTCCGGACGGCAGCGGGTGCATGTCCGGCCGATTTTTTCGCTATTTTTGCACGACGGTTCCGGTCCGCCCTCGCCGTCCCACGGCCCAAAAGGGGATATAGAACTACGGTATGAAATACAAACACCTTTTTTTCGATCTGGACGATACGTTCTGGGATGTCCGGAGCAACCAGGAGGCTGCACAGCGCGAACTGTTCGATCTGTTCGGCATGGCCGACCGGTTTCCGGATTTCGAGACCTACTACGGAACGTTCCGCGAGATCAACCAAAAGCTGTGGACGGAGTATCGCGACGGAATCGTGGGCCGGGAGACGCTGCGCAACCAGCGCTTCGTCCGGCTGCTGGCTGCGGCGGGGGTCGACGACGAGCGGCAGGCCATGGAGATGAGCAACGAATACCTGCGGATCTCGCCGACGTTCAGCACGCTGATGCCCCACTCCCGGGAGGTGCTGGAATACCTGCACGGCAAGGGGTATCCGATGTCGCTCATCACCAACGGGTTCAACGAGGTGCAGTTCCGAAAGGTGGAGTGCAGCGGGCTGAAAAAATATTTCCAACGGATCACGACTTCGGAGTTTGCGGGAATCGGCAAACCGAATCCCGGCATTTTCGAATATGCGATGCGCAAGGCGGGGGTGCATGCAGGGGAGTGCATCATGGTGGGGGATGATGTCTACACGGATATTTACGGCTCTTCGACGGTCGGAATGCCGTCGGTCTTCGTCAATCCGTCGGGAACGGAGCACGACCAGCGGCCGCTGCACGAGGTGCGGAGTCTGCTGGAACTCATGGATATTTTCTAAGGGGCCGGCTCAGGGGGGCAGGAGGAGCGATCGGCAGAAAGCGCCCGGCAAGATTATTTTTGCCGGATGCTTGCAGGTTTCGGAAGAATGTTCTACTTTTGTCCCGCATCCGGAGGGGTGCAGACACTTTGTCTGACTCACTCTATATCGGCCCAGGTGGCGGAATAGGTAGACGCGCACGTTTCAGGTGCGTGTGCCGCAAGGC
>JAFLSI010000109.1 GCA_022511025.1 Rikenella sp. | reverse complement strand
TCACAAAGAGAACAGTACCCTCCCGTCGCCAAAGAACAAAACAACAAAAAACGAATGAATTATACAGAGGGGAAAGAAGATGTATTTGGAACGGATTTCGATATTGAATTTCAAGAATATAGCAGAAGCCGAGATTGAATTTTCGGCCAACGTCAACTGTTTGGTCGGCGACAACGGCACCGGAAAGACCAATTTGGCAGACGCCGTTTGGTACTTGTCGATGAGCAAGAGTTCCGTCGGACTGACCGATGGTCAGTCCGTTCGGCACGGCGAAGACTTTTTCATGCTCGACGGCCGGTACACCCTCGGCGGCGAGCGTCGTGAATCCATCGTGTGCAGTTTCAGGCGCAGCAGCGGGAAAGTCATCAAGCGGAACGGCAAAGAGTACGACCGGGTAACGGAGCACATCGGTCTTTTGCCGATCGTTTTGGTCTCCCCCTCCGACACCGCCCTGATCCACGAATCGGGCGACGAGCGGAGACGTTTTCTCAACACCTTTCTGTCGCAGACCGACCGCGACTACTTAGCCGCCATCGTCAAATACAACCGTTTGCTGCAAGAGCGCAACCGGCTGTTGAAGAGCGGTTCGCCGGGTGAATTCGGCGAGATTCTGGAGATACTGGACCTGCAACTCGCAGAAGTCGGGACCACCGTACACGACAAACGCGCCGGGATGATCGAGCGGTTGGCACCGAAAGCAGCCGAATATTATGCCATTCTGTCGGCCGATCGGGAACAAGTCAGCATCTCATACCGTTCCGAGTTGTCGGAGCGGCCGTTCGGAGCGTTGTTAGAAGCCTCGCGCGAGCGGGACCGGGTTTGCGGGTTCACCAACTGCGGCATCCACCGCGACGACATCAAATTGGAAATATCGGGTTTCCCGATCCGGAAATACGGCTCGCAAGGGCAGCAGAAATCGATGCTGCTGGCCCTGAAACTGGCCCAGTTCGACCTCATCCGGGAGTTGAAACAGATCAAACCGATTCTGCTTTTGGACGACGTATTCGACAAGTTGGACATGGCGCGAGTCGAACAGCTGATCGGGATGGTCTCCTCGGACCGTTTCGGCCAGATCTTCATCACCGACAGCAACAAAGTGCGTATGGAAGGGATCTTGGCCCAGCTGACCGAAAACTACAAACTCTTCGAAGTCAGCGCCGGCCGGTTCCGGGAATTGCAGAAGCCCCCCACGCAGACGGAATAAAGCCTACCCCCATGCAGAAGACAACGAACGACGAACTGAGGCGCCCCACCCCGGAGGAATTTGCCGCACAGGCGAAACTCCCCCTGACAGTCGTATTGGACAACGTGCGGAGCGCGAACAACACAGGGGCTTTTTTCCGGACAGGCGATGCGTTCGGCATCGAACGCATCGTGCTGTGCGGCATCACGGCGACTCCGCCCTCGCGCGAGATTCACAAAAGCGCATTGGGCGCCGAACTGACCGTCGCATGGGATTACGAAGCGGAGACCACAGCCGCCGTCGTCCGGCTGCGGGAGGCCGGATACACGGTGCTGGCGGTGGAACAGGTACGGGAAGCCGTCTCGCTCGAACGGCTCGACCTGTCCGGATTCGGACAACCCGGCCGCCGGTTCGCCTTAGTCTTCGGCAACGAAGTCGAAGGAGTCGGGCAGGCAGTGGTCGACCTGTGCCACGGCGCGATCGAAATTCCGCAGGTGGGGACCAAACACTCGCTGAACGTGGCGGTGAGCGGCGGGATGGTGCTGTGGGAGTTTTTCAAGCGACTGAGATAAAGAGACAACCACACCCTGTCGAAACGGTTATGAACCGCCGCACCCGGCCTATCTCCGATTCGCAGAATCAGGCGGGCCGCAGGCTGCAACCCGCTGAAAATAGGAATCCGACAATTAATCAACACACCCAAACGCTATGGCACTGATCCGTCCCCTGAACGGTACCACCCCGCAATTCGGGAAAAACTGTTTTTTAGCCGAAACCGCCGCCCTGATCGGCGACGTCGTACTCGGCGACGACTGCTCGATCTGGTACGGCGCCGTGCTGCGCGGCGACGTCAACCCGATCCGCCTCGGCAACCGCGTCAACATTCAGGACGGCGCCGTGCTGCACACCCTGCACCGGCGCTCCGTGGTCGAACTGGGCGACAACGTTTCGGTCGGCCACAACGCAACGATCCACGGAGCACGAGTCGAACACGACTGTCTGATCGGGATGGGCGCCACCCTGCTCGACAACGCCGTGGTGCACACCGGGACGATCATCGCCGCCGGTGCACTCGTGCTGTCGAACCAAGAGTGCGACCCCGGCTGCGTCTATGCCGGTGTCCCCGCCCGGAAAGTCAAGCAGCTCAGCCCCGAAGAGCAGCACCGCATGATCACCCTCAACGCCGAACACTACCTGACCTACGCCTCGTGGTACGGAGAATAGCGGCCCGCCCTCTTGCGAAAATCCCGGAAAAACCCTACATTTGCAAGTTATCGAAATGACGACAGTATGAGCGAAGAAGAAGTAAAGACACAGAACAACGGCGACTATTCGGCCAGCAGCATTCAGGTGCTCGAGGGGTTGGAGGCGGTCCGGAAACGCCCCTCCATGTACATCGGCGATACGGGGGAAAAGGGGTTGCACCATTTGGTCTACGAAGTGGTGGACAACTCGATTGACGAAGCGATGGCCGGCTACTGCACGACGATCGACGTAACGATCAACGAAAACGGTTCGATCACGGTGAGCGACGACGGACGCGGGATCCCGACCGACTACCACCCGAAAGAGAAAAAATCGGCTTTGGAGGTGGTGCTGACCGTGCTGCACGCCGGCGGGAAGTTCGACAAAGGCTCGTACAAAGTGTCGGGGGGGCTGCACGGGGTGGGGGTTTCGTGCGTGAACGCCCTGTCGACGGATTTGGAAGCGATCGTGCACCGGCAGGGAAAGATTTTCCGGCAGCGGTTCAAACGCGGCGTGCCGCAGGGGGATATCGAAGTGATCGGCACGACGGACCGGACGGGGACGACCATCACTTTCATGCCGGACAGCGAAATTTTCACCCAGACGACAACCTACAACTACGACACCCTGAACTCGCGGCTGCGGGAGCTGGCCTACCTGAACAAAGGGATCCGGCTCAACATTACCGACAAACGCGACCGGGACGAAGAGACGGGGGAATACCGGCACGACAATTACTACTCGACAGAGGGGCTGAAGGAGTTTGTCAAATACCTCGACGGAAACCGCGAACCGCTGATCGAAGAGACAATCCACATCGCCGGCGAACGCGACGGGGTGCCGATCGAGGTGGCTTTGCAGTACAATACAGGGTTTAGCGAGAATGTCCATACCTATGTGAACAACATCAACACGATCGAGGGGGGGACACACCTGACGGGATTTCGGCGGGGACTGACCCGGACGTTGAAAAAGTATGCGGACGAGAGCGGGATGCTCTCGAAACTCAAATTTGAAATTAGCGGAGACGACTTTCGGGAGGGGCTGACGGCGATTATTTCGGTCAAGGTGGCCGAACCGCAGTTCGAGGGGCAGACCAAAACCAAGTTAGGAAACAGCGAGGTGGCGGGAGCGGTGGATGCGGCGGTGTCGGCGGCGCTCGCCAACTACCTCGAAGAGAATCCGAAAGATGCCAAAGCGATCGTGCAGAAGGTCATTCTGGCGGCGACGGCGCGGACGGCGGCGCGCAAGGCGCGGGACATGGTGCAGCGCAAAACGGTGCTGTCGGGGGCAGGCCTGCCGGGGAAACTGGCCGACTGTTCGTCGCGGGACATGGAGAAAACGGAGGTCTTTTTGGTCGAAGGGGACTCGGCAGGCGGGACGGCGAAACAGGGACGGGACCGGGCTTTTCAGGCCATTCTGCCGCTGCGCGGTAAGATTCTGAATGTCGAAAAGGCCACCGACCACAAAATGTACGACAGCGAGGAGATCAAAAATATCTTTACGGCGCTGGGGGTTACGATCGGAACGGAGGAGGACAGCAAGGCGCTCAATCTGAGCAAACTGCGGTACGGAAAGGTGATTATCATGACCGATGCCGATGTGGACGGAAGCCATATCGCGACGCTGATTATGACTTTCTTTTTCCGCCGCATGCCGGACATCATCCAAAACGGCCACTTGTTCATCGCTACGCCGCCGCTCTATTTGGTCAAGAAGGGAAACCAGCAAAAACGCTACTGCTGGAACGACGAGGAGCGGATCGCTACGATCGAGGAGTTCGGAACCAAAGGGGTGAGCGTGCAGCGGTACAAAGGGTTGGGGGAAATGGATGCCGAACAGCTTTGGGAGACGACGATGAACCCGGATACGCGTATTTTGAGGCAGGTAACGATCGAGAATGCGGTGGAGGCGGACCGGATTTTCTCGATGCTGATGGGGGACGATGTACCGCCGCGGCGCGAGTTTATCGAACGGAATGCCAAATACGCCAATATCGACGCGTAACGCACTACTCTCTTTTATTTATTCGAGGATGGGTTTTCTTTCATCGGAAGACGCATCCTCGTTTTATTTCGTCCTTCAGGCAGAGTGCAATCCGGTTGGCGTACCGGAGGTGTACCGGGCCTGTCATGGGGCGGCTGTGGGATGGCTGTGGGATGGTAGCCTTTACCCCAGTTCAGGCCGGAATCGGCGGGGACTGCTTGCAGGCCTCCGCTGCCGGGGGCTTCGGCCTGACCACTCCGTAGGAGTGGCTTTTGCTGGCAGTCTCTACCTTTCTATTCGGCCTCGCGCCCACCCCCCGAGCGGCTTCGCCGTTGGGCGCGGAGGCCGGCGACTCGTTGAGTCGCAGTTCTCGCCGCTTTTGATTGAGATCCTTTGGATCGGGCGGGCGGCGCCACTCCCTGCGCCGGCCGCAATCCTTCGCTCCGCTCGGTTGCGTCTGCGCTGGCGCCGCTCCTGTTTAAGTGTCTTATTGGCAACCTCTACCCTTATTCGGCCTTGCTGTTCTCTGCGACCTCCGGTCGCTCGGGCCAGCCGCCCCCCACCGGCTGGCTCCGACACTC
>JAFLSI010000108.1 GCA_022511025.1 Rikenella sp. | reverse complement strand
GCAAATTTATTTGCTGGCGGGAGCGGCATAAATCCGAGAGACACCGGAGGTGTTCCGAAGAAAATCTTCGTAGGGGTCCGCCGGGAGGTCTGGATACTAACGTACACAGCACGCGCAGTAATCCTCTCCGTCCGGCAAACCACCGAATACCGAATTAAAAAAACAAGCGGAAGTAGCTCAGTCGGTAGAGCATTAGCCTTCCAAGCTAAGGGTCGCGGGTTCGAGTCTCGTCTTCCGCTCTTGTTCATAAAGACAAACAAAAACAACAATTAAAACGCTTACAAACCCATGGCAAAAGAAAAATTCGACCGGTCGAAACCGCACGTGAACATCGGTACCATCGGTCATGTCGACCACGGTAAAACCACGCTGACCGCAGCGATCACCACCGTGTTGGCTAAAAAAGGTCTCTCGGAACAGCGCTCGTTCGACTCGATCGACAACGCCCCCGAAGAAAAAGAACGCGGGATCACGATCAACACCGCACACGTCGAATACTCGACCGCAAACCGCCACTATGCACACGTAGACTGCCCCGGGCACGCCGACTATGTGAAGAATATGGTAACCGGTGCCGCTCAGATGGACGGCGCCATCCTCGTGGTGGCTGCTACCGACGGGCCGATGCCGCAGACCAACGAACACGTCCTCCTGGCACGTCAGGTGAACGTTCCCCGGATCGTCGTATTCCTCAACAAATGCGACATGGTGGACGACCCCGAAATGCTCGACTTGGTAGAGTTGGAAGTGCGCGACCTGCTCAGCAAATACGAATTCGACGGCGACAATGTGCCGATCATTCGCGGTTCCGCACTCGGCGGCCTGAACGGCGAAGCACAGTGGGAAGAAAAAATCATGGAGCTGATGGATGCCGTCGACTCTTACATTCCGATTCCGCCGCGCGACAATGAAAAACCGTTCCTGATGCCGGTCGAAGACGTCTTCTCGATCACCGGCCGCGGGACCGTGCTGACCGGACGTATCGAAACCGGCGTCATCCACGTAGGGGACGAAGTCGAAATCGTCGGCCTCGGAGAAAAGGCAAAGAAATCGGTATGTACCGGTGTCGAAATGTTCCGCAAGATTCTGGACGAAGGGGAAGCAGGGGACAATGTCGGTCTGCTGATGCGCGGTATCGACAAGAAAGAGGTGAAACGCGGGATGGTCGTAGCCAAACCGGGCTCCATTACCCCGCACACCAAATTCAAAGCCGAAGTCTACATCCTGAAAAAGGAAGAAGGCGGACGCCACACCCCGTTCCACAACAAATACCGGCCGCAGTTCTACCTCCGTACGCTGGACGTTACCGGGGAAGTACAACTGCCGGACGGCGTGGAAATGGTGATGCCGGGCGACAACGTTACCATCACCGTAGAACTGATCTACCCGGTGGCTATCAACGTCGGGTTGCGCTTCGCGATCCGCGAAGGCGGCCGGACCGTCGGTGCGGGACAGATTACGGAAATCATTGCGTAACGCTGACCACACCACATTCAGGAGACAACTCCGCCGTCTGCCGGAAAGAGAGCAGACGGATCCGACAAAGAGGGCGGTGCACAGATTGCGCCGCCCAATTTTAGGGGTGTAGTTCAAGGGCAGAATAGCGGTCTCCAAAACCGTTGATGGGAGTTCGAATCTCTCCACCCCTGCCAAACGACACGACAATGAAAGCTACTTACGTCAAAGAAGCCTATAACGAACTGGTTCACAAAGTAACCTGGCCGACCTGGAGCACCCTACAGAACAGTGCGATCGTAGTCATGATCGCCTCCCTGATCCTCGCCTTAGTCGTGCTGGCCATGGACCTCTGCTTTGAGACCGTTATGAAGGGCATATACAGCATCCTTTATTAAAATTTTCTCTCACGGAGGGGAACGACTTCAGCCAACACAAAACTATGAGCAACGGAGAAAAACCGGTCATGGAGTGGTACGTCGTACGTGCCATCGGCGGTAAAGAGAAAAAGGTCAAAGAGTATCTCGAATCCGAGATCCGCACTTTGCACCTCGGAGACTATATCGCCCAAGTGCTGATACCCACCGAGAAAGTTTACCAGGTACGCAACGGCAAGAAAATTACCAAAGAACGCATCTCCTATCCGGGATACGTCTTGGTTCAAGCCGCCTTAGTGGGCGAAATACCGCATATCTTGCGCAATGCACCGAACGTGCTCGGTTTTCTGAGCGACACCAAAGAATCCTCCCTGCAAGCCACACCTCTCAGGCCGCAGGAAGTCAGCCGGATTCTGGGTCGGGTGGACGAGCTCGCCACGCAGGAGGAAGAAAACGAAACCCCCTACGTGGAAGGCGAATCTGTCAAGGTGATCGACGGACCCTTTGCTTCCTTCGTCGGCACCATCGAGAAAGTCGACAACGAACGGAAAAAATTGCAAGTTTCAGTCAAGATATTCGGGCGTAAGACTCCGATGGAACTGAGTTTTATGCAAGTAGAAAAAGAGTAGTAACACAAGTTTTTTCACAGGACTATGGCCAAAGAAGTTGCAGGTTTCATCAAACTGCAAATCAAAGGCGGCGCGGCGAACCCTTCGCCGCCCGTAGGACCCGCCTTGGGTTCCAAGGGGGTCAATATCATGGAGTTCTGCAAACAGTTCAACGCCAAAACGCAGGACAAAGCAGGGAAAGTACTCCCGGTGGTGATCACGGTGTACAGCGACAAATCGTTCGACTTCATCGTCAAACAACCCCCGGTGGCCGTACAGCTCAAAGAAGCAGCCAAAATTCAGTCCGGCTCCGCAGAACCGAACCGGAAAAAGGTCGCATCGGTGAGCTGGGAACAGATCGAAACCATCGCCCGGGAAAAGATGGAAGACATGAACTGCTTTACCGTCGAATCCGCCATGCGGATGGTGGCAGGGACGGCACGCAGCATGGGGATCAGCGTAACCGGCGAATTCCCGAAAAACAACAACAATTAATGGTGAGGAGGAGTATACGCTATGAAATTGACCAAAAACAGAAAAGCAGTCCTCGCCAAAGTCGAACCCGGTAAGGTACATAAGGTAGAAGAGGCTGCAGCATTGCTCAAAGAGATTACCTTTACGAAATTCGACGCCTCGGTGGACATCGACGTCCGCCTCGGGGTCGACCCGCGGAAAGCCAACCAGATGGTGCGCGGCGTCGTTACCCTGCCCCACGGGACCGGGAAAGTGGTTCGCGTGCTGGTCCTCTGCACGCCGGACAAAGAAGCCGAAGCGACAGCTGCAGGGGCAGACTTTGTCGGCCTCGACGAATACGTCGAAAAGATCAAAGGCGGATGGACCGATGTCGACGTGATCATCTGTACGCCGAACGTCATGGCCAAGGTGGGGGCGCTGGGACGTATCCTCGGGCCGCGCGGCCTGATGCCCAACCCCAAGACCGGGACCGTAACGATGGAAGTCGGCAAAGCCGTCGAAGAGGTCAAAGGCGGGAAAATCGACTTCAAAGTGGACAAGTTCGGGATCGTGCACAGCTCGATCGGGAAAGTCTCGTTCGACGCCAAACAGATCAGCGAAAACGCCAAAGAGTTCCTGCGGACCATCCAGCGGCTCAAACCCGCAGCGGCAAAAGGGACCTACGTGAAGAGCATCTACCTCTCCACGACCATGAGCCCCGGGTTGCAGATCGACACCAAATCCGCAGACTAATCGACTAAATATGCAAGAGAGATGAGAAAGGAAGAAAAATCCGAAGTAATCAAGAGTTTAGCCGATCAGCTCGGAAGCTATACCCACTTTTACCTGACCGACATTTCCGGAATGAACGCCGAACAGACGGCCGCATTGCGCCGCTCGTGCTTCGAAAAGGAGGTGCGGTTGATCGTGGTAAAGAACACCTTGCTCGGCAAGGCGTTGGAACAGACCGGCAAAGCGGATGCGGAATTGGTGAGCGTCCTGGAAGGCTCCACCTCCATCATGTTCTCCAACACCGGCAATGCACCGGCCAAACTGATCAAAGCGTTCCGGAAAGACAAAGGCGGAGACAAACCGATGCTCAAAGCGGCTTATGTCGATGAGTGCGTTTACATGGGGGAAAGCTCCTTGGAGGCGCTGGTCAACATCAAGTCCCGCGAAGAACTTATCGGAGACATCATCACCCTGCTCCAGTCGCCGGCGAAGAACGTCGTTTCGGCATTGCAAGGCTCGGCAGGCGGAAAGATCTCCGGACTGGTCAAAGCGTTGGAAAACCGGGCGCAGTAATAGTTTTTGGTGCGGCGGCATAGCTGCGGCTGCCTAAAAAACGAACACGAAACAAAAACCCGTTTGTAACCCGAAGAAGAGGGGCGCGATCCGATTAGGCTCCACCTGAACGGCCGGTGGCAGACGCCGTCATCCTGCTCGAAAGGAAACCTTTTCCCCTTTGCGTGGAAACACCCTTGCCAAGCAGATGTGCAGCGTGGGCCGGGAACCGAAAGGTAGCGGTAAGATCCCTCGGAAGGAAACAAACAAGTCATTTAATAACTTTTTAAAAACAATAACAAGATGGCAGACATCAAAGCACTGGCCGAAGAGCTGGTAAACCTGACCGTAAAAGAAGTAAACGAACTCGCTACGATTCTGAAAGACGAATATGGCATCGAACCGGCTGCTGCAGCCGTTGCGGTAGCTGCTCCGGCTGCGGGCGGCGAAGCTGGCGGTGCTGCGGAAAAGAGCACCTTCGACGTGATCCTCAAATCGGGCGGACAAGCTAAACTGCAAGTGGTGAAAGTCGTGAAAGAACTCACCGGCTTGGGGCTGAAAGAGGCGAAAGACCTCGTAGACGGCGCTCCGAAAGCAGTCAAAGAGGGCGTGTCCAAAGAAGAAGCAGAATCGCTGAAAGCACAGCTCGAAGAAGCAGGTGCAGAAGTGGAACTGAAGTAGTTTACAGAGGCAGCATCTCTGCACTGTGGGGCCGGAGGAACGACTACTCTACCCCATCTCCGCTTCTTTTCGGGGCACAACTCAGCTTAACCTGCTGAAAATTAGTGCCTTGAAAACGAAAAACGGTGTAAAGCTCACATCGCGTGGGCTTTGCACCTTTTTGTGGTTTTATTCCTTTTGTTCTTTGGTGAACGGGCTGGAACCGTTCTTTTTCTGAAGAAAAAGAACCAAAAAGACTTTCGGGAATG
>JAFLSI010000107.1 GCA_022511025.1 Rikenella sp. | reverse complement strand
TTCACAAAGAGAACAGTACCCTCCCGACACCAAAAAACAAAACAACAAAAAAACGGGTGAAATTAAGTTTGGATATTTATGGAAAAGGTACGAGTAGGGATTATCGGCGGCGCCGGATACACCGGCGGGGAAGCCCTGCGGTTATTGATACACCATCCGGGCGTAGAGTTGGTGTACGTGCACAGCAACTCCAACGGCGGGAATCCGGTGAGCGACGTGCATACCGATCTGTTCGGCGACACCGCACTGCAATTCGTCGACACCCCCGTCGGATCATTGCCGCGAGTAGACGTAATGTTTTTGTGCGTCGGGCATGGAGATGCACGGAAGTTTCTCGAAGCCAATCCAGTGCCGGCCGACGTTCGGATTATCGACCTCTCTCAGGATTTTCGGATCGCACCCGACAACTCCATCGGCGGACACGAATTCATATACGGGCTGCCCGAACAGAATCGCGAAGCGATTCGGCAGGCCCGGAACATCGCCAATCCGGGATGTTTCGCAACCTGCCTGCAACTCGCCCTGCTGCCGTTGGCCGCCCGGCAGTTGATTCGCGGCGACGTGCACATATCGGCCACCACCGGATCGACCGGAGCCGGTCAGAAACCCACCGCCACCTCGCACTTCTCGTGGCGGGCGAACAACCTCTCCACCTACAAAGTCTTCGAACACCAGCACCTGCGCGAAGTAACGCAGATGATCCGCACCTTCGAGCCGCAGTATGAAAAAGCCGTGAACTTCATTCCCTACCGCGGAGACTTTACCCGGGGGATCATCGCATCGGTCTACACCGATTTCGCAGGCACGATCGAAGAGGCGCGGCGCATATACGAAGACTATTATGCTTCGGCCGCCTTTACGCATGTCAGCGACCGGCCCGTTTCGCTCAAACAGGTGGTCAATACGAACAAATGCTTGGTGCACCTGACCGTTCACGAAGGAAAACTGCTGATCCTGTCCGTGATCGACAACCTCCTGAAAGGCGCTTCGGGACAGGCAGTTCAGAACATGAACCTGATGTGCGGCCTGCCGGAAACGATGGGACTGCAACTCAAACCGTCGGCTTTTTGACGTTCTTTCTTTGAAAAGAGGTTCGTCCCTTTGCGCGCCGTGAGGCGCGGCAGGCCGAAGCCACCCCCGGCGGAGGGCTGCAACCTCTTATCGCTGGCGCGACGGTTGCGCCTCCGCTGGCGTCGGCCTCCTTATACATAGAAATGTGAGTATTCCGGATTTTTCCGGTTCTCTTTGTTCACAAAGAGAACCGTTTTCTTCTGCAAACTGAGAAATAACCGAACCAACCTAAGACAGACCATAGAGATGAGATTATTCGACGTATATCCTTTGTACGACATCGAGATCGTGAAAGGATCCGGTTCAGCCGTATGGGATGAAGCCGGGCAGGAATATTTGGACTTTTACGGCGGACACGCCGTGATCTCGATCGGGCATACCCATCCGCGGTACGTAGAGCGGTTGACCGAGCAGTTGGGGAAGATCGGGTTTTACTCCAACTCCGTGAAGATCAGTTTGCAGCAGGAGCTGGCCCGGAAACTCGGCCCCCTCTCCGGGCATGACGACTATCAGTTGTTTTTGTGCAATTCGGGCGCCGAAGCCAACGAAAACGCCTTGAAACTCGCCTCGTTTCACACCGGCCGGAAGAAAGTCGTCGCGATGCGGGGAGCCTTTCACGGCCGGACCTCGTTAGCCGTAGCCGCGACCGACAACCCCAACATCACCGCACCCGTAAACCGGACCGAGAACGTCGTGTTCGTAACCCTGAACGACCGGCAGGAGCTCGAAACCCTCTTCGCGAACGAAGGAGACGAGATCGCCGCCGTCATTTTGGAAGGGATCCAGGGCGTCGGCGGGATCCGGATCGCCGACACAGCCTATTTGCAGACCATCCGTACGCTTTGCGACCGGTACGGCGCCGTGTACGTAGCCGACAGCGTGCAGTGCGGATGCGGGCGGACCGGCCAATATTACTCCCACGACTGGGCCGGCGTGAGTGCCGATATTTATACCATGGCCAAAGGGATCGGAAACGGATTCCCGATCGGAGCCATCTCGATCGCTCCTCACATCGCACCCAGATACGGCATGCTCGGAACCACCTTCGGCGGGAACCACTTGGCTTGTGCGGCTGCATTGGCCGTAGCCGAAGTGATGGAACAGGAACGCTTGGTCGAAAACGCCGCCCGGATGGGAGACTACCTGATGAACGAACTGCGAAGCCTGCCGAACATCAAAGAGGTGCGCGGCAAAGGGCTGATGATCGGGATCGAGCTGCACGAAGCGTGCGCCCCGTTCCGCAAACGGCTGCTGTTCGACGAACACATCTTCGTCGGCTCCTCGTCCGACCCGAATACATTCCGGCTGCTGCCAGCGCTGAACATCGCGAAAGAGCACTGCGACCGGTTGCTGGCCTCGCTGCACAAGTTGCTGACACAGGGATGAACATGCACAGAGCTTTGCTGCTCACAGGAAGCAACCTCGGCGACCGGGCGGAGGCATTGGCCTTCGCCCGGTCGCGCGTGGCCGAAACGGCAGGGCGCGTGGTGCAGGCCTCGCGCGAGTACGAGACCGTCCCGTGGGGGAGCTTTGCCGACGGCGGCGAACGGCATCCGTTTCTCAACCAGGCGATCGCCGTGGAGACCCTCTTGACCCCGGAAGCGCTGCTCGATGCGATCCAACGGATCGAACACGAATCGGGCCGGCCGCTGCACGAGGCCGAGTTCGCTCCCGCAACGGGCACACGCCTCTACCGGTCGCGACCCCTCGACATCGACATCCTGTTCTACGACTCGGCGGTCATCGACACGCCGCGCCTGACGGTGCCCCATCCCCGGTTGGCGGAACGGCGTTTCGCCGCGGAACCGGCCGCCGAAATATGGCCGGATTATGTGCATCCGGTTCTGAAAATCACCCTGAAAGAATTATTTAATTCATTTTTGTTGGGCGATTCTCAATAATTTACTCTATATTTGCAATCCGTTTGCAACGTAAATCAATAGTAATCACATCAATAAAATCAAACGACATTCGTCATGACAAAAGCAGATATCGTAGGCGAAATCGCTAAGAGCACGGGCATCGAAAAAGTACAGGTGCAGCAGGTAGTGGAATCGTTCATGGAGAACATCAAAGAGACCATGATGGCGGGGAACAATGTCTACCTGCGCGGTTTCGGCAGCTTTATCATCAAACGGCGGGCGCAGAAAGTGGCGCGCAATATCTCGAAAAACACGACGATTACGATTCCGGCCCACAACATCCCGGCTTTCAAACCGTCGAAAACGTTTGCCGGAGAGGTGAAAGCAAAATCGATCAACAAGAAATAGAGCAAGGTTTCCGGAAAAATAAACCGATTGTCTAACTTTAATCCACGTAGCTATGCCTAGCGGAAAAAAAAGAAAACGGCACAAAATATCTACCCACAAGCGCAAAAAACGGCTTCGCAAGAACCGTCATAAAAAGAAAAAGTAGGTAGATTCTCTTTCATTTTCGGGGTGTGCGGCGGAAGTCCGGCGTCGAAGCGATGCCGCCGCTGCGGCCCCGGAAACGATACTCGAAAACCTAAAGTCCCCGGACTTCGATGCGCGGCGGTCTTTAGGTTTTGTTTTTAAGAGGAGCGGGGATAGAGAGAGGCTGCATCGAAACGACCGCACGGCCCGGATACGCTGCCGGACGCCCCGTGCGTTACTATACAGAATCAGGAAATACGAAATGACAAAAGAGTTAGTAATCCACTCCACCGGGGCCGAAATCGAAATCGCCCTGCTGGAAGACGGACAGCTCGTCGAACTGAATCGCGAAAAGACCAAAAACTCGTTTACCGTCGGCGACATATACCTCGGCAAAGTCCACAAAGTGATGGGGGGACTGAATGCCGCTTTCGTCGACGTCGGATACCAGAAAGACGCTTTTCTGCACTACCTCGATCTGGGGAGCGCCTTTCACAGCCTGCATGACATTGTCAAACAGGTCAACGGGAAGCATCAGGCGGTCGACTTCTCGTCGCTCAAAGTGCAGAACGACTTGGGGAAAGAGGGCAAAATCTCCGGCGTACTCAACAACGGACAACACATCATCGTCCAGATCGCCAAGGAGCCTATCTCGACGAAGGGACCCCGCATTACCAGCGACATTTCGATCGCCGGCCGGCACTCCGTCCTCATCCCGCTCTCGAACAAAGTACACATCTCGCAGAAGATCCGCTCCAACGAAGAGAAAAAACGGCTGCGGTCGATCGTCGAACACATCTTGCCGCGGAACTACGGAGCGATCGTGCGGACGGCTGCCGAAGGAAAAACCGCCGAGGATATCGAAGCCGACATTACACAGTTGATACACAAGTGGGAAGGGGTTCTGTCGGCTTTGCAGCAGGCCCAGCCGCCGCAGCTGCTGTTGGGCGAAGAGAGCCGCACGACGACGATCCTGCGGGACCTGCTGAACGATTCGTTCACCCATATCCATGTGGACAACGAGCGGATTTTTCATGAGGTGAAAGACTATATCTCGGCCATCGAACCGGAGGCCGAGAAGATCGTCAAGATGTACAAGGGGAACATCCCGATTTTCGACCAGTTCGACGTAACGAAGCAGATCAAGCAGCTGTTCGGCCGGACTGTGGTTTTCAAGCGGGGGGCTTATCTGATCGTGGAGCATACCGAGGCGCTGCATGTGATCGATGTCAACAGCGGCAAGCGGGCCAAGAGTGATGAAACGCAGGAGGCCAATGCTTTGGAGTGCAACCTGAATGCGGTGCCGGAGATCGCCCGGCAGCTGCGGCTCAAGGATATGGGGGGAATTATCGTGATCGACTTCATCGACTTGCACACGGCGCAAAACCGGAATGCGGTGCTGGAAGCGATGCGCAAGGCGATGGCCAACGACCGGGCAAAGCATAACATCCTGCCACTCACGAAGTTCGGCCTAATGCAGATTACCCGGCAGCGGGTGCGGCCGGAGACGCAGATTGTGATCAACGAGAAGTGTCCGACTTGTCATGGGACGGGTGAGATCGCACCGTCGGTGCTGCTCGATGCGCAGATCGAAAACCAGGTGGCTTACTACGTGCGGGAAAAGCACTACAAACTGCTCAAAATACATGTCCATCCGTATGTGGCGGCTTACATCAACCGGGGGGGGCTTTTCAGCAAACGGATGAAGTGGAGTGTGAAGTATGGGGCGGTGATCAAGGTGATCCCGAATGATTCGTTGGGGATGATCGAATACAAATTTTACAACGCCTTGGGGGATGCGATCTGATCTTTCGTTCTTGGAGCCGGGTTTGGAACCGTTCTTTCTTTGAAAAGAGGTTCGTCCGGTTGTGCGCCGTGAGGCGCTGC
>JAFLSI010000106.1 GCA_022511025.1 Rikenella sp. | reverse complement strand
CCGCAACCCGTCAAAAGCATCCCGCACAACGCGGAGAACAAAACGTTTTTCATTTATTTATGGTAATTTGAGAAATAACAAGGCTCTAAACCCGGAGTGCCACATAGAACAGAAGCCTTGCTATCCTCTCTTCAGAAGTAAATCTGTTACAAACTGTGCAATCTTTTTACTGCAACCGAAGAAAGAACAAGGCAGGTTTTCCGCTCAAAAGATTTAGAGCAGTTCCCGACTCATTCCTCCGTTTTTCCGGAAAACAGGTCGAGAGTCCGGCCGCAGAACGTCCGCCGGTGGTACGGCGACAGCCCGTAGCGGACCAACGCCTCGCGATGCTCCGCCGTCGGATAGCCCTTGTTGCGATCCCAGCCGTAAACCGGAAACTCCTCGTGCAGACGCCGCATGCAATCGTCCCGGTAGGTTTTGGCCAGCACCGATGCCGCAGCGACCGGGGCCAGCTTCGCATCCCCCTTGACGATGCACTCGTACGGCACGGTCAGCCTCCCCGGTCGAAACCGGTTGCCGTCCACCAAGAGCCGCCCGACCTCGATCCCCGCCGGCAGCCGTTCCTGCAAGCAGGCGAAAGCCCGCCGCATGGCGCGAAACGAAGCATTCAGGATATTGATCTCGTCGATCTCGGCCGCCGAAACCTCGGCCACCCCCCACGCCACCGCCTCCCGTTCGATCACCTCGCGCAAGGCATACCGGTCGCGCTCGTTCATCTTTTTGGAATCGTCGAGCCGCTCGTCGCAAAAATCCGCAGGCAGGAGCACCGCCCCCGCGAATACCGGTCCCGCCAACGGTCCCCGTCCCGCCTCGTCCAACCCCACCTCCACACCGCCGTACAAACTCAGTTCCAGCATACTTCCCCGGTAGAATTTAGAATTTGAACCGCGCCAGCAAGGTCAGACGATGGTCCTGCGTGTCCGCATACCGTTCGGTCGGACGGTACCGCCGGTCGAACACCCGACCCCAAGAGGCCGAACTGTACAGGTATTCCAGCCCGAACGACAACTGCCTGTAGTGGTACCACAGCCGCGGCGCCACCCGGATACAGCGGTCGATCCCCCTGTCCGGAATCGAGGCTTGCGCGAGGTCGATCGCCCGCCCCGACCCCAAGTTTTTCGTCCACCCGACCAATAGGCCGGGCTGCCAGCCCTTCATCGTCCGGGTCTCGAATTCGATCCACGTCGCGACCGTCTGCGTCGCAGTGTAGCCGTAATCGGCCTCGCCCCGCTCCGTTTCGCTCAGCCGCGGCCCGTATCCGCCCAGCAGGTTCAGCGTCGAGAGATCCTGCCCCCACATAGCGAACACCGAGAGCCGGTGTCCCCCGCCGAAGCGGTACAGGGCGAATGCCGAAGCGCTGAAAGCGGTCATCCGCCGCGTCGTCCGCACCGAATCGGCCGTCAGGTTGCGCGGCCGGATCGACTTGACAGCGCCGCTGAACCCGACCAGCGCATCCGGCCCGCCCGCCGTCAGCCGCACCGCGAAATCGGGCACCAATCCGCAAGCCTGCGCCTCGCCCTCTTTCCCCGCATACATCCCGACGGCTGCGGAGAGCCGGACAGACTCGCCGACCTGCCGTGTGTAGCGAATCTGAGGGATGCGGGAGAGGGGGTTGAAAGGAACGCCCGCACCGAAAGCGACGGTGTTCGGTGTAATCTCCTCCGGCACCGACAGGTTGTTGGTCTGGCCGACCAACAGCTGGCTCCGCCTCCAGTTCAGACCGACATAAGCGTGGCGCAGTCGCAGGACCCCCAGCATGTCGCCCGAACCCATGAAATCGGTCTCGACATACCCCCGTGCCTCGGCTCCGAGCAGGTCGGGAGCGGTAACCGTCAGGTTGATGCGCGAACTGGCGACGCCGAACCGCAGGGTACTCACGCGGTTGATGTCCGTGCCTTGCGAGGTGTAAGCCGGGGCCAGCGGGAAATAGTAGAGAATGCCGCCGTTCGTTGTTTTCGAGTTGTAGGTGTCGGTGAACAGCTGGGCGTCGATCCGTCCGCCGAACCGGATCTTCACCCGGCTGCCGTCCGTCTCCGCTCCGGCGGGCAAAGCCGGGGAGAACAGAAGAACAAAAAGAAAAAGGGTTCGGAATCGTTTCATGACGGATTGACCAAATGAACTACAAATATAATATTTTTGCAAGGCGGTTTTTGCTTTTCGGTCCCGCACCGGACTCGATACGGATACGACACCCCGCATAAACCAGCTATTTATTCCCATTTTGCCATGGATTTCATCTTGCATTCCGACTTCGCCCCGACCGGCGACCAGCCCGAAGCCATCGCCCAGCTGACCCGGTCGCTGCAGGAGGGCACCCGGCACAACACCCTGCTCGGCGTAACCGGCTCCGGCAAGACCTTCACCATGGCCAACGTCATCCGGAACATCGGCAAGCCCACCCTGATCCTGAGCCACAACAAGACCCTTGCGGCCCAGCTTTACGGGGAGTTCCGGGGCTTTTTCCCCGAGAACGCCGTCGAATACTTCGTCTCGTACTACGACTACTACCAGCCCGAAGCCTACCTGCCCACCTCGGATACCTATATCGAGAAAGACCTCTCGATCAACGACGAGATCGAGAAGCTGCGCCTGAGCACCACCAGTTCGCTGCTCTCCGGACGGAACGACGTGGTGGTGGTCAGCTCCGTGTCGTGCCTTTACGGAATCGGGAACCCGTCGGACTTCCACGCCAATACGATCCACATCAAGCAGGGCGAAGATTTTCCGCGCCAGCAGCTGCTGTACCAGTTGGTGGACAGCCTCTACTCGCGCAACGACGTCGAGTTCGCCCGCGGTACGTTTCGCGTGTCGGGCGATACGGTCGACGTGCACGTCGCGTACGGCGACAAGGCTTACCGGATCGTGCAGTGGGGCGATACGGTCGAGGAGATCCACGCCATCGACCCCCTCACCGGCCAGCGGCTCTCGCAGCTCGACCGGGTTACGATCTATCCGGCCAATATCTTCGTAACGACCCGCGACCGCATCCATACGGCCGTGATGCAGATTCAGCACGACCTGTCGGCGCAGTACGACTTTTTCATGCAGCGCGGCGAGGAGCAGTATGCCAAGCGGCTGAAACAGCGCGTGGAGTACGACCTCGAAATGATCAAGGAGTTGGGCTACTGTTCGGGGATCGAGAACTACTCGCGCTATTTCGACGGCCGGGCGCCGGGAACGCGGCCTTTCTGCCTGCTGGACTATTTCCCGGAGGATTTCCTGATCATCATCGACGAGAGCCATGTAACGATTCCGCAGATTCGGGCGATGTACGGCGGCGACAACGCTCGGAAAAAGAATCTGGTGGAGTACGGTTTCCGGCTTCCGGCGGCCATCGACAACCGGCCGCTGAAGTTCGAGGAGTTCGAGGCGTTGGTGCCGCAGGCTGTCTACGTCAGCGCAACGCCGGCCGATTACGAACTGAACAAGTCGGAGGGGGTGGTGGTCGAACAGGTGATCCGGCCGACCGGACTGCTCGATCCGGAGATCGAGATTCGGCCCACGGCCGACCAGATCGACAACCTGATCGGGGAGATCGAACTCCGGGCGGAAAAGGATCAGCGGGTGTTGGTTACGACGCTCACCAAACGGATGGCCGAGGAGCTGACCAAGTATTTCGAGAAGGTGGGGATCCGGTGCCGCTATATCCATTCGGATGTGGACACGCTGGAGCGGATCGAGATCATGGACGACTTGCGGGCGGGGCGGTTCGACGTCTTGGTGGGGGTCAACCTGCTGCGGGAGGGGCTGGACTTGCCGGAGGTGTCGTTGGTGGCGATTATGGATGCGGACAAGGAGGGGTTCCTGCGGTCGGCGCGGTCGCTGACCCAGACGGCGGGCCGGGCGGCCCGCCATCTGGAGGGGCGGGTCATCATGTACGCGGACACGATCACGGATTCGATGCGGCAGACGATCGACGAGACGGAGCGGCGGCGCGAAAAACAGATGAACTACAACCTCGCGCACGGCATCACGCCGCAGGCGGTGCAGAAAATGAGCAAGTCGACGCTGGGCGAGGATTCGCCGTTAGCGGCTTCGCTGCCGTCGGCCAAAGCCTCTGCGGCGGGGGCGGCGACGGTCCTGCGGCCGCTGGCTGCCGGCTCTTCTTCCGGAGGGGTGGTGTATGACATGGAGGCGCCGCTGCCGATGGTGGCGGATCCGGTGTTGGAGTACATGTCGGCGACGGATCTCGAATCGGCGATCGCACAGGCGCGGCAACTGATGGAACAGGCGGCTAAGGAGCTGGATTTCATGGCGGCGGCCCGCTACCGGGACGAGATGTTCGCCTTGCAGCAGCGGCAGCAGTTGGTTCCGGAGTCGGGGCCGGTCCGTGTTTCGCCGTCGATCCGGGGGGGAGGGAAAAAGGGTTCGGGCGGCGGTCGAGAGGCGAAAGCGGGGGTGGGCAAGTCGCGAAAACGAACGAAAATATTGTAACACAGCTTTGGCTGTATTCGGAAAATTCGTATCTTTGCGCCCGCTATTTCTGAAAAACCGGAAACGAGGAGCATCGTGAACAAAAACGCACTTTCTCTGCGACGACGACGATAGCAGTTCCCCTGCATAGGTTCCGTGCCGGCGAGGTCGGCGGAACACGACACGCAGCGGGAACTCTTCTCTTTTGCGCCCTTGTCCCGATTCGTCGGACGTCCGCCCAATGCGGCAGCGCACTCTTTCTTCCGGAAAACAACCGTAACTCATTAAAATCTTGTACACAAGATGACAATCGAAGATTTCGATGTCCTTATCGCAACCGAGGAGCACACTCGATTCGCACAGGAGATCTGCAACGAGATGGCCGAATCCGCCAAGGCGCGCGGCACGGGCATCGCGAAACGTACACCGGACTATGTGGCTTCGAAAATGCGTGAGGGCAAGGCGGTGGTCGCTTTCCACAAGGATGGACGCTGGGCCGGATTCAGCTACATCGAAAGCTGGGGCCACAATGCGTATGTGGCCAATTCGGGGCTGATCATCCGGCCGGAGTTCCGCAAGTTGGGGCTGGCCAAGGCGATCAAAACCAAAACGTTCTTCCTTTCGTTGGTCAGGTTTCCGGGGGCTAAACTGTTCGGCCTGACGACGGGGCTGCCGGTCATGAAAATCAATAACGAACTGGGGTACCGACCGGTGATCTTCTCGGAACTGACGGACGACGAAACGTTCTGGAAAGGGTGCGAAAGTTGTGTCAACTTCCCGATCCTGCAAAGCAAACAATACAAAAACTGCCTCTGTACGGCTATGCTGTTCGATCCGGCTGTAGATACGCTCCGGGTCGCTTGGCCAACGGATCTGCCTAAACCGAAAAACTTTTAATTCATTCGTTCGTTTTTTGTTGTTTTGTTCTTTGGCGACGGGAGGGTACTGTTCTCTTTGTGA
>JAFLSI010000105.1 GCA_022511025.1 Rikenella sp. | reverse complement strand
CAGGCCGAAGCCCCCGGCAGCGGAGGCCTGCAAGCAGTCTCCGCCGGCTCCGGCCTGCATTTTCGATGGCCATTTGGGGTAGAGGCGGCCAACAAAACACCCGACTCTGGCGAGTCGGAGGGTAGAAATTTCCAGCGGCGTCGGGCGTGCGACTCGGAGGGTCGCACAATCAAATACGGCGAGAATCGCGATCCGCAAGGATCGCCGGCCTCTGCGCCCAGCGGCAAAGCCGCTCGGGGGGATGGGCGCGAGGCCGAACAGAAGCAAAGGCAGCCCCTACCCCATCGAACCCACACCTAAATGAACTACACCGAGACCATAGATTACCTTTACCGCACCGCACCGATGTTCCAGCAGGTCGGCGGCAGTGCCTACAAAGAGGGGTTGGAAAACACCCTCGCTCTTGACGAAAAGCTCAGCCATCCGCACCGAGCCTTTCGGAGCGTGCACGTGGGCGGGACCAACGGCAAAGGCTCCGTTTCGCAGATGCTTTATGCCGTCCTGCGCGAAGCCGGATACAGCGTCGGGCTTTACACCTCGCCCCACCTCCGGGAGTTTCGCGAGCGGATACAGGCCGACGGAGAGATGATTCCGGAGCAAGCCGTCGTCAGATTCATCGCCCGGATGCAGCCCGCTATTGAACAGATCCGCCCCTCGTTTTTCGAGATTACGACCGCCATGGCCTTCGAGTGGTTCCGGAGCCGGGCCGTCGATATCGCCGTCGTGGAGGTCGGGTTGGGCGGACGGTTAGACTGCACCAACATCATCACCCCTTTGGTGAGCGTGATTACCAACATCAGCCTCGACCACACAGCCTTTTTGGGCGGCACCCTGCCCGAAATCGCAGCAGAGAAGGCCGGAATCATCAAACCCGGCGTGCCGGTCGTCGTGGGCGAGTTTCAGGCCGGAACCGCACCCGTCTTCATCAGTAAAGCCCACGAAGCCGGCGCCCCGATCCGCTTTGCCGACCGGCAGTACCGCTGTACGGAGCATCACGGGCAGCGTTTCGTTGTCGAAAGGCTGACCGACGGCAGCCGGTTCGAGCAGCAGCTCGGCATGGAGGGCGACTACCAGCAGCACAACCTTTGCACCGCACTGACCGCATTGGAGATCCTGAACGACCGGCTGCCGCGGCCGCTGACCGAGCCGGAAGTGCGGCGCGGATTGGCCGCAGCCCGGGTGCCCGGCCGGTGGCAGCGGATCGACACCCCGTCCGACCCCTGCCCCATTCTGTGCGACACCGGCCACAACGAAGCCGGCCTGACCTTCGTAACGCAGCAGCTCCGCCGGCAGCGCTTCGAGCGGCTCCACTTCGTCTTAGGCGTGGTGGCCGACAAGGATTTGGACCGCATTCTGCCGCTTTTGCCCCGCGAAGCCCACTACCTGTTCACACAAGCCTCCCTGCCGCGGGCCTTGGCGGCGGAGGCGCTGGCCGAGCGCGCCCGCCGCGCCGGACTGCACGGCGAGGTCTGCCGAACCGTCCCCGAAGCACTGGCCGCCGCCCGCTCCGCCGCCAAGGCCCGCGACCTGATCTTCGTCGGCGGCAGCACCTTTACGGTTGCAGAAGTGCTCTAAGAATCCTATCTTTGTCTGTTCCCGACCCGTTCCGCCTCCTCACGAACCGAAGCGCGGAGCGGCGGTCCACACAATACGCGACACCAAGATGACCTGCACGAAAAATACCACCCGCGGCTGCTGCTTCGCGACCGACGAAGCGACGGGCGAAACGACCGCCCGCAACTGTCCGGGCTGCCACAAGCTCGAAGTATTCGACTGGCTGGCCGACCTGCCCGATCCGCTCGCAGACCGCGAGATTTACGAAGTCCAGTTCAAGAACACCCGCAAAGGATACTACCGCAACCAGACCGGCGCCGATCTCCGGGCCGGCGACATCGTGGCCGTCGAAGCCAGTCCGGGACACGACATCGGGATCGTAACCCTCACGGGCGAATTAGTCTCCAAACAGATGAAACGCACCGGGTTCAATCCGCAGGGGATAGAGTTCAAGAAGATCTACCGCAAGGCCAAGCCGTACGACATCGAAAAGTGGCAGGAGGCCATCGCGCTGGAGCATTCGACGATGATCCGGTCGCGGCAGATCGCCGCCGACCTGCATCTGGACATGAAGATCGGCGACGTCGAATACCAGGGCGACAAACTGAAAGCGATCTTCTATTACATCGCCGACGAACGGGTCGACTTCCGGGAGTTGATCAAAGTGCTGGCCGAACAGTTCCGGATCCGGGTCGAGATGCGCCAGATCGGCGCCCGGCAGGAGGCCGGACGGATCGGCGGGATCGCCCCGTGCGGGCGGGAGTTGTGCTGTTCGACCTGGATCAACAACTTCTCGTCGGTAACGATCGGCGCAGCCCGGCACCAGGAGATCTCGCTCAACCCGCAGAAACTGGCCGGACAGTGCGGGAAACTCAAATGCTGCCTCAACTACGAACTCGACTCGTACATCGACGCCCGGCGGGCCTTTCCGCGGCTCAGCGGGCCGTTGGAGGCGGCGGACGGCAACTATTACTTGGCGAAAAGCGACATTTTCAAGAAGATCATGTGGTTCAGTCCCGATCCGCACTCCACGGCGATCCTGATTCCGCTCACTACGGAGCGGGTTCGGCAGATCGTCGCGATGAACCGGCGGGGCGAGAAGGTGGAGCGGTTGGAAGACGCCGCCCTGCTGGCTGCCCGGCAGCAGGTGCAGACCGAACCGGAGATCAAGAATGTGGTGGGCGAGGAGAGCATTACCCGGTTCGACGAATCGCGCGGCCGGAGCCATCGCGGCGGAGGGAGACACAACCGCGGGGGCCGGAATGGCAATCGGAACGGGGGGAGTCAGGCGGGCAGCGGACGGACGACAGCCCGGCCGGAACAGGCACAGCAAACCGAACAGCCTCGTCCGACGGCGCGGCCGGAGATGGCGGAGGCCGGCAGCCGGGGTCAAAACCGGAACGACCGGCGCGGGAACGGAGGGAACGGCAGCGGTCGCGGCGGACGGCGGAGACCGGCCGGACACGGCGGGAATACGAACCGGGGAGGCAATAATAACCGGTCGGAAGGGGGACAATAGCATGGTGGAAAGCAGAACTCGACGGCGGGGGGCGAATCGGACAGAGGGGCGGTGGCGGCGGCAGGTTCGGCGGGGGATGCTGCTATTGGGCTGCTGGACAGCGGCGACGGGTTGCGACGGGGGCAGCTGCATCGAGGTTTGCGACCTGCCGGACGAGGGATGGGCGGCGAGGCAGGCGATCGTCTTTACGTTCCGGCCCGATTCGACTTCGGTGCACCGCGCGGCGAGGCGGAGCGGAGAGACCGGCGGGGCATGGATCGACCTGATGGTGCGCCACCGAAACGACTTCCCGTACGCCGATCTGCTGCTCGAAATCAAAGGGGTGGCGCCGGACAAACGGTTCTGGGTCGACACGGTCGACTTTCCGCTCGCCGAGCCGGACGAGGAGGGAAATTACCGGTGGACCGGACGCACCTATTCCAACCACTCGGACGTTACGCACCGCTACCGCAGCGGCATCCGGTACCGGACGGCCGGCGAGTATGCTTTGTCGATCCGGCAGCTCGCCGCGCCGGACACCTTGCAGGGGATTATCGCCGTGGGGATGATTGCCAGCGGCTCCTCGGCCGCGGCGGTGCGCTGACCGCCCTTTTTCCGTACACCCCGCTACCACGCACATCATGGGCAAAAACAAACTCAAAAAATTCAGCGAAAACCTCACATTCCGCTGTTTGGTGCAACCCCGGTTCGACGAAATTTTCGGCAAGGACCATCCGCTCAAGGGGCGGTGGGGAAGCGACTTTTTCGGCAACGACCGGCCGATCGTGCTGGAGTTGGGGTGCGGACGGGGCGAATACACCATCGGGCTGGCCGAAGCCGATCCGCAAACGAACTACATCGGAGTGGACATCAAGGGGGCGCGGATGTGGCACGGAGCCAAGCAGGCGACGGAACGGCAGATCGACAATGCGGCCTTTCTGCGGACGCGGATCGAGTTCATCGGATCGTTTTTCGCGCCGGACGAGGTGGCCCGGATCTGGATCACCTTTCCCGACCCGCAGATGAACAAACGGAGGGTCTCGAAGCGACTCACGTCGCCGGGATTTCTGGAACGCTACGCCCGGTTTCTGCAACCGGAGGGGACGATCCACCTGAAGACCGATTCGGGACACCTGCACGACTATACGAAAGCGGTGCTGACTGCCAACGGGATCGTGCCGGAGGTGTGCTGCCGCGACATTTACGGACCGGAGGGGATCGCCGATGCCGCCCTGTCGATCAAAACGGCCTACGAAACGCGATTCTTGGCGGAGGGGCTGCCGATCACCTATTTGCAATGGTCGCCGGGGGGACGGCGCGAGTTTGCGGCACCGCACTTTCCGGCGGATGATCTGCTGGTGGGGGAACATACGCCGGTACGGTAAGTTTACGGATTGTCATGCAGATCGAGATCGACGAAAAATCGGGATTCTGTTTCGGGGTAGTCCAGGCGATCACGGTGGCGGAAGAGCTGCTTCGTGAACGGAACGGAGCGGTGTGGTGCTTGGGGGACATCGTTCACAACCGGATGGAGGTGAACCGGCTTGAACGGATGGGACTGCAGACGGTAGACCACGCCCGGCTGCCGGAACTGGCGGGCCGGTGCGTCCTGATCCGGGCTCACGGCGAACCGCCGTCGACTTATGCGCTGGCGAAGCGCTACGGGATCGAACTGGCGGATGCGACCTGCCCGGTGGTGGCGCGGCTGCAGGAGCGGGTACGGCAGGCGGGGGAGGCGATGAAAGCGGTCGGGGGGCAGGTGGTGATCCTCGGTAAACCGGGCCATGCGGAGGTGGTGGGACTCACGGGACAGACCGGCGAAACGGCTATCGTCATCGAATCGGTCAACGATCTGGCGAAGATCGACTTTTCAAGGCCGATCTGCCTGCTTTCGCAAACGACGCAGAGCCTGAGCCTGTTCCAAACGGTCCGGGACGAAATCCTGCGCCGGACGAAGGTTCCGGAAGGGGTTACGGTACACGATACGATCTGCCGGCGGGTCTCGAACCGCAATCCGCATCTGAGGCAGTTTGCGGCGCGGTTCGATGCGGTGATCTTCGTCTGCGGGGCCAAAAGTTCGAACGGCAAGGCGCTGTTCGAGGTCTGCCGGGAGGCGAACAGCCGGACGTACAAGGTGGAGGAGGCTTCGGAACTGCGCGGGGAGTGGTTCGCGGGGGTAACGTCGGTGGGAATCTGCGGGGCGACTTCTACTCCGAAATGGCTGATGGAACAGGTCGCCGACGCTATAACCCGACTCTGATTTTCTGTGATCTTACTCTTTGGGCCGGGGTATGGAACCGTTCTTTTTCTGAAGAAAAAGAACCAAAAAGACTTTAGGGAATGCTTGCGCATTCCATGACCGTACGCGGTGATATGCTTCGCCCTGTCTTT
>JAFLSI010000104.1 GCA_022511025.1 Rikenella sp. | reverse complement strand
AAGTCTTTTTGGTTCTTTTTCTTCAGAAAAAGAACGGTTCCAGACCCGGCTCCAAGCACAAACAGCAAAAAACGAGCGGATAAAAAAGAGAGGTTTATGATGAAGATATACACACGCACCGGCGACAGAGGCACCACCTCGTTAGTCGGCGGGACACGCGCACCGAAGAACGACCCACGGATCGAAGCCTACGGCACCGTCGACGAATTAGCCGCCCACACCGGTCATCTGCACGACCTTTTGGAAGCCGGCCGGCACGGTGAACAGCGTGCACAGTTGGTGTGGGTGCTGGATCGTTTGATGAGTTGCGAATCGTTGTTGGCCTCAGAAGCGAGTTGGTTGCCGAAACTGCCCCGGATTCGGCCGGACGATCTGAGCCGGTTGGAGCAGTACATCGACCGGGCCTTGGAGGGGTTGCCGGAGTTGCGCCATTTTACGTTGCCTTGCGGCCATCCGGCGGTTTCGTACAGCCATATCTGCCGTACCGTTTGTCGGCGGGCCGAGCGGCGCACGGTGAGCGCCGCTGAGCGGTACCCGGAGATCCCGGAGAACGTGCCGGCCTACCTGAACCGGCTGTCCGACTATTTCTATGCGCTGGGGCGTCGGTTGGGAGCCGATTTCGGAGCGGAAGAGATGTGCTGGGAACCGGATAACAAACAATAGCCCGGTTTTGCCTCCCGCCAGCCAGACGGGAGGCAAAACCGGGCATCATACGCCGACGGCAGTCCCCTCAACGATTCCCCATCCCCGCTACCGCTGCACCATATCCGACGGGTCGCGCATCACCATGCTCTTGGCAATCCGCAGTTTGACCCCGTTGTCCACCTCGATCAGCACCGTATCCTCGTTCACCTCCTTGACCGTTCCGTAAATCCCGCCGGCCGTAATGACTTTCGTACCGTTTTCCAGCGAGTTCCGGAATTTGTTCAGCTCTTTCTGCCGCTTCTGCTGCGGCCGGATCATGAAAAAGTACATCACTACGAAGATCAGTACCATCATGACGAGAAACGACCAGTTGCCCCCCTGTTGTTGAGCAGCCGTGTCCTGAAGCATCATTGTGTTGAGTGTCATGTCTGTTGTCTGTTTTTATTGAGTTGTTTTTATCCTAATTTCAAAACGTATTCCGAAGTCGTTTTCGTATATCGGCGCCTCCGGACGAAACGGGCAAAAAGTCGAACCGCTCTCTACAGCACCACCTCTCCCGTCAGATAAACCGTCGCGCACTGTCGTCTTCCGTCTCCCGTCGCCGCAATGATTTCGATCGACTTGAACTGCTGTCCGTACCGTCCCCGGCTGTCGAACCGCCACGTCATCCCGACCGTATCTCCCGCCGGAATCGGCGCCGGGTCGTAGTCGGCCGTCGTACATCCGCACCCCGTAATCACCTGTACGATCACCAAGGGTTTGTCCGAGCGGTTGGCCACCCGCAGCCGCCCCTCGACCACATCCCCCTCGGCAATCCGCCCCATCGCCACCGTATCGTAGCTCCGCTCCGCCCCGTTCTCCCCCTCCCGCTCGATCGGGAAAGCCACCACTACCCCACCCCCGACAAACGCCGCCCCGTTCTCCACCGTCGCAGTCCCCGCACCGCACCCCGCCACCGAGAGCAGCAACCCGCCGACAACCACTCCCCGACCGAATATGTTCCTATTGAATCGCATGTTGTTTCTCTTTTGCCACCGTGGTATCGATCAACCCGCGCCCCTGCTTGGCGATCTTTCCTTCGTCCGTGAGCCAGACCACCATCCGGTCCAGAATCCCGTTCACAAAGACGCTGCTGCCCGGCGTGGAATAGTATTTCGATATTTCGATAAACTCGTCGAGGGTAACCTTCACCGGAATGGTCGGAAACTGCACCAATTCGGTAATGGCCGCCAGCATGATGAGTTTGTCCATGAACGCGATGCGATCGAAATCCCAATTCTGGGTAAAGCGGTCGATATACCCGAAATACTCCTCGTGTCCCAAAAGCGCCTTGCGGAACAAGGTTTCGACATAGGCCCGGTCCTCGTCGCTCCTGTACATGGGCATGATATCGAGATCGGCCGAGTTCTCATTCAGGAATCCGATGGTCCGGATCGCCAGCCCCAGACAGTAGGAAATGTCATCGACCCAGTACATCGACATCTCCTCCAAGGCCTCTTCAAAATAGTCGTTGTCCTCGATCTGGTTCGACAGAAAGTCGATCACGAACTTCCGGTCTGCCGCAAAGGCTTCCCGTTCGTTCAGCGGCACCGGTTCCGCCTCCATATAGCGTTGGTAATACGGCGCCGCCACCATATCCTGATAGAGCCGCTTCACCAGCGCCTCCTGCCCCCGCCACGACGCCCGGCAGCGGGTCATGGCCCCGGCCAGCGCCTCACTCGTTTCGATCCGCGCCACCACGCGGTTGTCCGCAAAGCGGCGGTTCGGATGCAAATCTTCTTCGGTCGGCATCAACTTGGCCTGTCCGATCGCGATCCGCTCGCGGGCCACCGCCGCCACCTCTCCGACCAAAGCAATCAGCATCAGGTAGAGTTCGTAGCTCTTCCCGATACTCGCCATCAACTCCTTTTCGGAGCGGGCGAGCGACTCTTCGCCGGATTGGAAATAGCTGTACAGCGATTTGACGGTCTTGATGCGGAGCAGTCGACGACTAAGCATGGATAGGAAAGATCTGTCTATAATTATGTGTATGGTAAATCCCAATCAAGCACCGGGCATCCAGCGGAGGGAAAGGCCCCCGAGCCCCTCCCGTCTGCCCCGGCATCCGGCAACCTGCGCCGACCGCAGACAAAGGTATAAAAAATCGGACAAACAAACAGAAAAACACCTCCACCGCAAAAGATACTCCACCCCTCGGAGTCCCCTCTCCCGACCCGAACCGGGCGGTTTCTCTTGGTAATAATCAATCGAACGGTTGGTCGTCAAATTGCTGCAAGCCATGGGCTACGGGGGAGAAGTCAAAGATTCCGGACAGGTAACCCCGCTGAGCAAAGACGGCGGCATCGACGGCATTATCAAGGAGGACATATTGGGTTTCGGCCGCATATACATCCAGGCCAAACGCTATGCACGGGACCGGGCCGTCGAACGCGACGAAGTCCAGAAATTCGTGGGGGCTTTGGCTGTCGTTCAGTCGAACAAAGGGGTTTTCATCACCACCTCTTATTTCTCCAAAGGGGCGATCGATTATGTGAAAAGTCTGAACAACGCAGCCACCATCGTCTTAATAGACGGGAATCAGTTGGCCGAATACATCTACGATTTCGGCGTAGGGATGCAATTGGAACAGACCATCAAGGTCAAAAAACTGGACCAGGACTTTTGGGAGACGATGGAAAACGAATAAACCTCTTCCATCGCCCCCTTTCCGATCCCTTCCGCGTCGGCCCGCCTCCCCCGCCTTATTTCTGGCCGGCTTCGAAACGAGTGATCCGGCTGCGGAAATCGCCCGAACGGCGCAGCGGAAAGACCAACGTAGGCACATAGTTCGTCGCCGCTTTCTCACCGTACCATTTTTTGGTTATGACCAGTTCCTGAACGAGCCGGCCGTCGATATAGAGCCGCGTGGAGCGGTTGTCGCCCTCGATACCGATACGCATGTTTTTGCCGGCCTCGACACGATACCGGAACGTATTCAGATAACCGTCCCGGGCAAATCCGATCATGCCGCTCACCGGGTCCGACAGGTAGAACACCGCATCGCGCGAACGGAATAGTTCGGTGCCCGGACGCTCGTCGGCCCCCTCGATGTCGAATTCGATGCGGTAGTCGTAGCCTACATCCTCGAAAGGATATTCCCGGTTCGGTGTCAGTTTCTCTACCGTCCAGAAAGTCGTGTAATCATCGCCCCCGGCCGCCACGTGCCGCCCCAGCAGGTTCACGGCAGGAGCCTCGGACAAGCGCCGGCGGTCCGCATCGAACCGTTCGAAAGGCACCGTTACCGCCGCTCCCGTCCAGCACTTGGAGGCCAGCGTCTGCAACGCAGGAAAGGCCCGGTGATGAATGTCGCGGGTCGAAATGCCGTTGCCCACATGGTCGTTCCACACGGCGAACATGCCGCCCGCAATCGAAGAGTCGCGCTCGGGGAACACCGTGCCGTTGATGTTCGCAGGCGTCCACTCGTCGTAGAGATACTTGATGTTCAGATAGTCATAGTAATACCCCGCCGCAGGAACGATATAGACCTGCCGGTCGGGGATGCTGACGAGCCGATAACCCAGCGCAGCCATCTCTTTCGGTTCCGAATAATCCATCGACCAAGATTGCATCAGCACGTTGTCGACCTTCACGGGGGTCTCGCCGCGCGCATGGCTCAGCGAACCCCACACGCAGGCCTGTTTGCCGAACGACTCCACATAGCGGATATAACGGTCTGTAAAATAGCGGAATTTCTCCACCACCTCGCGGTCTTTGTTGGAGTATTCGTCCGTGCCGATGGAGACACGCGGACCGCAGAAAACCGGATCGTCGCCCCCGAGGTACTCGGCCAACAGCGCATCCGTAAATTCGTAGGTCTCCTCTTTGAACAGGTCGAAATGATCACTCCCGTAAACCTCGCTGCCAAGTTCGGGTTTGTAGTGGACGAAAGCCAGCGTATGGGCCGGCACGTCGATTTCGGGCAGTATCTCGACGAAGCGGGATGCGGCCCGTTTCTGGAAGTCGCGGAACTCGGCTTTCTTGTAATGGCCGTCCTCGGCGGCCAGTCCGGGGAAGGTCTCCGATTCGAGCCGGAACGCCGCGTAGGTTTTGTTCCAGTCGAAGTCGAAGAACTTGGGGAATCCGCTGTCATTGAGGTGGATTTGCAGGAAGTTCATCTTGTAGTAGGACATGATGTCGACATAATCCTGCAAGAAGTCCATCGGTATGAATTTGCGGCCGCAGTCGAGCATGAGTCCGCGCAGGGCATAGTCGGGCCAGTCGCGCACCCGTCCCTGCGACATCGCCGGCAGGCCCTTGCCGCCGTCCGGCATCCGGTGCGATTCGGCCATCTGCAACAGCGTCCGGGTGGCCCAGTAGACTCCCCTGACAGTAGGCGCCGACAACTCGGCCCGAAGGGCGATGTTCATTTCGTACCCCTCCTCGCCCAACTGCCGGTCGGACCCGATACTCAGCACAATATCGCCGTTTTTCGCCTTTCCCGCCGAGACAGCGAGTTTCAGGCCGAACATCTTGAAAAGATCGTCCGACAACGCTTTCGCCACCTGCTGCATCCCCTCGTCGCCGGCCCGGTACACGATGCGCGCCCCTTTCCGGATCGTATATTCCCCCTCGCCGCCATACCACTCTTTCAACTCCGGAATGACGAACGGTTTTTCATTGGCAGCCCGGACCACAGCGGCCGTCGCGAGCAAACAGGTCAGAATGAACAGTTTCTTCATCATACGTCAGTATCCTCTTTCGGTTTTCGAGTGCAAAGATATTCAAAGTCGGCAAAAATAACCCGTTTTATAATGCCATTCAGTCCGACGAACCGGAATCCCGCTGAAAAAGACCGTGTTCAACCGCCTCAGCTTTCAGGCCCGTTTCGATGCCGCGACAAGCCACTCCAACGGCACCGCAACGAACGGAATGCTGACAGAGGACCATCCCGAACGCAAAAGGATCACCGGTCGGTTCGACGCTCTCCTATATCCAAAAACCGGTCAAATGCGAAATTCAGCTTAACTACCAGAAATATTTCTACCGAACGGGCTATGCAGCCGCGGCCGACGGAAGAAATGACAAGATAGTGGCCGAAGTGATCTTACTCTTCTAAGAGAACGGCCCCTCGCCCGACAACGTGAAAAACAACCCGACAATTTACGACATCCCAACTATATACTTGAATACACCAAGCCATTTTATTTGAAATACACCATGATAA
>JAFLSI010000103.1 GCA_022511025.1 Rikenella sp. | reverse complement strand
AGTGGGCAGGCCGAAGCCCCCGGCAGCGGAGGCCTGCAAGCAGTCCCCGCCGGCTTCGGCCCACGAATGGGGTATAGGCTGCCTCAAAAACACCCGACGGATGGAGCCGGTGGATATACTATAGATGTAAGGACAAAAACCCTATGGAGAGACAGATACTGATTATTTTTATCGCCCTGTTGTTATCCGCCTTTTTTTCCGGGATGGAGATCGCCTTTCTCTCCTCCAACAAACTGCGGTTGGAGATCGAACGCAAACAAAGCCGGACATACAACCGGATCGCCAGCCTCTTTTTGAAATCCCCCGGGCAATACATCTCCACGATTCTCGTGGGGAACAACATCGCCTTGGTGATCTACTCGATCTTCATGAGCGCCCTATACACCACCCTGACCGGACACTCCAATTACGCCGTCGAGACCCTCATCTCCACCTTGGTGATCATCTTCACCGCCGAGTTTCTGCCCAAAGCCATGGTGAAAGCCAACCCCAACTTTTACCTGCGGGCATTCTCCGTACCGTTGTACATTTTTTACATCCTGTTTTACCCCCTCTCCCGGTTTGCCACCAGCCTGTCGACCCGGTTGCTGCGCCTGACAGGGCACCACATACCCCAGACCCCGCAGTTCGCCGGATTCGATAAAATCGACTTGGCCACATTAGTCGAAGAGACCTCCGCCAACGAAGAGGGAGAGACCGGCCAGAAAGAAGACACCCAGCAGCGGAACCGTCTGTTTCAGAACGCATTGGATTTCTCCGAGCAGCGCGTTCGCGACTGCATGGTTCCCCGGACCGAAGTCGAAGCCATCGACGTCGAAGAGAGCGTCGACGACCTGCTCCGGCTGTTCGTCGAAAGCGGCTACTCCCGTCTGCCCGTTTACGACGGCACCATCGACAACATCATCGGCTACACCAACCTCAAATCCCTGTTCAACCGTCCCGGCTCCATCCGGGAGGTGCTGCAGGAGACCTTGTACGTACCCGAAACCATGTCCCAGCAGAAGCTCCTCGGCCAGTTCACCCGCAGCCACAAGTCGCTCGCCATCGTGATCGACGAGTTCGGCAGCACCGCCGGCATGGTAACCCTCGAAGACCTGCTGGAACAGATCTTCGGCGAGATCGAAGACGAACACGACGCCGAACGTTTGGTCGAGAAACAGCTCTCCGACACCGAATACATCTTAGCCGGCCGATTGGAGATCGACCACCTGAACGAGACCTACACCCTCGGCATTCCCGAATCGGAGCGCTACGACACATTAGCCGGATACATCCTCGACCAGAGCGAAGACATTCCGAAACCGGGCGACGTGATCCGCGCCCACGGACTGAAGATCAAAGTGCTGCGCACCGGCCGCGCCCGGATCGACCTCGTGCAGGTCGTCCGGACAGCCTCCCCCGAGGAATAATCGCCGGCAGCCTGTCGCTATATCGGAAAAAAAACGTACATTTGCCCCATTGACGTCCCGCCAGCCGGCGGGCTGCATCCGGACCACCCGGTCAAAGAAAAATAAAGACACGATTAAAATAAGAATGGTAACTCTCAACACACTCAGGAACAAAGGCGGCGTGCTGCTGGCTATCGTGATCGGCCTCGCCCTGCTCGCATTCGTACTCGGCGACATGATTACGTCGGGCAGCACCTTGATGAACAGTTCCCGGATGAACGTCGGGACGATCGACGGCAACAAAGTTTCGACCCAGGAATATGCCCAGACGATCGACGAACTGACCGAAGTGCAGCGCATCACGACCGGCCGCGAAGGGACCACCGAAGAGCAGAACGAGATGATCCGCATGCAGGCTTGGGACCGGATGATTCGTGAAAAAGCATTGAAACCGGCCTTGGCCTCCGTGGGGCTGACCGTATCGGAAGACGAATTGGTGAATCTGCTCAGCGGGACGGAACCCTCGCCGATTATCGCGCAGTTGTTCTCCGATCCGCAGACCGGTCTGTTCGAGCCGGCACTGCTGCGGCAATTCGTGGCCAGCGTCGACGCAGACCAAACGGGACGCATGCCGTTGTTCTGGCACTATTTGCAAAACGAAGTGAGCGACCAGAGCCTCCTGTTCAAGTTTCAGAACCTGATTGCCAAGTCGGCCTATGTTACCGGTTTCGAGGCGGAACAGCTGGCTTCGATCGAAGCCAAGAACTACCGGGTCGACTACGTGGTGAGCCGGTACGACGCCGTGGCCGACAGTGCCGTACAGATTACGGACGGCGAACTGCGGCGGTATTACGACACCCATCGCGGGATGTTCAAGCAGGACGAATTGCGGGACATCGCCTATGTAACGTTCGAAGCGCTTCCGTCGGCAGAAGACTATGCGGCGGCGGAAAAGACCGTGAAAGAGTTGGCCGCGGATCTGGCCCAGACCAAGAACGTGCAGCAGTTCGTCTCGATGAACTCGCACACCGCTTTCGATGCACGGTACTACAAACCGGGCGAACTGACGGGCGAGCTGGGGGCATTCGCCTTCGGACATCCGGGGATGGAATCGGTCTACGGGCCGGTGCTCAACGGCGATCAGTGGACGATGGCCCGGATTGCCGACATTCGGGTTATACCGGACAGCGTCCGGATCAGCAACATCGTGATTCCGGGCAACCAGAAAGCGCTGGCCGACAGTTTGACACAGGCTTTGCAGAACGGCGGCGATTTCGCAGCAGCAGCCGAGACCTTCTCGGCCGACCGGCAGAGCGGATTGTCGGGGGGCGACCTCGGCATGATGGATCCGCAGACCTTGGCGCCGCAATTCGCCGAAGCGATCAAAGGGGCGGCAACGGGGAGCATCAAGACCGTCGTTTCGCCGGAAGCGATCTTTATCCTGAAGATTACCGCCACGAAAGGGGCATCGGAAAAGGTACAGTTAGGGGTGCTCAACTACCCGGTCGAAGCGAGCGAGACGACCCGGAATCTGATGTACAGCGCAGCAAACAAGTTTGCAACGGCAGCGACGACGACAACCGACGGTTTCGAGCGGACGGTGAACGACGAAGCGTTGGTGAAACGGGTGGCGAGCGTTCGGGCGAACGACCAGACGGTGGGCGGTATGCCGCAGTCGCGCGAGTTGGCGCGGTGGGCATTCAACGGCAAGTCGGGCGACGTGTCGGAGGTGAAAGAGTTCGGAAACAACTTCGTCGTGGCGACGATCACGGCAGTGCGGAAACAGGGAGTGGCTCCGTTCGAACAGGTGCGGAACGAAGTGCAGGCCCTGTTGGTGCGAGAGAAAAAGGGTGAACTGCTGGCGCAACGGATGACCGGGGCGGCTTCGGTGGCGGCTTTGGCAGAGCAACTGGGGACGGAGGTGCTGAGCAACGACGAGGTGAATTTCCGCGGGTTCATGGCACCGGAAGTCGGTTTCGATCCGGCCTTTCCGGGTGGAGTATCGGGGATTCCGGCGAGCGGAACGGTCTCGAAACCGATCGTCGGACGGATCGGAGTTTATGCGGCGGAAATTCAGTCCGAACGCGAAGAACCGACCGATGTAGCGGTCGAAAAAGCCCGGTTGACGGCAGAGGCGCAACAATCCACCTTTATGTCGGTCTACGAAGCCTTCTTGGATATGAGCGACATTCAGGACACACGGTACCGGTTCTATTAACGGGTTCTATTTTACTCAACCCTTTTCAAGCGCTCCTCTTGATCCCTCAAGAGGAGCGCTTTTCGTATCCCTGCCGGCAGGCACTGGCCCCGCCATGCCCCGGTCCGCCTCCGAGCCGAACCATTCGCTCCACAAACAGACACATTCTTGCATTTCCCCGTTTTTTTACTATATTTACAACCACTTGTCATCAATACCTCATCTATTATGAAATTCAGTCGATTACCCCTTTATGTCAAAATTCTCGCCGGCATGGTATTCGGGATCCTGCTGGGTGCCATTTCGATCTACGCCGGATTTGCCGACGGCATCGACCGCTGGGTCAAACCGTTCGGCGAAATATTCATGCGCCTGCTTAAACTGATCGCCATCCCGTTGGTCATGGTTTCGCTGATCAAAGGCGTGGGGAACCTCAGCGACATGGCTTCGCTATCCCGGATCGGTCTGCGAAGCATCGGGATTTACATCTGCACCACCGTTCTGGCCGTCGTCGTCGGGCTTGTGCTCGTCGAAGCGATCGGACCGGGGCGCATGGTGAGTCCGGAGAGCGCCGCAGCCATGCAAGCCGGATACGGCGCCACGATCGCCGAACGCAGCGTACAGGCCGAAGCGATGGCCGACGTTCCGCCGCTGCAATTCCTCGTCGATCTCTTTCCCGACAACCTCATCCGTTCGATGGGGAACAACGGCGGGATGCTCCAGATCATCGTCGTTGCGGTCTTGATCGGTCTGGCCGTCCTGCTGACCGGACGCGAAAAAGCCGCCCCCTTCATGCACTGGATCGACTCGCTCGACGCCGTGATACTCAAACTGATCGACTTGATCATGAAATACGCCCCGATCGGTGTGCTGGCCTTGATGGCCGGCATGATTGCCGATACGGCCGGAAACTTCGAACTGTTAGGGGCTTTGGGGCTGTATGTACTGACCGTGGCGGCGGGGCTGCTGGCGATGATCTTCCTGTTCTATCCGCTGCTGCTGCATTTCTTCTCGGACATTCCGGTGCGCAAGTTCATGAAAACGATGTCGCCGGTGCAGCTGCTGGCGCTCACGACCGGCTCCAGCGCGGCAACCCTGCCCCTCAACATGGAGACTGTCGAACGGGAGTTAGGCGTTTCGCAGCGGGTTACCTCGTTCGTGCTGCCGATGGGGATGACGATCAATATGGACGGATCGAGCCTCTATCAGGCAGTGGCGGCGGTCTTCATCGCGCAGGTTTTGGGGGTGGAGCTGACGATGGTGCAGCTGCTGACGATCGTGGCGACCACGATTCTCTCCTCGATCGGGACGCCGGGCATTCCGGGCGGAGCGGTGGTCATTCTGGTCATGGTGCTGTCGTCGGTGGGGCTGCCTGCGGCCGGGCTGGCTTTGGTTCTGGGTATCGACCGGCCGTTGGACATGCTGCGTACGGTGGTGAACGTTACGGGCGATGCAACGGTGGCTTCGATTGTCGATGCCCATACAAAATAAACGGGAATGGAAAACCGAAAACAACACCCATACCGCTTGTCGATCAAAGAGTGGGAAGAGCAGGACCGACCGCGCGAAAAACTGCTGAGCTGCGGCGCCTCGGCCTTGAGCGATGCCGAGTTGCTGGGGGTCCTGATCGGATCGGGAACTGTCGAACACTCGGCTGTCGAGATCGGCCGGATCCTCTTGGACTCTGTCGGCGGCAATTTGGTCGAGCTGGGGCGGAAAAGTCTGGCCGAGTTGCAGGCTTTCGACGGGATCGGATTGGCGAGGGGGGTGAGCATCGTGGCGGCACTGGAGCTGGGCCGGCGCAGACGGGCTTCCGATCTGCCGGCGCCGGCCTCCATCACCGGCAGCCGGGATATCGTAACGATCTTCCAACCGCTGCTGGCCGACCTGCCGCACGAGGAGCTGTGGGTGCTCCTGCTCTCGCGGTCGAAACGGATCATCGAACGCTTCCGGGTGAGCCAAGGCGGACTCGACGGAACGGTGATCGACCCGCGTATCGTGCTCCGGCGTGCGCTGGACCGAAATGCTTCGGGATTGGTCTTGGTGCATAACCATCCGTCGGGCGAGGCGTCGCCGAGCGAACTGGATCGGCAAAATACCCAAAAACTGAAAATCGCAGCCTCATACTTCGATATCCGACTGCTGGACCATGTGATCATCACCGATACGGAACCGTTCAGCTTCGCTGAACACGGCTTGCTCTAATTCATCTGTCTTTCTTGTTGTTTCGTGCTTTAGTGTCGGGAGGGTACTGTTCTCTTTGTGAACAAAGAGAACCAGAAAAACT
>JAFLSI010000102.1 GCA_022511025.1 Rikenella sp. | reverse complement strand
TTTTCTGGTTCTCTTTGTTCACAAAGAGAACAGTACCCTCCCGTCGCCAAAGCACAAACCAGCGAAAAAACGAACGATAAAAAAACATACCGTTATGAGACCGGAAGAGATCGACTGGAACAACCTGAAATTCGGGTACACCCCCACCCCCGTCAATTTGCGCTGTTACTGGCGCAGCGGCGCATGGGGCGAGATCGAAGAGCATACCGAAGAGACCGTTACGATGCACATGGCCGCCACCGCCTTGCATTACGGACAGACCGCATTCGAGGGATTGAAAGCATTTCGGTGCAAAGACGGGAAAGTGCGGATTTTCCGTATGGACGAAAATGCCAAACGGATGCAAAGTTCCGCCTCCTACTTGCAGATGGCCGTGCCCAGCGTCGAGTTGTTTTGCGAAATGGTTACGCGAGTCGTAACACGGAACAAAGAGTACATACCGGCTTATGAGACAGGCGGTTCGCTTTATATCCGGCCCGTTATCATCGGGTCGGGACCCCAGTTGGGAGTGAAGCCGGCCGAAGAGACCCTGCTGTTGATGTTCGTGAGTCCGGTAGGGCCGTACTACAGCGGCGGGATGCAAGGGATCAGCGCCATCATCGACCGGACGCACGACCGGGCGGCGCCGTTCGGCACCGGCCATACCAAAGCCGGCGGCAATTATGGCGCGAGCCTTACCTCCGCACTCGAAGGGCACGACAAAGGGTATGACAGCGTGCTGTACCTCGACCCCGCCCAGCATCGCTACATCGACGAATGCGGAGCCGCGAACTTTTTCGGCATTCGCGTAGATGAAAACGGCCGGGCGCACTACATTACCCCCGCCTCCCATTCGATTCTCCCCTCGATTACGAACAAGAGTCTGAAACAGATCGCCGCCGATTTCGGCATGGAAGTCGAAGCCCGGCAAGTGGAGCTTCACGAGCTGAACACATTCGACGAAGCAGGCTGTTGCGGTACGGCAGCCGTGATTACGCCGGTCGCAACGATCTTCGATCCCGAAGACGGGACGACCTACCGGTTCGGGCAGGGCGTCGGGCCGTGGAGCAAGAAGCTCTATGACGAATTAGTCGCTGTTCAGCACGGCGAAGTCGAGGACCGGCACGGATGGAATACCGTGCTCGATTTGTAGCACTCCCTCCCCTTGTCCATGAACAGCAACCGACCTCCGGACCTATGGCAGACCACATCGAACTCGGCCGGCGAGGCGAAGAACAGGTAGCCGCCTATCTGCAAAAACAAGGGTGGGAGATCCTGCACCGCCGCTGGCGCGATCCGGCCAGCGGCGGGCTGCGCACCGACATCGACCTCGTCGCCCGTTCGCGCGACGGCGTTTGCCATTTCGTTGAAGTCAAGACCCGGAGTCGCGATGCCGCCTCAGGAGACTACCGGCCCGAACGAGCCGTCGATGCCGGAAAGATGCAGCGGATGTTGGAGGCCGTCGAACGGTATGTGCAGGTGGAACAGATCGAAGGCGAAACGGTTGTCGACTTGGCCGTCGTTGTTCCCGTGTCGCAGGGAGAGACCGTCGTTCGGTACTATTCCGACATGGTCCGGTAGAACCGGGCGGCGAAAAGTGGAAAGCCCCCTCGAAAACAGCCCGACCCCCGAAAGAACGCCTCCTCTCTCCCCCGACAATCCGCTAAAAATGCTATCTTTGCAACGGCGTTCCGCGCAGACCCATCCGCCGGACGCATCCAACACGAACATTTAACCCTCTCCGTATGAGCGAAAATACGAGACACCTCCCCGACCTGCTGTTTGAAGTGAGTTGGGAAGTATGCAACAAGATCGGCGGCATCCACACCGTCGTAGGGACCAAAGCCCTGACCGCCATCGAACACTTCGGCGACAGCCGTTACATCCTGATCGGGCCGGACCTGACCAGCGAAAGCGAAAACCTCGAATTCGAAGAAGATCCCAACCTGCTGAAAGAGTGGCGTCAGGTGATCGCCGCAGAAGGGTTGCGGGTCCGCGTGGGCCGGTGGACCAGCGTCAAAGGGACCCCCGTAGCCATTCTCGTCAACTTCTCCGCCATTATGGGGCGGAAAGACGAAATTCTGGCCAAGCTGTGGGAAGATTATCGGGTCGACTCCATCAGCGGCCAGTGGGACTACATCGAACCCGTCCTGTTCGGATACGCCGCCGGCGAAGTGATCGAAAGCTACGTCAAGCACTACAACCAGCCGGGGAAACACGCCGTGGCCCATTTCCACGAATGGATGACCGCCAGCGGAGGCCTCTATTTGCAGAAAGAACGGCCGTCGGTCGCCACCGTCTTTACGACCCATGCCACGGTCGTGGGGCGGTCCATCGCCGGAAACGGCCTGCCGCTGTACAGCAGCCTCGAGACCTTCAACGGCGATGAGATGGCCCGCCAATTCGGCGTCGTCGCCAAACACTCGATCGAAAAGACGGCCGCCAACCGGTTGGACGCCTTTTCCACCGTCAGCGAGATTACCGGACGGGAGTGCCGGGCCTTGCTCGACGTCGATTCGGTGCAGGTAACCCCGAATGGATTCGAAGACGGGTTCGTATGGCAGGGCGACGAGGCGGCGGTCAAACGCAGAGAGGGGCGCGCCGCCCTAATTCGCGTGGCCGAAGCCATCTTGGGATTTGAACTGCAGGACGACCCGCTGATCGTCTCGATCGGCGGCCGGTACGAATTCAAAAACAAAGGGATCGACGAATTTATCGACTCGCTCGGCGAACTCAACAGCGACGACACCCTCCGGCGCGATATTCTGGCCTATATTTTGGTGCCGTGCTGGAACCACGGGGCGAGACGGGATTTGCAGTGCGTCCTGTCCGGCAGCGGCGACGGAGACAGCGGCGTGGACTGTGCCGGGGCGCTGAACACGACCCACGTCCTGGGCGATCCCGACAACGATCCCGTGGTCAACCATTTGCGGAGCCGCGGCCTGCAGGGACAGGGAAACCGGGTGCACACCGTTTTCGTGCCCTGCTACCTGAACGGCAACGACGGGATTTTCGACAAGACCTACTATGAACTCTTGGCCGGGACCGATGTAACCGTCTTCCCGTCCTACTATGAACCGTGGGGCTACACCCCGCTCGAAAGCATCGCCTTCTCGGTGCCGACCGTTACGACCGATCTGGCCGGATTCGGCCAGTGGGTCGAACAGTATGCACACGAAGGGCATGAGGGGGTAACGGTGGTTCACCGCGACGATACGAACAGCCCGGAGGTGGTGGCCGCGATTGCAGAGACCCTGAAAGGATATGCCGCGATGGACGGCGGACAGATGGAGGCCCGGCGCGAATCGGCGCGGAACATCTCGAAGATCGCGCTGTGGTCGAACCTGTACGGCCACTACCTCGACCTGTACGACCGGGCGCTGCAAACGGCGATCCGGCGCAGCGCCCGGCCCCAGAACGACGGCGGAGAGGTGCACGAACAGCTCAGCTACGTGCGGCAGCAGCTCGTGCTCGGCAGCCGGCCGAACTGGACCCGGATGATGGTCGAAAGCTCGGTGCCGGAGCGGCTCCGGCCGCTCGAAGAGCTGACCAAAAACCTCTGGTGGTCGTGGTACGATCCGGCCCGGCAACTCTTCGAGTCGATCGACCCGGAGTTGTGGAACCGAGTCGACCGGAACCCGATCGACCTGCTCGACAAACTCAACCTCAAACAGCTGCGGGCATTGGCGGAGAACGACGAATTTTTGGGGCGGATGGATGCCGTCTATGCCGAGTTCCGGAAATACATGGCCGATCAGCCGGCGGCCGGACAGCCGAAAGTGGCCTACTTCTCGATGGAGTACGGGCTGCACCACAGCCTGAAGATCTACTCCGGCGGATTGGGGATTCTGGCCGGCGACTACGTGAAAGAGTCGTCGGACAAGAAGGTGCCGATGACGGCGGTGGGGCTGTTGTACCGCTACGGGTACTTCACCCAGCGGCTCTCGGCGGCGGGCGACCAGGAGGCGAACTACGAACCGCAGGACTTCTTCAAACTGCCGATCAGCGCCGTGCGGGATGCGCAGGGGAACTGGAAAACCGTAACGGTCAATTTCCCGGGCCGGAAAGTGGTGGCCCGGATTTGGCGGTGCGACGTGGGGCGGACGGTGCTCTACCTGATGGACACCGACCACGACCTGAACCTGCCGGAAGACCGGAGCATCACCCACCACCTGTACGGCGGCGACTGGGAGAACCGCCTCAAACAGGAGTACCTGCTGGGGATCGGGGGGATCCGGCTGCTCAATACCTTGGGGATTCACTCCGACATTTACCACTGCAACGAAGGGCATGCGGCCTTTATCGGTTTGGAACGGGTGCATAACCTGATTGCAAAATACGACCTCAGCTTTTCGGAGGCGATGGAGTGCGTGCGGTCGTCGTCGCTCTTCACCACCCATACGCCGGTTCCGGCCGGACACGACGCTTTCCCGGAGGATATGATCCGGCAGTACATGTCGCACTATCCGGAGCGCCTCAAGATTACGTGGGAGCAGTTCATCAACCTCGGCAAGACCGATCCGAACGACCCGAACGAGAAGTTCTCGATGAGCGTCTTGGCCTCCAACATGTCGCAGGAGGTCAACGGGGTGAGCTGGCTGCACGGCGAGGTGAGCAAGGATCTGCTGCGGAACATCTGGCCGGGGTACCTGCCCTGCGAACTGCACATCGGATACGTTACGAACGGGGTGCACTTCCCGACGTGGGCGGCGACGCGGCTCAAGGAGATGTACTACAACCGTTTCGGCGAGTCGTTCCGCGCGGGCGACTACTCGAAAGAGAACTGGGACAAGATTTACGACGTCGACGATCGGGTGCTGTGGGATATACGGCTCTACCTCAAGGAGCGGCTGATGAAGAAGATCCGCACTCGGGTGGCCGACCCGACTCAGTTCCGCTTCGACTCGCCGAGGCAGATCGTACAGATTCAGGAGTCGCTGAAGAATGACGTGCTGACGATCGGGTTCGCGCGCCGGTTCGCAACTTACAAGCGGGCCCACCTGCTGTTTACCAACATGGACCGGTTGGAACAGATCGTGAACCATCCGACCCGGCCGGTGCAGTTCGTCTTCGCGGGCAAGGCGCACCCGGCCGACAAGGCGGGGCAGGACTTGATCAAAAAGATCGTCGAGGTGTCGAAGATGCCGCAGTTCCTCGGCAAGGTGATTTTCCTCCAGAACTACGACATGGAGCTGGCCCGGCGGATGGTGCAGGGGGTCGATGTGTGGATGAATACGCCGACCCGGCCGCTGGAGGCGTCGGGAACGAGCGGCGAAAAGGCGGTTATGAACGGGGTGCTGCACTTCTCGGTGCTCGACGGCTGGTGGGTCGAGGGCTACAAGGAGGGGGCCGGCTGGATGCTGCCGATGGAGAATACGTTCGACGATCCCCGCTTCCAGAACGAAATGGATGCCGAGATGATCTACACGACGATCGAGGAGCAGATCGCACCGCTCTACTACGACCGCGACCAGAGCAATCTGCCGGTCCGGTGGGTGGCGGCGGTCAAAAAGTGCATCGCGGAGGTGGCGTCGCAGTTCACTACGAACCGCATGATGCAGGACTACGAGGATCGCTACTACTCGAAACTCTTTGCGCGGCATGAACGGATGGTGGCGAACGACTTTGCGGAGGCGCGCGAGATTGCGGCGTGGAAACGGCGGGTGAGCCGCTCGTGGGACAAGATTCAGGTGCTGGGCTTCAAACAGTACGATGTGGGACACGAGGTGATCAAACTGGGCGAACACTACAACTTGGAGGTTACGGTGGATGTGGCCGACCTGAAACCGGACGAGGTGGGGGTCGAGGTGCTGGTGGCGGACCAGATCACGGACGGCGATCCGGGGAAAATCAAACTCCGCAACACGTTCCAGTTCGAATTGGTGGAGGTGAACGGGAGCGTGGCGACTTACCGGCTGAATTCGACGCCCGAAAATTCGGGTTCGTACGATGTGGCGATCCGGATCTATGCCAAGAATCCGAAACTGCCTCACCGGATGGATTTCGCGTTGGTGAAGTGGGTGTAGGATAGTTAGTTGTTTGGCGGTTTTGTGTTGCCTCGGCCTGATTGGCGTCTGCCTTTGGGTATAGGCTGCCCGTTGCCCACCGCGGGCACGCGGGGCCTGCCCGGCCCGAGGGCGGTT
>JAFLSI010000101.1 GCA_022511025.1 Rikenella sp. | reverse complement strand
GCCGCCACCCCGCGCGGCGGGGCGCAACTTCGGCGGAGCTTGTTGCTTCCACCGCCGGCTCCGGCCCGCACTTTCGATGGCCATTTGGGGTAGAGGCTGCCAATAAAACACCCAACGGGTGTGGGTCAGCCGCCTTTACCCCGAGCAGAGAATTTGTTAATAATTGAACAGAGCGGACAAAGAGGCCCCGGAAAACGTATCTTTGTTTTCCGGGACCCCGTGAGTTCGGAGCCGGCAATCCCGACTCCCTCACAGCGTCCGCCGGAAAAGGAAATAATACAAAACCATAACAACAAGATGAAAGTAGCCGTATTCGGCGCCACCGGATTAGTCGGCGGCCGTATGTTGACCGTGCTGGCCGAGCGTCAGTTTCCCGTAACCGAATTGATTCCCATAGCCTCGGAACGCTCCGCCGGCCGGAAGATCGAATTCCATGGCAAGGAGTGGACCGTCGTAACCCCGCAAGCCGGCTTGGAGATGCGTCCCGACTTGGCGATTTTTTCCGCCGGCGGACAAGTCTCGCTCGATTGGGCCCCCCGGTTTGCCGAGACCGGATGTTACGTCGTGGATAACAGCTCCGCGTGGCGGATGGACCCGACCAAGAAACTCGTGATTCCCGAAATCAACGCCGACGTGCTGACCCGCGACGACCGGATTATCGCCAACCCCAACTGTTCGACCATCCAGATGCTGATGGCCCTGGCCCCGATCTACCGGCGTTACGGGATTCGCCGGATCGTCGTTTCGACCTATCAGGCCATCACCGGCACCGGGATGCGCGCCGTAACCCAGATGGAGAATGAGCGCAACGGCGTGATGGACGGTCCGATGATCTACCCTTATGTGATCGACCGGAACTGCATTCCGCAGTGCGACAGTTTTACCGAGAACGGCTATACGAAAGAGGAGATGAAACTCGTCAACGAGACCCGCAAGATTTTCGGCGACGACTCGATACTCGTCTCTCCGACCGCCATTCGCGTGCCCGTGGTGGGAGGGCACTCCGAATCGATCAACGTCGAGACCGAACAGGACTTCGAGATCGGGGAGGTGCGCGCCCTGCTCGAACAGGCCCCCGGCGTGAAAGTGGTGGACTGCCCCGAACGGTCGGAATACCCGATGGCCCTCCATGCGCAGCATCACGACGAAGTGTTTGTCGGGCGGTTGCGGCGCGACCTCTCCAACCCCCGCGCGATGAACATGTGGGTCGTAGCCGACAACCTGCGCAAAGGTGCTGCGACCAATGCCGTGCAGATCGCCCAGTACTTGTTGGAAAAGGGCTTTATTCAGGCCTGATCCGCATAATCGTCCGGAAGAGAACTCCCCGTACGGATAGCACGAACCGGGAGGTTTTGTGTCTAAGTAATATCCATTCTTTTGAGGGACCCGGAAACGGGGCCCTCGAAGTTTAACGACCGAATCTATGTTTGGGAGATACGGAGGCTTGCTGCTGTTGAGTGCGATTCTGGCGGGTTGCCAGGTCTCGAAAACGGGTTTGGAGGGAATAGAGAGCCTGTTTGCCGATAAGGAGACCCAACAGATAGAGGCAAAACCTACGCTGATCCGCAGCGAGGACTTGCTGGGACAGGGTTATTTGACCTGTGTGGACAGTCTGTTGCTGGTGAGCGCGAATCGCGGAGAACGGATGGTAACGGTTTACAACCTGCACACGGGCGAGGTGGTCAATCGGTTGGCCCCCAAGGGGAAAGCCAACGGCGAATTCCTGTTAGTCGGGGATTTGGCGCAGCTCGACGGGCGGGTGATGATTCTCGGGAAGATGCCCACGCGGGCGGCGTGGATCGATAAACAGCTGCTGTTGGATAGCTTTCCGAAGATGGAGACCACGGATTTGGCTTTCGAGGGAGGCGACTATCTCTCGGTGGCACCGGTGGCCGGGGGACGGTATGTGGCTACCGGTCGTTTCGACGCTCCGGAGTCGCAGCGACATCAGTTTGCGTGGATCGGGGCGGATGGGAAAATAGTCTCTACGTTCGAGGATTATTTGTTGACTCCGGAGCTGGAGGGGCTTCCGAATTACAACTTGGCGTATGGGTATCAGGGGCGTTTTGCGACGACTCCGGACGGTCGGCACGGGTTGTATTGCGGTTGGGAGAGCGCGGTGTGGCGTTTTTACGACTTCAGCGGCCGGGAGCCGCGCAAGGTGGCGGAGTATGCCTTGGTGCTGCCCTCTTTCCGGCCGCGCGACGGGGCGCATTATGGCGTGGTGCATTCGGAAGAGCGGTCGATCGGAGGGTCGATTTTTGCGGTCGCTTCCGACAGCCTTTATTACCTGCTGTTTTCGGATAAACCGTACGGGGCTTACAGTGCCTATTTTACAGACCGGATTTTTGTTTTCGACCTGTCGGGGAGACCGGTCCGGAAGATCGAACTCGATCGGGAGATTATAGCCATGGCTTATTGGGCGGAACAACATGCCTTGTTGGGGTGTGCCAACGATGCGGAGGGAGAGCCGCAGATTCTGAGATTCGATTTGTAAATGACAAGGAGGACGATGAAACGTACGATATTCGGGTGGTTTTTTGCGGCCGCCTTGCTGGTATTTTCGGGGCGGCCTGCGGAGGCGCAGTCGGAGCGAGGCGATGAGAAGGTGTTTTTCGGGTGGGTCGAACAGGTGGAGTTGCTGAAAGACGGGGCGGTCGAAGTGGCCTATTATCCGGTAGCGGATTTCGAGGCCTTGATGGGATCGATCGACGCGGGCCGGCAGCCCGATGTGAAGACGAACAACACGGTGCGCCGGATGAGCCTGACCTTGAAGAACCCGGACGAGCGTCGGGAGTTGCAAGAGGGTTTCGCAAAGGGTAGTTTCCAGATTTTGGCTGTGGAGCCGGGCGAGAAGAAAGTTTCTATGGTCTACTTGGGCCGGATGAAGTTTGTGAAGAGCAAGGATTACTATTACAAGTAGGGTTTAGGGATGGACTGGCAGCCGGGAACCCGTTAAGGGTTCCCGGCTGCTGCGACAAAACGCAGCTGCCGGAATTTCGTATCTTTACGAATCCGAAAAACAGGAACGAAAATAGACGACAGGGACAATGATGAAAAACAGCCTCTTCATTCTCTTGGTTTCGGGCTTGTCGGCTTGTACTTCAGCCCCTTCGATGCTTGAATACGATTGGAGCGGGAAAGAGGTCTCGTGCGAATCGACGCTGATGCTATCCGATTCTTCGCTCCTCGGCGTGGCAGGTTTGAATATGGTCGGTGCTGACGACGCTGTGTTATACGTGCGGGGAGGCGAATATTGCCTGACTCTGTGTCGGATCGAGGGCGATTCGCTCCTCTGGCAACGCAACCTACTGCGTAGAGGGCGTGGACCCGGCGAGGCCATGAACCCGGTGGTGCATGAGCTGCCGGAATTCGATCGCCTCTGTGTATTCCGAAACAATGGGGCATACACGGAAGAGGTCTACTGGCTGGACGGGGTCGAAGGAGGGGCAGACCGGAAGTGGGACATCAGACGAATGCCCGACAAAGATCCGGTGCGGTTGACCCTGCCTGTGGATACGGCGCGCTTTTTGGCCGAGGTCCCGTTCGGGACGGACGAGATGATCGGACTTTATACCTATGGGCAATCGGAGGTCGTTTCGATCGGTCTGAACTATCCGGCGGAGCTGGCCCAGTATTCCCCGCAAAGGAAGGCCATGGTGCTGGGCGGTTTCGTGGCCAAATGTCCGGGAAAGAATACGTTCGTCTATTCGAGTCAGCAGGGACGTTTCGTGCAGATATTCGACCTGCAGGACGATCGGGCGGTGAATGTCCGTACCGTTTATAACGAAATGCCCCGGTTCGATTTGGATGAGGCGAACGGCGGAATCCGATTCCGGAATGAATCGCAACTCGGATTCTGGGTTTTTGCTACGGCAAATTATATCTATCTGTTGGATGCCGGGATGTGCATCGGGGAGATGAGGCAGGGACGGCAGGGCGAACGGACGGTCAATGTGTTCGATTGGGACGGAAATCCGGTGAGAAAACTCCGTTTCGACCGGAATTTCGACATGTTCAGCGTCGATCCGGAGGACAAATATCTGTACTTCAATACGACGGATATAGAGGCCGGAATGGAACAGATTCGCCGCGTGGCGCTCTGAAAGGCCGAAGATAAGAGTTTGCCGTTTGTGTCCGGAATGCCTATCTTTGCGAATCCGAAAAAACACGAACGAAACTATGGCAAAAGAGCTGAAAGACCTCACTTCGCGCGAGGAAGATTACAGCAAATGGTATAACGACTTGGTCGTCAAGGCCGGACTGGCCGAAAATTCGGCCGTGCGCGGGTGCATGGTGATCAAACCGTACGGCTATGCGATTTGGGAGAAGATGCACGAAGCGCTCGACCGGATGTTCAAGGAGACCGGGCATGTCAACGCCTACTTTCCGCTGTTCATCCCGAAATCGTTCTTCTCGAAAGAGGCCCATCACGTCGAAGGGTTTGCCAAAGAGTGCGCCGTCGTTACCCACTACCGGCTGAAGAACGATCCCGACGGAAAGGGGGTCGTCGTCGACCCCGAGGCCCGGTTGGAAGAGGAACTGATCGTGCGGCCCACCTCCGAGACCATCATCTGGAACACCTACAAGAACTGGATTCAATCCTACCGCGACCTGCCGATTCTCTGCAACCAGTGGGCCAACGTGGTGCGGTGGGAGATGCGGACGCGGCTGTTTTTGCGCACCGCCGAATTTTTGTGGCAGGAGGGGCATACCGCCCATGCCACCCGCGAGGAGGCGATCGAGGAGGCCGAGCGGATGATCGGCGTCTACCGCGACTTTGCCGAACAGTGGCTCGCCTTGCCGGTGATCGTGGGCCACAAGAGCGACAGCGAACGGTTTGCCGGAGCCGACGACACGCTGACCATCGAAGCGCTGATGCAGGACGGAAAGGCTTTGCAGAGCGGCACTTCGCATTTTCTGGGGCAGAATTTTGCCAAAGCGTTCGACGTGCAGTTTGCCAACCGGGAGGGGAAGATGGAGTACGTGTGGGCTACTTCGTGGGGGGTTTCGACCCGGTTGATGGGGGCCTTGATTATGGCCCATTCGGACAATAACGGCTTGGTGCTGCCGCCGAAACTGGCCCCGATACAGGTCGTGATGGTACCTATATATAAAGGAGCGGAGGAGCTGGCGGCCATTGTCGAACGCATGGAGGCCATCGCAGCCGAGTTGAAAGCCAAAGGGATCTCCGTGAAGATCGACGACCGGGACAATGTGCGGAGCGGATTCAAATTCGCGGAATATGAACTGAAGGGGGTTCCGGTGCGGTTGGCGATCGGGCCTCGGGATTTGGCCGGCGGAACCGTCGAACTCGCCCGGCGCGACACCTTGACCAAAGAGAGCGTCCCGGCCGAGGGGATTGCCGACCGGATCGAACGGCTGCTGGAGGAGATCCAGCAGGGGATTTACGACAAAGCGCTGCGGTTCAGGGAGTCGATGATGACGCGCGTGGATACCTACGACGAATTCAAACGGGTTTTGAACGAAAAGGGCGGATTTATTCTGGCCCATTGGGACGGTACGCCGGAGACCGAAGAGCAGATCAAGGCCGAGACCAAGGCTACGATCCGGTGCATTCCTGTTGACGCCCCTGCCGAAGAAGGCATTTGTATGATCAGTGGAAAACCGTCGCACCGGCGGGTACTGTTCGCCAAGGCGTATTGATTCCGCGGGACCGAAAAAATATTTTCCCGTCCATCTCTCTGAGAAATAGGCAGATAACCATTCGCAAAAAACTTTTTCCGAAAAATATTTTGAAAAAAGTTTTGGAAATGACGAAAAGCCATTTACCTTTGCATCCGCAATCGCCGGAACGGGCCGTTTGGCGGAGGGGCGGCAGAGAGGGGGAGGGTGAATGGGGGGAGGGTGAATGGGGCGAGTGAACGGAGGGAGGGGGTGAAAAAAGTTTTGGCGGATTGAAAAAGTTGACATATCTTTGTAGTCCGTTTCCGCCGGAAACGACGGAAAGGATTCTTTGAAAAAGAGAGATATGAACCTTCGGGTTTCAGTTCTTTGAATTACTGTGAAAAGTTCAATGATAATTTGTAGTGTAGTACAATTTGTCAATTCCTGATTCCGGCGCCGCGAGGCGAACCGGAACACGAAAATAATCGGGTCAGGCATACTCAAAACATTTTTTTACAATGGAGAGTTTGATCCTGGCTCAGGATGAACGCTAGCGGCAGGCCT
>JAFLSI010000100.1 GCA_022511025.1 Rikenella sp. | reverse complement strand
GGCCGCAACCTTTCTTCGCTGACGCGACGACGGTTGCGCCTCCGCTGGCGCCGGCCCCGCTCACCGTGTTACAGATCGGTGAATTTGTCAGCGACAGTTTGCGGCACCGCCGCACGATTCACCAGAATATTGATCGTTTTGTAACGCACGAACGGCTCCGAGACATAGAAAAAGCCCTTGTAGCGTCCCCGTTTCCCCCAAGAGTTTTTGACCTTGTAGAACTTGTTGCCCCACTGGTCGTGCGCCGTGCCGACAATGACCATTCCATGGTCGTCCGTCGTTTCGTAGTTGTCGAACGCCTCCTGACGCATCTCCTGCGTAATCGTCTTTTCAGGCATCGGCCCCGTGATCCTGTGCGACATCCGCGCCAGCTGCTCTTTCGTCAGCCCCGTCCAGCGCGCCATATCCGATCCGGCAACCTGTTCCGGACGATCCACCGGGACGATCGCAAAACCTTCGTTGTAGCGGAATCCCTTTTCGCTCACATCCGCCGACCAGTTCACCGCGAAACCGTTTTCCAGCGCATGGTCGACAATCTCGATCAGTTCGTCTACCGGCACATTGGCCGAAGTCTCCCACGCCCAGTTGTCCGGAATCTCGACCGCGAACCGCGTATAGAACGGATGGTGAGTGAACGAGGTGAACGATACGAAATCGTCCGGCCGCAGCCCCATCGCCTCGGCAAACGACTTCGGTGTATATTCCCGGCCTTTGTAGGTGAATTTCTCCGGACATTGACCCAGATAAGCGTCCAAAATGCCGTTCAGTCCATCCTGCCAAACCGGCGAGAGAGTCCGGTTCTTCGCTGCCACCACGGCTTTCATGTAGCCGGCAAGCACGGTATCCAGCTCCCCGTGCCGATGGAGACCGTCCCGGCTGTACCGCAGCCCTTCGTATGCCTCCTGCGGCACGAGACCGTGGTTGCGCAAAATCGTTAGGACATCGTGCGTATTCCCGCCCGACGAGAAACTGCCCGCTCCGTGCAGCCGGACATACTTGACCGCCTTGTCCAAATAGGTGTGCCGCACGATCCACATCTCCGACAGGTTCAGCGTATCTTTCCCTTGGCGCAGCACCTCGCTCTCCAACAGGCCGGTCCCCGCAAAACTCCAGCAGGTGCCCGAACTGCTCTGGTTGTCGATCGGACTCACCGGTACGGTCTGAATATCGGTAAAAACATAAGCCGTATCGGTTTGCTGCGGTTTCTGTTTCTTGGCTTTCGGCGCCGCGGAGACCGAAACGGCGGTCAGAGCCAGCACGGCGGTCAGAAAAGTGTGTTTCATGGTGTCTGTGTGTAGTAGAGTCCGGTTTTTATTCAAAATAGCTGTTGACCGTGAATCCTCCCGCCCGCAAGTAGGCGTCGCGCTTGAACAGTTTCACATCGCTGCGCACCATCTCGGCCACCAACCGGGCCAAGTCGTACCGGGGTTTCCACCCCAATACCGTCCGCGCCTTGGTCGAATCCCCGATCAGCGCCTCGACCTCCGTCGGCCGAAAATAGCGCGGATCGACGCTCGCCACCCGGCTTCCGATCCGTTTTTCAATAGCCGGCAGGTATTCGGAACCGACGGTTTCGACAAAACGGGAAGCCTCTACCGCAGCGATCGTCCCGACTTCGTCGACGCCCGAACCGGAGAACTCGACCGCAATCCCCAGCTCGGCAAAGGTCAGCCGCAGGAACTCCCGGATCGAGGTCGTAACGCCGGTCGCAATCACATAGTCATCCGCCGCCGGCTGCTGCAAGATCAGCCACATCGCCTCCACATAGTCTTTGGCATGGCCCCAGTCGCGCGTGGCGTCCATATTTCCTAAATAGGTCTGCTGCTGCATCCCCAGCGCAATCCGCGCTGCGGCCCGCGTAATTTTGCGCGTAACGAAAGTTTCGCCGCGCACCGGGCTTTCGTGGTTGAACAGAATCCCGTTGCTGGCGTGCATCCCGTAGGCTTCGCGGTAATTGACGGTGATCCAGTAGGCGTACAACTTCGCGCAAGCGTACGGCGACCGGGGATAGAACGGAGTCTGCTCCGACTGAGGCACCTGCTGCACCAAGCCGTACAGCTCCGAGGTCGATGCCTGATAAATCCGGGTCCGGTCGGTCAGTCCCAACAGCCGCACGGCCTCCAACAGCCGCAGGGTCCCGATTCCGTCGGCATTGGCGGTGTATTCCGGGGTGTCGAAGCTGACCTTGACGTGGCTCATGGCGGCGAGGTTGTAAATCTCGTCGGGCTGCACCTCCTGCACGATTTTCGTGAGGTTCATCGAGTCGGTCATATCCCCGTAGTGCAGCACGAACCGCTGCCCGTCCACATGGGGGTCTTCGTACAGGTGGTCGATCCGCTCGGTGTTGAACGACGAGGCGCGGCGCTTCATCCCGTGCACGATATACCCTTTCCGGAGCAGAAATTCGGCCAGATAGGCGCCGTCCTGCCCGGTGATCCCGGTGATGAATGCTGTTTTCTGTTTCTGGGGCATAGACCTTGGTGTTCCGTTCGGTTGCAAAGATACCTCTTTCATCCGGAATTTCCACGGCCGGTCGGCACCCGCCGGGCCTTAGAACCTGAATACCACCGAGAGGATCAGGTTGTGGTTTCTCTCCCGCAGCGAGACCGTTCCGTCCGAAGCCACCCGATAGCCGTCCTCTGCCGTGTAGTCGAACGGTTTGTAGGGCATCTGCCGCGCCGAACCGTAGACATAGGCCAGATCGAGGTTCACCCACCGATTCCGGTAGCCGATCCCGCCCGACCACTGCCGGTACTCGCCGTAGCGTTTGAAATCGCTGCCGCGGTACGGCGAAGCGCTGTACCCGCAGCCCGCCCGCAGGAAAAGCGACTGAACCGGATGGAACTCGATCCCCGCCCGGACGATATTCGCCGGCCGGTAGGCCTCCCGGATTCCCGGTGTGGTCTCCGTCCCCTCGTTGATATCCCCGAAGCCGGCCGACGTGTATTTCATGTTCGGATACCACACCCGCTCGTAATCGACACTGACGATCCCCACCGTCCCGATCGTGGCCGAAATCCCGGCCAACAGCCTCGACGGGGTGCGCATGCTGTATTCATTCTGCAAGATCGGCGTATCGCTGTAGCCGTAGGTGTATCCCTCGATCGGATGGGTGTAGTACACGGTCATCGCTCCGTCGTACTCCTCTTTCATGCGGATCCAGGTCGGCGAGTGGTAGGCCACTCCGATCCGCAGCCACGGCAGCGGTCGGACCGTCGCCCCCACCTTGAGGTTGACCCCCGCGCCGTTCATGCGCAGGTTCTGGTCGTAGAACAGGCTGTGCAGCCCCACATTCCCGGCCGAGGTCGCTTCGGAATAGGTGTCGTACCGGTTGTAACGGATATCCTGAATGCCTATCGAAGCGCCGACATACAGGATCTCTTTGAGGTTGTATCCGCCGCTGAGAACATATTCGTCGATCGCTCCGGCCGTGCGGCGATCCTCCTGCGGATAGAGCAGCGAGCCGTTCTGAAGCATGTTTTGCATGGTGTAGGTCTGCGGGTCGCTCCCCTCCACCGGGTCGAACAAGCCGGCCTGATACCCCATAATCGCCCCCCAGTATGCCGGGGGGTAGTTGTAGAAAGCCCGGTAGATGTCCCGGTCGGGGGAGCCGATGCCGGCGGTCGGAACGCCGTAGAGCTGTTCGACGAACATGTCGCCGATGGAGAACTGTTCGCCGTATCCGACCGCCCGGCTGCGGCCGTTGAAGTCGGCCAGCCGATTCATTCCGAATCCGACAGCAAAATTGCTGCCGGCATAGACCATCGAAAAACTCCCGACATGGGCCCGGGTATTGCCGAGCCGCTTGGAAACCGATCCGCCGGAGCCGCTGTAATCCGCCCGGTTGCCGGTGATGCGCAGGCCGGGGCTGATGCTGATTTCTCCTTTGCCGTACATGGCGATCCCGGCCGGATTGAGGCTCATCGTCGCCGCGTCGGCGCCCAAGGAGGTGAAGGCGCCGCCCATCCCGGCGGAACGGGCGCTTGCAATGCCGAAGTTCTGACGCGAAAACAGCAACAGCTCTTCCGAACTCTGTCCGCGGGCCTTATCCGCTGCGGTCAGCCCGAGGGCAAACAGGGCGACGAGGATCGCTGCCCGTATATCTCTCTGTTTCATACCTTTTGAAATGTCAGTTGTCTGTCGTTTTTCCGCAGTTCCCGCGAGGCCGCCTCGCGGGAACTGCGCGTGTCGTTTCGGACCGCCCTACCGCCGACGGCCGCCGCCTCCGGAAAAACCGCTGCTGCTTTGGGACGATCCGCCGCCGGTGCTGCTGCGCGAGGGGGCCGAATAGGAGGGTTCACTCCGGCGCGGGGTTTCTGTCCGGGTGGTCGTTTCGCGCCGTTGGGTCGGCGCAGGGGTCAAAGTCGCCTCCCGGCGGTACGACCGATCCGGCGACTGAGAGACGGCCGGCGCACTCCCCTGCCCCCCTGCATCCACCGACGGCCGGGTCGACGGGTTATAGCGGTTGCCGATGCTCCCGGGCCGGATCGTACTGCCCGGACGGGGATTCGCGGCGCCGCTGCCGTTATTGACCGTTACGCCCGTTCCGTTTTCGTTGCGCCGGAATCCGCCCGGATAGGTCGGCCGGCCGGCTGCCGATCCGGCGCCGGGACGGGCTTCCGGACCCGGTCTGTAAGCCGGCCGGGGTCCGCTGCCCCAAATGACCGGCCGTGCCGGAGTGTGCGGTCTGAAACCGCCTCCGCCCCAGTGGGAGGGATAGTAACCGGGTCCCCACCAGCCCGGACCCCAACCGGGATACCAACTCGGACCCCATCCCCAACTCCACGACAGCCCCCAGTTCCAGCCCCATGCCGGCCTCCAGTAACCGAAGTCCCAGTAGGGACTCCACCGCCACGCCGGGCTCCACCACGAACCGTACCAGCCGTAACCCCACGGATCGACCCACGGCCGGCCGAAGCCGAAGTTCAAACGGATCCGGACATCGGTCTGCTGCGGGGCGGGCAAAACGAGCTGTTTGCCGTACACCCGTGCTGCGGGATCGCTCCCGTCGAAGAGGGCCGAAATATAGACCGGCTCGACCCACATTTCATTCCCGAAGGTGATGATGTTGTAGAGATCGGGGTCGTATTTCCGGCTCAACATCGCATGGTAGTTCTCCATCAGCTGCCAGTAGCTGTCGTCCATCTCCCGGTAGTTCCTGTAGGCTTCCAACCGCCGGGCCAGTGCGTCGTCGAAATGGGTTACCAGTTCACCGCGTTCGGGGGTCGCAACGGTTGCGGGGCGGGTCTCTTGGGCCGGGGTCCAGTTCACGGGCACCTGCTGCCGGGACGCACGCTGAGCCGATTTCCGGGCTTCGGCCTCGACGGCACGGCTCTGACGGGTCGAACCCCGATAGAGGTCATCGACATATCCTCGGCTCTGGCCGTAACCGGCCGTTACGGCTCCGGCCGAAAAAAGCAGGAAGATAAGGAGGCGTTTCATGGCTCTCGATGTGGTTGAATGTACAAAATGTGTCCGAAACAGAACGAAAAGGGTTCCGCTTCTGTTGTTTGACGTGCGGGAGGATGTAAAGTTAAACGTTTTCCGATCTATTTCCTCCGGCTGCTGCCATAATCGGCCATTCGATCAACTCCAACTCGCCGGCATCGCTGAGCCGGCCGTACACCGGGTGTTCGATCCATTCGCCGAGAATCGCCACGCTGCTCCGGCCGCCCAAAGGGTAGACCACGGGGGTGTGCATATGGCCGCAGACCAGATAAGCGGTCTCGGGATGGGCTGCAACATAGGTCCGTGCGAACTGCACGATGGGTTCCTCTTCGCCCCGGAAACGGTGGGCCACTCCCTCTTTCCGTCCGTGCCGGTTATGCGACGACCACCAGCGACCGAAACGTATCATGAGGTTCGGGTGGAGCAGGGCGGAAAAAATGCGCCGCAGAAAACGGCTGTGAAAAATGCGCCGCAACAGGGCATACCGCCAATCTCCGGATTTCCCCAATCCATCGCCATGGGCTACCCAAACGGTTCGGCCGTTCAATTCGAAAAGGGCGGGCCGGGTGTGCACGATCATTCCGATCTCCCGGGCAAAGCTGTCGCCGATCCACAGGTCGTGGTTCCCGACGAAGAAGTGTACGGGTATCCCGCGGTCGCACAACTCGGCCAGCTTACCGAGTGTCCGCACGAACCCTTTCGGCACGACGTACCGATATTCGAACCAGAAGTCGAAGAGGTCGCCGACCAAAAAAAGCCCCTCGCAGTCTCCCTGGATCGCATTGAGCCAGGAGACAAAAAGCCGTTCCCGTTCCCGGGGATCGGCTCCGTTGTAAACGAGTCCCAAATGGATGTCGGATGCGAAATAATAGGCCATGCGAATAGCGATCTGGCGAAATTTACAGAAAAACCCCGATCGTTCCGACCGGGTTGCTTTGTGGGTATTTTGTTGGCAGCCTTTATCCCGATTCAGGCCGGAGCCGGCGGGGACTGCTTGCAGGCCTCCGCAGCCGGGGGC
>JAFLSI010000010.1 GCA_022511025.1 Rikenella sp. | reverse complement strand
GGCACTCCAGCCGATTAGTCTGCTCGGAACAATTTCCGCCGGCATCGGACGCTGGTAGAGGCGGACAACAAAAGACGCAACGCATCCGACCCAAAGAATCGGCTCCGCTGGCGCCGCACCTTTCGACCGGAAAAAGAATATCCCCCTCGAACTCAGCGAAAAGAGACGTATCTTTGTCGGGAGATGAAGCGAGTCTGTTGCATTTTCAATATCGCCCCCCTGTACCGCGAAGGCATTTACCGAAAGATGGATGCCGACCCCGATACGGCATTCGATTGGATTGCCGGCGAAGAGTCCACCGGCGGAATCGCCTTGATGGACCTGCGGACCCTGCGCGGATTCAGGGGGTACCTGCACAACATGTACCGGCAGAGCGGAAAACTCGTGTGGCAGCGCGGAGCCATTCGCAAAGCCTTCTCGAGACGATACGACGCCTATGTGCTGACCGGCAATCCGGGGATTCGCTCCAACTGGATCATCGCCGCTATCGCCCGGTTGCTGCGCCGGCCCGTTTATCTGTGGTCGCACGGCCTGAACGGCGGCGAGAGCCGATGGACGCTGTGCAAAAACAAAGCCTATTTCCGGCTGGCCGGCCACCTGCTGCTCTACGGCGAACGCTCCCGCCGGCTGCTGCTCGAAGAGGGATTTCCGGCAGATCGGATCAAGGTGATCTACAACTCATTGGACTACGACAAACAGGCGGCAATCCGGTCGAGAATCGGCGACAGCGGATTCATCCGCAACTATTTCGGGAACGACCTGCCGTTGTTGACTTTTGTCGGGCGGCTGACCGCTTCCAAACGGCTCGACCTGTTGTTGGAGGCGCTGGAGCGGCTCGAACGCACGGGTGATCCGTGCAACCTCGTGCTAATCGGCGACGGCCCGGAGCGCGAACCGCTCGAACGGCAGGTCGACGAACGGGGGCTGACCGACCGGGTCTGGTTCTACGGCGAGACATACGACGACTCGATCATCGGAGCGTTTCTCCACCACAGTGCGGCATGCGTCAGTCCGGGGAATGTGGGGCTGACGGCGATCCACGCGCTGACATTCGGCACCCCGGTCGTTACGCACGACAACGGGAACCGGCAGATGCCGGAGTACGAGGCTGTCGAACCGGGGGTGAGCGGTTCGCTGTTCGCCGAGGGCGATCCGGAGGCACTGGCGGAGGGCATACGGCCGTGGACGAAGCTCGATCCGGAGCAGCGGGAGGCGGTGCGACGGAACTGCCGCCGGGTCGTCGACGAAAAATTCAACCCCGACCGGCAAATGGCAGTTTTGCGTTCGGTTTTCGGTCCGGCCGTGCAGGACTAAAATTGGTACGCTATTTGCCGATTCCCGTTCCGAACAATCGGTAATCGCTATGGAAAAACAGGAAAACAATACTGAAAAACAGGAGTTTGAAAACCGAACATTAGATGATGCAACACCCGAACCGACGATCGACACTGACACGCTGACACCGGACGAGGGGGAGGATGCAGAGGCGAATTGCGACAAATTGGCAGATGCTTGCCGGGAGTGGCAGGACAAGTATATGCGTCTTTCGGCGGAGTTCGACAATTTTCGCAAACGGACGCTCAAAGAGAAGATGGATTTGATCGCCAGCGGAGGCGAGGAGGTCATCAAGGCGATCATTCCGGTGGTGGACGACTTCGAACGGGCGATAGCGGCGATGGAGGGGAAAGAGTCGGTGGCGACGGAGTGCGAAGGGGTGCGGCTGATCTACCAAAAGTTCTTGGATGTACTCAAGGCGAAAGGGGTTACGCCGATCGAAGCGCTGGGCAAGCCGTTGGATGTCGATTTCCACGATGCGGTGGCCAAGGTGCCGGTCGACGAACCGGACAAGAAAGGGACGGTGATCGACGTGGTGCAGACGGGCTACATGCTTAAGGAGAAGGTCCTGCGCTTTGCCAAAGTGGTGGTCGGGGAGTAAACCCTCTCCTTGGATTTTTTATTCATCGTTCGTCTATTTTTTCAGTTAAAGAAAAAGGGGACCGTCCCTTTATTCTTTCGACCGAATAATCGGCATTTCGCGCGCCGCGAGGCGCTGCGGGCCGTCGCCACCCCCGGCGGCGGAACGCAACTCTCGCATGGCTCGATACTTCCGCCGCTGGCGCCGGCCGACCTGCCAAAGTCGACAATACCGCCCGTGAACTGAAAAACAAACGAACCTTTGTAAAGAACGAGTAATGTCAGAAAAGAGAGACTATTACGAAGTATTGGGAGTGGGGCGCGACGCCACCGCCGACGAGATCAAGAAAGCCTATCGGAAAGCCGCGATACAGTTTCACCCCGACAAGAACCCCGGCGACAAGAACGCCGAAGAGAAGTTCAAAGAGGCCGCCGAAGCCTACGACGTACTGAGCAATCCCGAGAAGAAAGCACGGTACGACCAGTTCGGTCATGCCGGCATGGGCGGAGCCTCCGGCGCAGGCGGGTTCGGAGGCTTCGGCGGCGAATACGGCGGATTCACGATGGAAGACATCTTCTCCCGGTTCGGCGACATCTTCGGCGGCGGCCGGTTCGGCGGGTTCGGTTCGGGCAGCGGATACGGCGGCCGGAGCGTGAACCGGGGCAGCGACCTGCGGGTGAAAGTCCGGCTGACATTGGCCGAGATCGTCAAAGGGACGACCAAGAAGCTCAAGATCAAGAAAGACATTGCCTGCGACTCGTGCGGCGGGAAAGGGGCGAAAGACAGCAACTCGTATGCGACCTGTTCGACCTGCAACGGTTCGGGGCATGTGGTGCAGGTCGTCAACACCTTCTTCGGCCGGACGCAGACCACCACGGGTTGTCCGACCTGCGGCGGCAGCGGAAAAGTGATTACAGCGCCGTGTGCGAAATGCCACGGCAGCGGAACCGTCAAAGGCGAAGAGATCGTAGAGATCAACATACCCGCCGGTGTCGGTGAAGGGATGCAACTCTCCGTCTCCGGCAAAGGGAATGCAGCGAAGCAGGGAGGAGTGAACGGCGACCTGTTGGTGGTGATCGAAGAAGAGGCGCACCCCGAACTGAAACGGGAGGGGAACGACCTGATCTACAACTTGCAGCTGAATGTAGCGGATGCCGTTTTGGGAGCCTCCGTCGAGATCCCGACCGTGGAGGGCAAGGCACGCATCAAGATCGAACCGGGGACGATGGCAGGACGGGTGCTCCGGCTGCGCGGCAAGGGGATTCCGGACGTGAACGGCTACGGAACGGGAGACTTGTTGGCCGTAGTGGACATTTACATTCCGGCACACGTCTCGCCGGCAGAAAAAGAGGCACTCGAAAAGTTCCGCTCGTCGGACAACTTCAAACCGAAAGAGACCGCGAACAGCAAAACGAAAAACCTTTTCGAGCGGATGCGGAACTTCTTTATGGCTTAGGAGAGTTGTCCGGGGCGGGCGGCACACGAAACCGTCGAACGAAAGAAGCGGATATTGTCGGGAGCGTCAGCGAAGCGAGCGCCGACCGCATCGAGGGTCGGTTCACCGTCGAAGAGGCCCGGTAGGCCGGAATGATGGCCCGGCGATCTGGCGAAACGTTCCGCAGACCACCCCCGCATCGCAAACGAAGAAGGAGAAATCAGACCATGACCACCCATCATCGAGACACCGCGGCCGATTCGAGCCGCATCGTCGTCATCAAGCGGTACAGCGACCCGAACGAAGCCTACTGGGATGCCGAACGGCTCGAAAACAACGGCATTCCGTGCAGCGTAGACGGAGCGATCGGCGGCACCCTCCTGCCTTTCATACAGGGGCAGGTCGGACTGAGCGTAGCCGAATCGGATGCGGCACAGGCCGTAGCCTTGGTGCCCGGTTCGGCACTGCCCGAGGAGGAATAACCCCGAGAAACGATGCGTCGCGAAACCGAGATACTCGAAGCCTTGCAGCGTCAGGGGAACCTGCGCCGGCTGAACGTGATGCGTTCAGCCGGCGCAACGGTTTACCCGTGCCGGAACGGGACAGGAGCCACAACCGCGGCGGACGGCAAGATAAGGGGATACTGCAATCTCTCGTCGAACGACTATCTGGGACTGAGCGGCGAAGCAGGCGGATTGCAGCGCGAATTTTTGCAATCCCTGTTCCGGCAGGAGCCGGAACATTTCGTATTGGGCAACCCCTCGTCGCGGCTGATGACCGGCAACAGCCCCGCTTATGCCGACTTGGAAGAGAGGCTGGCCCGGCTGCTTCAGGCCGAGGCCGCATTGGTATTAGGGTCGGGCTTTGCCGTCAATTCGGGCGTGCTGCCTGCGGTAACGCAGCGGGGCGACCTCATTCTGGCCGACAAGTTGGTGCATGCCAGCTTGATCGACGGCCTGCGGCTCTGCGAAGCGGGCGTCGAGTGGCGGCGGTTCCGGCACAACGACATGGCCCACCTCGCCTCGATGCTGTCCGCCGCCTCAGCCGAGCGGAGAGAGGGCCGGCGGGTGATCGTCGTAACCGAAAGCCTGTTCAGCATGGACGGCGATTTCGCCCCGTTGGGGCGGTTAGCCGAACTGCAACAGCAGTACCGGTTTTCGCTCTATTTGGACGAGGCCCACGCGTTCGGCGTTTACGGGCCGGGCGAAGCGGGGACAGGCCTGTTGGCAGCCCACAACGCAGCACATCCGGAACTCCCCTTGCAGGCGGACTACCGAGTCATTACATTCGGGAAAGCCTTGGCTTCGGCCGGAGCCGCAGTCGTCTGCTCGAGGGAGAGCAAAGAGCTGTTGGTCAACCGGATGCGTCCTTTGATCTTTTCGACCGCCCTGCCCGACATTTCGCTCCGGTGGACCCGGTTTCTGATCGACCGGCTGCCGGAGTTCGCCCCCCGGCGGAGGAGAGTGCGGGAGTTGGTCGAAATCGTCAACCGCATCGTGCAGCCCGACACCCCTTATGCCTCGCAAATCATTCCGATCCCGGCAGGAAGCAACGAGCGGGCCTTGCAGTTAGCCGCCGACTTTCGGGAGGCCGGGTTTTGGACGACCGCGATCCGGCACCCCACCGTGCCGCAGGGAGAGGCGCGGGTAAGGGTTTCGCTCTGCGCAAGCCACGAACCGGAACAGATCGAACGATTCGCCCGATTATGCAAACAGTTTGGATAAAACGCTCCGCTCCGACAGCGGAGGCGGTACTCGTTTGGGCCCTCGGCTGGGCCGGGTCGGACGAACTGGTCCGGCACCGGGCCGTTCCCGAGGGATGCGACCTGTTGTGCCTGTTCGACTACCGCACCCTGCCCGACGCGGCGGAAACCGAACGGTTGACCGCCCTCCTTGCCCCGTACCGGAAACGTTATCTTGCCGCATGGTCGTTCGGCGTATGGGCGGCGGCGACCCTTTTCGGGCGAACCGCTCTCCGGTGGGACGCCGCCACCGCAATCGGCGGCACACCGCGGCCGGTCGACGACACCTACGGGATTCCGATGCGGGCCTTCGCCGTAACCGTGCGGAGCATCGGCAGCAGCGGAACCGGCAAATTCCTCGAACGCATGTGCGGGACGCAGGAGGTGCTGCGGGCCTACTACCGCCACCGTTCGACCCGACCGTTGGAGGAGATCTACGCCGAATTGGTTTCGCTTCAGCGGCAGGCCGCCGGCACGGGAGATCCGGAACCGGCTCCCGGCTTTTGGACACAGGCGGTGGTCGGCGGGCAGGATGCGATTTTTCCGCCGGAAAACATGGAACGGTACTGGCGCGCGGCCGGTGTGCCGGTCGTGCTGCGACCGGCGATGCCCCACTACCCGTTCTGCGATTCGGAACTCTCGGACCTCCTGATCCCGAGAGGATGAAAAAGGCGATGATACACGACAAACAACTGTTGCAGCGGCGGTTTTCGCGCCACCTAAGGAGCTACGACACGTCAGCCGTCGTCCAGCGGACGATTGCGGACCGGATAGGCGGCCTGCTCGAACAGCGGTATGCGAACGGCGGGAGGATCCGGTGCGGAGTCGAGATCGGAGCCGGCACCGGTTTTCTGACCCGCCATTTGGTGCGGCTGTTTCCGGAGGCGGAGTGGACGGCCAACGACCTGACGGCGGAGAGCGGCAGCTGGCTGCCCGGCTCGGTGCGGTTCGAGACGGGCGACGGCGAGCGGTTCGCCTTTCCGGACGAAGCCTGCGACCTGATTGCCAGTGCGTCGGTCGTGCAGTGGTTCGACGACCTGCCCGGCTTCATCGCCCGCGCGGCAAAAGGGTTGCGGCCTCAGGGCGGAGTGCTGGCCCTCGGCACGTTCGGACCGGAGAACCTCCGCGAGATCGCGGACACAACAGGCCGCGGGTTGCACTACTATCCGCTCGAATCCCTCAGGAAAGAGGTTGAACGCAATGGATTGCGCATCGCAGTCGCCGAAGAGTGGATCGAACGGCAGCTCCATCCGACTCCGGCCGACGTGCTGCGCCACCTGCGGCTGACAGGCGTCAACGGCGTGGCGGCAGAGCGGTGGACACGCGACCGGCTGCGGCGGTTCGAGGCGGACTATCGCTCCGCTTACACCCTCCCGGCCCCCTCCGGTTCGGACGGCGAGGAGGGGGTAACGCTGACCTTCCACCCGATCATCCTGATCGCAGAGAGAGATTGACACATTTTTTTGATACCCACATGATGGAACTTCTTCTTCCGCCCGGCGCCTATTTCGTCAGCGGTATCGACACCGATGCCGGCAAGAGCTATGCCACGGGTCTGCTGGCCCGGATGCTGGCCGAGCAGGGCCGGCAGGTCATTACCCAGAAATTCATCCAGACCGGATGCACCGACCGTTCGGAGGATATCGAGCTGCACCGCCGGTTGATGGGGATTCCGCTTCAGGAGGCGGACACGGCGGGTACGACCTGTCCGGTCATCTACCGGTTCCCCGCTTCGCCGCATCTCTCGGCCCGGTTGGAGGGGAGACGCGTGGAGACCGCTGCGATCGAGCGTGCCACGCAAGAACTTCTGAAACAGTACGATACGGTATTGCTCGAAGGGGCGGGCGGTTTGTTGGTCCCGCTGCGGCCGTTCGACGCGAACGGCACGCCGCACGAATACCTGACGGCCGACTACGTGGCGGAACACGACCTGCCGCTGCTGTTCGTTACGTCGGCCCGTCTGGGGAGCCTGAACCATACGCTGTTGAGTTTCGAGGCCTGCCGGAGTCGGCAGATCCGGATCGCGGCGGTGCTCTGGAAACTCTACCCGGCGGGCGATCCGGTCATCGCAGCGGATACGAGGGCCTACATCGCGGACTACCTGCACACCTACTACCCGGAAGCACGGCTGATCGACATTCCGAAGGCTTGATTCGGGCGGCCGCCCCCGACTCTACACGGACTGCCGCTCCAAGTAAAGCTCCGTAAGCCGCGCCACAGCATAGTCGTCCAACCGCTCCGCCGGCACCACGCACCAACCGTCGGGCAGATCCGCCATTTCGTCCCAGTCCGGTATCGCGAGCCGGTGGAACACGGCGTGGATCACGCGGTGCGAGAGCACGTGCTTCGGCATCCGCACACTCCCCTCCCACACATACCCGGTCAAAGGGACCGGCAAGGCTTCAAAGTCGGTTTCGGCCGCCGTTTCGATCAACGGAAATTCATAAAGCCCCTGCCAAATATCCTCCCGGTCCCGCCGCCGGATCGCGACGCGTCCGCGGCGGTCGGTGATGTGCAGGTAGTTGAAATAGCGGGGCGTCTGAGCGGTTTTCCCCCGCTTCACCGGCCGCAGCCCGACGGTTCCGCTCCTCAGCGCCATGCAGCTCCCGGCCAGCGGACAATCGGCGCACTGCGCTCCGCGGGGCGTACACACTAAAGCGCCCAACTCCATCAATGCCTGGTTGTAGAGGCCGCTCCCTTTGTGATCTCTCCGGGCCAAATAGTCGGACAGCAACGCCGCCGCCACCGTGGCGAACTCTCTCTTTCCCGCTGCGGTATCGATCGGGGTCGGGATGTCCGACAGGCGGCTCAAAACGCGGTAGACATTCCCGTCCACCACGGCATGCGGTGCATCGGCAGCGAACGAGACGACCGCAGCAGCGGTATAATCGCCCACGCCGCGCAAAGCCCGCACCTCCTCGTACCGGGTCGGAAAGAGTCCGCCGTACTGTTCGGCCACCTGTCGGGCCGCTGCATGCAGGTTCAGGGCGCGGCTGTAATACCCCAACCCTTGCCACAACTTCAGCACGTCGTCTTCACGGGCTTCGGCGAGTGCGACGACGGTGGGAAACCGCTCCTCGAACCGGCGATAGTAGGCCAGCCCCTGCGCCACACGCGTCTGCTGCAGGATCACTTCGGAGAGCCAGATCCGGTAGGGATCGCGGGTCTCGCGCCACGGCAGCGGCCGGTGGTGCCGTTCATACCAGTCGATCAATGCGGTGAAGTCCATCTGTTCTCTTCATCCAAGGAGGAGTACGGTATATGACGATATGGGACTGCCGCTTTTCATCCGAAGCAGCAGTCCCATATCCAAAAAATCACCCCTCTCCGGTCTGTCGTTATTCTTCGGCCGGCTGTTCTCCCGGCACCACTTTGGTAACTTCGATGTCGAATTTCAGCGCCTGATTCGGGCCGATCCCTCCGGGCGTTCCCATTTCGCCGTAAGCCAAGTCGCCCGGCAGAAAGAGCGTGATCTGTCCGCCCTCGCCCACCAAAGGCAGCCCCTCTATCCAGCCCTCGATTAGGCGGGATTTCTGGAGCAACATCGGCACAGCCTCCGTCGCCCTTTCCAATTCCTGACCGTTCGGCAGCGTCAAGGTGTATTTCACATAGATCGAGTCGCCCAAAGCGATCTTTTTATCCGATCCCGGTTTGTCGATTTTGTAGGCCAAACCGCTCGGCAGCGTCTGCGCTCCGTTTTTCACGGCCTTTTCGATGAACTCCTGTCCGGCAGCGGCATTCTTCCGGGCGAGTCCGACGGTCATGTATTCCTGGATGAAAGCTCCGGCCTGTTCGCGGGTCAGTTTGCTCCGTTTGGCATAAACATCCTTGAGGGCAGCAGCTACAATGTCGACATTGAGGGTCGAGTCGAACTGGAAAACCATGTTTCCGAGGTCGACCCCGATCGCATAAGCCAGCGTATCCACATCGGTGGTCAGTTTGGCTCCGACCAGACCGCACGAGGTGGTGGTCGTCAAGGCTGCAACCGAGGCCGCAGCGAGAACAAAAAGTTTTTTCATGTTCTGTGAATGATATGTTTGTTTGGTTCTATTCTCGAATTGTGCGGGAGCAAAGGTAATGATTTTTAACGATTATCTAACCCTTTTCCCATTCCGGCGGACGAAAGGTCCGCTCCGGGCCTCTTTTTTCCGTCGGATTCGCATCTCCGGCGGTGTTCGAGAATCGTCCCCATGTTCGCCTGCGCCCATTCGGTCAGCCGGTGAATGAACGGGACGAGCGAACGGCCGATTGCCGTGAGACGGTATTCTACGCGCGGAGGAACGACCGGGTAGACCTGACGGGTTATCAATCCGTCCGCTTCGAGCATTTTGAGCGTGCCGGACAAAACGCGCGACGAAATGTCAGGAATCGACCGTCCCAATTCGCTGAAGCGGGTCGCCTCCCGCTCGCTCAGAATCAATAAAACCAGCAACGACCATTTGTTGCCGAACCGGGCGACGACATTCCGAACCGGACACATCTCAATGACCGACCGGAGCTCTCTTTTCGGGGGCAATTTCTCTTCCATACCTGATACTAACTTTTGGTCAGTTACTTTTATTTACAAAGTTAGTGTAAATATTTTTCAATTCATAATATCCTGTTTTTCAACAAAAGCGATAAAACGGTTACTACAGGACCAAACGGTAACTTCTTGTGCAACTGCCTGCAATCCGTTAATTTCGCTTCGCAATCAACTTCTAAAAACAACAATCGGAATGAAAGAGCTGAAAAAAATTGCGGCAGCCGAGAATTTCAGTGCTGTCGAGATCGGAAAACTAAGCGAACTGGGGGATTACGTCTTAACGCTGGGGCCGGAGATCCGCATTCCGGGCAAAGTGTTCGGCGGGGCGGCGGTGCAGGCCACGGGGGGCGAATTTTCGTTCCAGGTCTTCCAGCCGGGGAGCGAGACGGGATTTCTCCATACCCACAAAACGCACGAAGAGTTGTACTTTTTCCTCAGCGGTTCGGGCGAGTTTCAGGTAGACGGACAAATTTTCCCGGTTACGGAAGGGAGTGTCGTACGGGTGGCGCCGGCGGGACGACGGTCGGTGCGCAACAACGGTACGGTACCGCTCGTCATGCTGTGCGTTCAATATCGCGGCGCGACTTTCACGGCCGAAGATGCTGCCGACGGCGATATTCTGAATCAACCGGTCAGCTGGTAACCGCCTCTCTCTGATTCGTTTCGCAAAGGCTGCTCCGGTTCTGCGGGCAGCCTTTTTATCCGTTTTCCAAGCCCAATCCGACCCGCAGCCGTTTGGGCAGCGATGCGGCAACGAGCCGATAGGAATGGTCGATCATTTCGCGAATCCGGGAATCGGTCAGATGCGGCCCGCCCAACGACACACCGTTCCAATGGCGTTTGTTCATATGCCATCCGGGTTCGATTTCGTCGGGATAGCGGTCGCGCAACTCGACGGCACGATCGGGGTCGCACTTCAACAAGATATAGTCCGGCCTCTCCAACGAACAGAGTGCAAAAATTCTACCGGGTTTCTCCGCGGTATCCCCCACACGAAAAACCATCGTATCCTCGTCGAAAGGGAATGCTTCGGTCGCCGAAACTTTCTCCAAACAATAGTCGCGAATCTCTTCTATATTCATTGTCGAACCGATTTGCCGACCGAAGGTCCCCCCCCGGCCATCCTCCGTTCGGAGTATAAGGAGTAAAGGAGTAAAAAAGCCCGGAGAGCCTACTTCGTCCGCTCCCTGATCCACTCCCGCGCATTGACGAAAGCCTCGATCCACGGTGTTACCTCATCCTCCGCCCGCGGCGTCCCGCTCGGATAGTAAGCCCAGTTCCACGGCCGGAGCGCCCGTTCCAAGTGCGGCATCATCGCCAAGTGGCGTCCGTCCGCCGAACAGATCGCCGCCGCATGGTAATCGCTCCCGTTCGGATTGCCCGGATACGCCGCATAGAGGTACTTCATCGGGATATGGTAATGTTCTTCGGCATAGGGCAGCCGGAACTTGCCTTCGCCATGCGCCACCCAGATCCCCAACTTCGCCCCCTCGAGCGACCGCAGCATCACGCTCGGCGACCGCTGCACCGTTACCCCCACGAATCCGGACTCGAACTTGTGCGAATCGTTGTGCAGCATCCGCGGCCGCTCTTCGTCCGTTTTCGGCGCAATCAACCCCAGCTCCACCATCAACTGACACCCGTTGCAAATCCCGATCGACAGCGTATCCGGCCGGGCGTAGAAGCGGTCCAGCGCCTCCTTCGCCTTCGGGTTGAACAGGAACGCCCCCGCCCAGCCTTTGGCCGAGCCAAGCACGTCGGAGTTGGAGAACCCTCCGACGAACGCGATCAAATTGACCTCCTCCAAGGTCTCGCGCCCCGAGATCAGGTCCGTCATGTGCACGTCCCGCACATCGAATCCCGCCAAGTGCATCATCCAAGCCGTTTCCCGGTCGCACTGACACCCTTTCTCCCGGATAATCGCCGCCCGGATACCCGTTCTGGTCTTTCGTTCCGGATCGATGCCGTACTGCGCCAGTTTTCCCGTGAAACCGGCCGGGAAATCGTAGTACAGCGGCTGTTTCTTGTAATTTTCGTAGCGTTCCAGCGCCAGCTGCGGCGTGCTTTGGTTGCAGTCCAGCAGGTAGGAGGTTTTGTACCACACATCCCGCAGCTTGTCTATATCCAGCAAGAGCCGTTCGCAACACCCATGGCGCAGCGAGAATTTCCGCTGGTCCCGCACCTCGGCGATCCGCTGTCCGGTCACTCCCGCCCGGTCGAGCACCGCCAGCACCGCATCGACCCGGTCTGCCGCCACCTGAAGCACCACCGCCGGTTTTTCGCTGAAGAGCAGCTTCACGAGGTCGTCGTTCCGGAGCGGATTCAGGTCGACCTCCAACCCTGCCCGGTTTCCGCCGAACGTCATCTCCAACAGCGTCGTGATCAGCCCGCCGCCCGACACATCATGCCCCGCCAGCACCTCTCCCCCGCCGATCAAACCCTGCACCGCATCGAACGCCCGTTTGAAATACCCGGCATCCCGCACCGTCGGCACGTCCGCCGAAGCCCCCACCGCCTGCACGACCTGGGCCAGCGCACTCCCCCCCAGCAGGAAATCTTCGCCCCCCGTCATATCGACATAGAGCAGCGCACTCCGGTCGCAATACCTCTCATCCAGCGCCGCCCGCACACACTTTTTGACATCCGAGACCTCTCCCGCCGAGGTAATAATGACCGTTCCCGGCGCCAAAACCGCCTGTCCGTCCGGATATTTCTGCGTCATCGACAGCGAGTCCTTGCCGGTCGGAATATTGATTTTCAAGGCCAGCGCAAAGTCGCTCGCCGCCTCCACCGCCCGGTAGAGCCGCGCATCCTCTCCCTCGTTCTTGCAGGGCCACATCCAGTTGGCACTCAGCGACACCGCCTCCATCCCCCCCCGCAGCGGGGCAAAAACGATGTTGGTCAGCGCCTCGGCTATCGCCAGCACCGATCCTTTGGCCGGATCGGCCAGCGCCGCAGCCGGTGCATGTCCCAGCGCCGTCGCCACCCCGGCCCTCCCCCGGTAGTCAAGGGCAATCACCGCACAGTCGTTCAGCGGCAGCTGCAACGCCCCGGCCGTCTGCTGCATCGCCACACGCCCCGTTACCGACCGGTCGACTTTGTTCGTAAGCCAGTCCTTGCAAGCCACCCCCTCGAGCTGCAACACGTCGGTCAGATACTCTCCGATTCGGTTTGCATCGTATTCCGGCGTCCGGAACGTTTCGACCACCGTCCGGTCGGTCATCACCGTCCTCGGCGCCTCGCCGAACATCGCGCTGAGCTGCAAGTCGATCGGCCGCTCTCCCGTCCGGTTGTCCACAAAGGTGAACTGCATATCCCCCGTCGTCTCCCCGATCACATACATCGGCGCCCGTTCGCGCTCGGCGATCGCCCGCAGGCGGTCGATCTGCTTTTCGTCCATCACCAGCCCCATCCGCTCCTGCGACTCGTTCCCGACGATCTCTTTCGCCGACAGGGTAGGATCCCCCACCGGCAGCCGGTCGATGTCGATCCGCCCCCCCGTCGCCTCGACAAGCTCCGACAAACAGTTCAGGTGTCCCCCCGCCCCGTGGTCGTGGATCGAGACGATCGGATTGTCCCGCTCCTCGGACAAAGCCCGGATCGCATTGTAAGCCCGGCGCTGCATCTCCGGATTGGAGCGTTGGATCGCATTCAGTTCGATGGCATTCGCATACTCGCCCGTCGCCACACTGGAGACTGCACCGCCCCCCATCCCGATCCGGTAGTTGTCCCCGCCGAGCAGCACCACTTTGTCCCCTGCCACCGGTTCGTCCTTGAGCGAATCGGCCTTTTTCCCGTAACCGACCCCCCCGGCCAGCATGATCACCTTGTCGAAGCCGTAGGTCTTCCCGTTCTCAGCGTGTTCGAAGGTGTAGACCGAGCCAGTAATCAGCGGCTGCCCGAACTTGTTCCCGAAATCGGAGGCTCCGTTGGATGCCTTGATGAGAATATCCTCCGGTGTCTGGTAGAGCCACGGCCGCGCCGGAATCCCCTTCTCCCAGTTTCTGCCTCCGTCGAGTCGAGGGTAGGCGGTCATATAGCAAGCCGTCCCCGCCATCGGAAAGGCCCCCTTTCCTCCGGCGATCCGGTCGCGGATCTCGCCTCCGGTTCCCGTCGCCGCTCCGTTGAACGGTTCGACCGTCGTCGGAAAGTTATGGGTCTCCGCCTTGACGGAAATCACGCTCTCGAACTCTTCGGTCCCGAAATAGTCCGGCCCTTCATGGCTCTCCGGCGCGAACTGTTCGACCACCGCCCCCTGCAAAAAGGCACAGTTGTCCTTATAGGCAGAAACCACCCGGCCCGGATTCGTGGTCGTGGTCTTTTTGATGAGTTTGAAGAGGGTGTCCGGTTTCTGTTCCCCGTCGATAACGAACTGTCCGTTGAAAATTTTGTGCCGGCAGTGTTCCGAGTTGACCTGCGAGAAGCCGAAGACTTCGCTGTCGGTCAGCGGCCGGCCGATCTTCGCGGCCAGCTCCTTCAGGTACCGGATCTCGTCCGGATTCAGCGCCAGCCCCTGCTCCCGGTTGTAGGCCTCGATGTCCTCGATGCAGACGACCGGCTCCGGCTGTTTATCCACCGTGAAAATCCGGTCGTCGATCGTCCGGTACATCCGGCAGAGCATCTTGTCGTACGGGGCCGTTTCGCTGTCGACCATCCGGAACTCTTCGATCCGCACGATCCCGGCAATCCCCATATTCTGGGTAATCTCCACGGCGTTGGTGCTCCACGGGGTGATCATCTCGCGCCGCGGGCCGATGAAAATGCCGCTCACCGAAGCGAGGTCGAGCCATTCGGCATCCCCGAAAAGCCAGCACAGTTTGTCGATGTCCGGCCGGTCGAGGGCCGCTGCGGTCTGTACCGCAAAAAGGGTGTTATCGTTACGGAACAGTAGTATCATGCGATGTTTTCAGTTTTTCAGCCTCCAAAGATAAGGTATTTTCGATTGCCGGGGATCACTGTTCCGCCGGTGTTTCCGTTCCCTGCGGCGCCAAGGCCGCCTCTGCCCCCTCCTCTTTCAGCAGCTCGGCCACATCCGCATCCCGTTCCGGCCGCCGTCCCCGACCCGTTGCTCCCCGCGGAGGGTTCGCCGGCCGGTCGCCCCGGTCGTTTTTCGAGAAGTGCGGCAGCGGATCGGCTGCGGCCGTGTCGAACACCTGCCGGTTGCGCCAGATGTCGATCGCCCGGTAGATCGCCGCCCGCATCGGCGCCGCATCGGCCACCATCTTTCCGGCGATGTCGAACCCGACGCCGTGAGCCGGCGAAGTCCGCACCGCCGACAGACCGGCCGTAAAGTTCACCCCGTCGGCAAAAGTCAACGCCTTGAACGGGGCTAACCCCTGGTCGTGGTACATCGCCAGCACGGCGTCGAATTTCCGATAGGCTCCGCTTCCGAAGAATCCGTCGGCGGCAAAAGGGCCGAACGCCAGTATGTTTTCATATTTCGCCGACCGGATCGCCGGAATGACCGCCTCCTGCTCCTCCGTCCCCAGCAGGCCGTCGTCGCCGGCATGGGGATTCAGCCCCAGCACCGCGATCTTCGGCCCATAGATGCCGAAATCGCGCTCCAGCGACCGACGGATCGAACGAATCTGCCTCAACACCGCCTCGGCCGTTACCGCCTCCCGAACCTGCGCGAGCGGTATGTGCATCGTTACCAACCCCACCCGGAGGGTGTCGCTGACCAAAAACATCAGCGGTTCGGTATCGCCGAACTCGGCCGCCAAATATTCCGTATGGCCGATGAAGCCGAAATCCTCGCCCGCGGTATTCTTCTTGTTGATCGGACAGGTAACCAGCACGTCGATCTTTCCGGCTTTCAAATCCCGCACGGCGGCTTTGAGCGAGGCCACGGCATACTGCCCGCTGACCACGGTCGGCTGCCCCGGCTCGATCTTCACGTTCTCGTCCACGCACACGATGAGGTTCGCCCGTTTCGGATTGGCCTGCTCCGGATCGGTAACGATATTGAAGCTGAACCCTTCGGCCTCGGGTATCATCCCTTTGTAATAGCCGGCTATTTTCGCCGATCCGTACACCACCGGGGTGCACAACTCGCAAATCCGCTGGTCGAGCAGCGCTTTGACAATGATTTCATAGCCGATGCCGTTGAAGTCGCCGTGGGTGATCCCGACTCGTATCTTTTCCATCTTAATCCTTAATAAACAAAATAACGACAGCAGAAGCAGCGAATATCGAAAGACATTTACTACCTTTGGACAAAGTTAATTAAAATCGGAGAACCGAAGATGAAAAAGTTGTTTTTGGCGGCCTTGTGCGCCGCAGCGTTGCCGTTGTCGGCTGCCGCACAGGAGACTGCGACGATCGAAAAATTTGCCGACCGGCGGATCAACGGTCTGATCGTGTCCGGGGCGTTCGACGTGCAACTGGCACAGGCGGACGGGAGCTCCCGCCAAGCAGGGGCCAAGGTCGAGATCGAACAGGAAGCGGCCGACCAGTTGGTATTCGAATATACGGAGGAGGGGTATGTGCGGCTGACGTTCAAGAACGACATGAGCAAGTATTTCACGCGGAGCAAAAAGAAACCGCAGGCGTGGGTTACGGTGTCGGATCTGAAATACCTGAACGTTACGGGGGCGAGTACGGTGGTCTGCACGAGCGTTTTCTCGACGGCGGGGGATCTGCGCATCCTGACGTCGGGGAACGGGTCGGTGAACCTGCTGGAGGCTTCGGCCGGGACGCTGCATGCCGACCTGTCGGGCACGTCGGACCTGAGCGACACGAAACTCTCGATAAGGGGCAAGGCGGAGTGCATCCAAAGCGGGACCTCCAAAATGACGGGGACGCTGAAGGCGGGGACGGTGTCGATCTCGCTGTCGGGCATGTCGGGCATGACGCTGTCGGGGGGTGCGGACGAGGCGGCGGTGGAGCTGAGCGGAACGACATCGGCCGACTTGGAGGCGTTCGTCATCGGCAAAATCAACGCCAAGCTGTCGGGCATGGGAAAGGTGAAGGCGAATGTAACCGGCGGCGGACAGGCGGAGATCAGCACGATGGGGAGTTTCCGGTACAAGGGGACGGGATTGGTTACGGGCAAAGGGGTGAAACGGCTCGACTGAGCGAGCGGCGCCGGTTGTGCGACCGACCTACCCGAACCTTTCTCTACGCAATCCAATCCCGATAAAACCTATGGCAACCTTTGAAGTAACCGGCGGATGCTGCCTCAGCGGAACGATCACTCCGCAAGGGGCCAAGAACGAAGCCTTGGAAGTGATCTGCGCCGTGCTGCTGACCCCCGAGCGGGTAACCATCCACAACATTCCGGAGATCACAGACGTGATGCAGCTCATCCGGCTGATCGAAGCGATGGGCGTCTCCGTCGAACGGCTCGGACCGGGGAGTTACGCATTTCAGGCCGCAACGGTCGACCTCGACTACCTGCAGACCGACGAATTTCGTCAAGCCGCAGCCCGGCTGCGCGGCTCGGTGATGATTACCGGCCCGCTGCTCGCCCGATACGGACGCGCTTACATGCCGAAGCCGGGAGGCGACAAGATCGGCCGCCGGAGATTGGACACCCACCTGATCGGGTTTCAGAAATTAGGCGCCGAGTTCGACTTCGACACCGACCGGAAATTCTATACGGTGCAGGCACCGGGCGGAGAGGGAAATAGATTGCGGGGAGCTTATATGTTGTTGGACGAAGCCTCCGTAACCGGGACGGCCAACATCGTCATGGCCGCCGTGCTGGCCCGGGGAACGACCACGATCTACAACGCCGCCTGCGAACCCTACCTGCAGCAGCTCTGCCGGATGTTGGTGCGGATGGGGGCCCACATCAGCGGCATCGCCTCGAACCGGCTGACGATCGAAGGTACGGACTCGCTCGGCGGCACCGAACACACCATGCTGCCGGACATGATCGAAGTGGGGAGCTTCATCGGCATGGCAGCCATGACCCGGTCGGAGATTACCATCCGGTCGGTATCTTTCGACGACTTGGGGATTATTCCGCAGCAGTTCGCCCGAATGGGCATCCGGTTCGAGCAGCGGGGCGACGACATCTACATTCCGCATCAGGAGCATTACCAGATCGAAAGTTTTATCGACGGGTCGATCATGACGATCGCCGACGCACCGTGGCCGGGTCTGACACCGGACCTGTTGTCGGTGTTTTTGGTGGTGGCGACGCAGGCGAAAGGATCGGTGCTCATCCACCAAAAGATGTTCGAGAGCCGGTTGTTCTTCGTCGACAAACTCATCGACATGGGGGCGCAGATCATCCTGTGCGATCCCCACCGGGCGACGGTCATCGGCCACGACCAGTCGATCCGGCTGCGGGGAACGACCATGACCTCGCCGGACATCCGGGCCGGGGTGGCGCTGTTGATCGCCGCGATGAGCGCACAGGGGACAAGCATCATTCAAAACATCGACCAGATCGACCGGGGCTATCAAAATATCGACGGGAGACTCAATGCACTGAGTCCCACTCCTTTTATCAAGCGGATTCAATAATAGTGCCAGTACCGCCCCCATGCTGTTCGTGAAATTGCGACTCTCGAAGAGTCGTGCGCCCGACGCCACCCCATGCAGAGGGCGCCACATTCGCGCTGCTCGTGGCATCTCCGCTGGCGTCGGGCACACAGATCAACGGGTATGAACAAATTCCGATTCAAGCAATTCGCCGTAGTGCAGGAGCGTTCCGCCATGAAAGTCGGGACCGACGGCGTGCTGCTCGGCGCATGGGTCTCGCTGCCCGAAGGGGAGGCTGAGAAGCCGCACCGGATCCTCGACATCGGAACCGGGACAGGCGTCATCGCCTTGATGCTCGCCCAGCGAACCGACGTTTCGACCCGGATCGACGCCGTCGAGATCGAACCGGAAGCCGCTGCGGAAGCCGCCGGGAATTTTGCCGCCTCGCCGTGGAGCGACCGGTTGCAGGTCCATTCCGTTTCCGTTCAGCAGTGGGCTGCGGAGCCGGCGAACGGGAAGCGATACGACCTGATCGTCTCGAATCCCCCCTATTTCATGGCCGGGAGCGATTTCCGGCGCGGGTTCGACATCTCGGAGGCCGCCACTCAGCCCACTGCGGCGCGCGTGGCGGCCCGCCATGCCGAGCAGCTGCCCTTCGGGGAGTTGATCTCGTCCGTGCGGATGCTGTTGCATCCGCACGGACGGTTCGCAGCCATCTTTCCCTACCGGGAAGCCGGAATCTTTATCGCCCAGGCCGCCTCCCGCGGGCTGTTCGTCCGCCGGATCGCGGAGATCCGCGGCACCCCCCGGAAACCCGTCAAGCGGATTGCAGTGGAGTGCACCTTCGACCGCCCGGCACGCGAAGCGATCGTCAGCGAAACGCTTTGCATCGAAGACGGCGCAGGATCCTTCACCGCCGCTTACCGGGAGCTGACCCGCGACTTCTATCTCAAGTTTTAGCTGCCGATACAGCCTACAACACCCGCGGGCTATCGCCGCCCGAAGCGGGCGGCACCTCTCCACTCTCTCCACAGGAAAAAATCCCCCGCCGACATCCAAAACGGGTCGTCGATGCGTCTATCGGATAACAACACAAAAACACAGATACCATGAAACACTTTTTTCTCTGCCTGCTGTTCGGACTGGGACTGACCCTCGGTCATCCGGCCTGTCTGTCGGCTGCCCCGGTCTCCGAGACGGACACTACCGAAAACGAAACGATCGGATCCGACACCACAACTCTTCTTTCAGAACCGTCCGCCGCCGAACTCCGGACCGACAGTCTGCTGAACCGGCTCGACAGCCGTCTGTCCGGGCTGGAGCAGCATGTTGGGCAAATCCGCAGCGTTCCGTCCCGAACGCCCTACATAAGCAGCGGAGCCATGGTGGCGATTCTGATCATCCTCCTTTCCTGTTCGACCCTCTGTTTCCTTGTATTTATCGTTTCCAAATGCCGCTACCGCATCTGCAAAGAGCGGTACGAACGCGACCGGTTCGCCATCGAGCGGGGGTGTTACCCGAAAGACGACCGGACGGACGAACCGCCGCTGACCCGATTTATCCGGAAACTGTTTAAGGTAGCTGTAGGCAGTTTCATCATCCTCGTTTGGATCGGCCTCATGTGGATGAGCAACATGTCATTCTTTTCCGTCCTGTTTTGGTGGATACTGACCGGCGGGACAGGCTACGCCGTCGTTTACCTGTTCCGCCAGTACGTGCAGCGCCGTGAAGAAAACCGATAATCCGTCGGCCCGCATCGGCGAATGGTTGCTGATACGGCAGGTCAAACATTCGGGCAGCCGGGCCGCCTTCGGGAGGCTGGTCGAGGAGTACCACGCTCCCTTGCGACGTTACCTGACCCACCTGACCGGCGGCGACCGTTTCCGGGCCGACGATCTGGCGCAGGAGGCTTTCATCAAAGCCTTCACTTCGATCCGCCAGTTTTCCGGCATGGGATCGTTCCGCGCATGGCTGTTCCGGATCGCCTACCGGACATTTCTCGACAGCCGCCGTTCGCAGCATCCGACCGTCGCGATCGAAACCGTCGAGATCGGAAGCGAGAATCCCGCCGAAATCGCTATCTTGCAACGTGCATTGGCCTGTTTGGACGACACGGAACGGAACCTGATCCTGCTGTCGGCAGTCGAGCAGCTCTCCCACAGCCAGATCGCCCGGACGGTCGAGATGCCGCTCGGAACGGTCAAAAGCATCGTGGCGCGGGCGAAAGCAAAATTGAGAGAATACCTGAAAAACGAAGAAACGTTATGAAACAACCCCGAAACAGCACAGAAACCGACCCGTTGGAAAGGCTGTTTGCCGCGGCTCGTACCGTGCAGGCGGCAGACGAGGGGTTTTCGCAGCGGGTGGCCAGCCGGCTCGAACCGCTGCCGCCGTCGAAAAACATCTACCGGATCCCGACGTTGGCGACGGCGTTCGTTTCGGTGTTGCTGGCGATTTGGACGATGGTTTCGGACTTCGACTTCAGCAGTTGGACGAGGCGGTGGACAGCGCTCGAACAGCGCGAAGATACCGCGATTCGGTGGATACAGGCCCCGTGGCACAGGCCTAACGAATAAAAACGATGGAAAGCCGAACAACAGAGATACTGGCCGGATTGAGGGAGGCGTTTTGCGGGACGGAGTGGGAGCGCGCTGTGCGCCGGGCGCAGGAGGAGAACGAATGGTTTACCGCCGGACAGGTCGGACATGCGGTGCGGGCTTTGCGAGAGGAGCTTTTGCAGCCGGAACGGATCGAGAGGTGGCTGAACGCCTACCCGAAGCCGGAGGGATGGCAGCCCGGACGGGTGGGGATCGTGATGGCCGGGAATCTGCCCTTGGTCGGCTTTGCCGACCTCGCCGCGGCGGTCGGAGCCGGGCATCGGGTCGCAGTGAAACCTGCGTCGAAAGACCGGGCGCTGATGGAATATGTCGTACGCCGGTTGCAGCGGAGCGGCTGCCCGGTGGAGACAACGGACGCACTGCGGAGCGGGGAGGTCGACCGGGTGATCGCTACCGGAAGCGACACGACACGGGACTATTTCGCCCGGTACTTTGCCGGGGTCCCCGCCTTGCTGCGCGGAAGCCGGCAGAGCGTCGCGGTGCTGGAGGGCACCGCGACGGACGAGGTGTGGAGCGGACTGGCCGAAGACATGTTGCTCTACTGGGGGTTGGGTTGCCGAAGCGTCGTGCGACTTTTCGTACCACGCGGGTACGATGTGCAAGGGCTGGCCGACCGGATAGCGGCCGAATCGCCGCTGCGGGGTGAGGAGTGTCCGAAATATGCGGCCTGCTACCGGTATGCGCGGGCGATGGCGGCGATGAGCGGGGCGCCGTGGGTGGACGGCGGGTCGTTCGTCTGGCGGCAGCTCCCGACGGAGAGCGGCCCGACTGTGCCGCGCATCGCCGAAGCGTTTTGGTCGGAGTACGATTCGCCGGATGAGGTTTCGGCGTGGCTGATGCGTTGGGAGAGAGGGCTGCAATGCGCTGCCGGCGCGGTGCCGGCGGGATTCCCGCGGCGGACGGCATTCGGACGCACGCAGCGGCCGGGCTGGTCGGACTATGCGGACGGAGTGGATACGATGCGGTTTCTGTTGGAGGGGTAACCGGCCGACGGGTGGCCATTCTCCTTTCGAGTTCTATATCTTTTCGCGCGCCTCTTGGCGCTGCGGTCCGGCGCCACCCCCCTGCGCCGGCCGCAACTTCTCGCGCTGCTCGATTGCGTCCGCGCCGGCGCCGAACCGAATCAAACACATCCCGACCTAATCCCGCCCCCTCGCCATCTTTCCCCGCCACGCCGACCGCACGCCATACCCCATCACCCCCGCCACGAGAGCCGTAACCGCTATCCCTACGGTCAGTCCGGTAAAATAGGAGAGCCTCAGCCCCTCCGGAGCAATCAGGATGTAGAACGAGACGATGAAAGTCATGAAGGTCGCCGGCAGAAACGCCAGCACCCACCGCCGCCGGTGAACCGACAGGTAGACCGCCACCGTCCAGAGACAGATCGCCGCCAGCACCTGGTTGGCCCACGCGAAGTATTTCCAGATCACCCCGAACGGCAGCAGCGAGATCGCCACCCCGACCAGAAAGATCGGCACCGAGATGTAGAGCCGTTTGAGCAGGTGTTTTTGTTCGACACGGAGGAAATCGGCCGCAATCAGCCTCGCGCAGCGGAACGCCGTGTCCCCGCTCGTAATCGGCGCTACTACCACCCCCAGCAGGGCCAGAATCGCCCCGAACCGCCCCAACGTCGTCCGCGTAATCAGGTCGACCGCCGCCCCCGCATTATCCCCCTGTGCTGCCAGCTCCGCACTCAACTCCTCCGTTCCGCCCCAAAAGGCCATCCCGATCGCCGCCCAGATCAAAGCGATGATCCCCTCCGAAATCATCGCGCCGAAAAAGACCGGCCGTCCCTGTCGCTCATTGGTCAGGCAGCGCGCCATCATCGGCGACTGCGTGGCATGAAACCCCGACACCGCGCCGCAAGCGATCGTAATGAACAGCACCGGCACGATCGGCACCCCCCGCGGATTGGCGCCGAAGTTATCGAACGAGGCGGCCGACAGATTCGGTATTTCGTACGGCCCGAAAAGCAGCACCCCCAAGATCCCGAAAGCCATGACGAAGAGTGCCGCCCCGAAGACGGGATAGAAGCGGCCGATGATTTTGTCGATCGGCAGCAGCGTGGCGAGTATGTAATAGACCAAGATGATCCAGACCCAGACCGATTGCGTGAGTCCGGTCAGCCCTTCGAGAATTCCCGCCGGCGCCACCATGAAGACCGCCCCGACCAGAATCATGAGAAAGAGGGTAAAAGCGCGCATGACCTGCCGAACTGTCAGCCCCATGTACTTGCCGACAATCTCCGGGAAGCTGAGGCCGCCCTCTTTGAGGGAGATCATGCCGCTGGCATAGTCCTGCACCGCTCCGATGAAGATCGAGCCGAAGGTGATCCACAGAAAGGCGACCGGCCCGTACACTGCCCCCAACAGCGCTCCGAAGATCGGTCCCAATCCGGCGATGTTCAGCAGCTGGATCAGGAAAGTTCTCCAAGCCGGCAGCGGCAGGTAGTCGACTCCGTCGCGCAAAGTTTCGGAGGGCACCGGAGCCGCCGGATCCGCACCGAACTGCCGTTCCAGATACCGCGCGTAGGTAAAATACGAGGCGACAAGCAGACCTAAACAGAGCAGAAAAGTAATCATGAGCGGTTATTTTCGTTATATTAGCCGGACAAAACGAGAGACTCCGCCGACAGAGGTCCGGCACAAAGGATTGATTTTCCGGCCGTTCGGGGCCGCATGACGTACAGACAGGCCGCCGAAGATGGCACAATATTTGTTCTGTTAAGTAACAGAACTTATTAATAAACTTATCTCAAAAGCTATCGGTTAATTTTCTTGGGGTGCGGCGCCCTGCCGGCATCGCCGAACGTCTCCACGACGGACGGAATGCTTCGCAGGGCGCCGTTTTTTCTACCCCCCCAAGAATTTCCCCCCTCGACAAAGAGAGGCAGTTCCCCTCTGCATCGATTCAGATTCAGTGTTTGTGCAGGCCGCACTCGCGGTGATCCGGCGACTCCCACCACCACCGGCCCGAACGGATATCGGCCCCCGGTTCGACAGCCCGGGTGCAGGGCTGACAGCCGATGCTCGGAAATCCCTTGTCGTGCAGCTTGTTGTAGGGCACGTGATGTTCGCGGATGTAGTTCCACACCTCCTCTTCGTGCCACCCGATCAACGGGTTCAGCTTGACCAAGCCGTGGGCTTCGTCCCATTCGACCAACTGCATGTGTTCGCGCGTTACCGACTGTTCGCGCCGCAGGCCGCAGATCCAGACCTCCAACCCTTCGAAAGCCCGCTTCAGCGGCTCTAACTTCCGCACCTGACAGCACCGTTTGCGCAGCTCGATGCTCTCGTAAAAGCAGTTCATCCCGCACTCCGACACCAACTGCTCCACCGCCTGCCGTTCCGGGAAATAGACGGCGATCCGAATCCCGTAGTGCATGTTGGTGCGGTCGATCAGGCTGTAGGTCTCCGGAAACAGGCGCCCCGTGTCGAGCGTAAAGATGCGGGGCCTTTTCGCCGCCCGGCAGACCATATCGGTCAGCACCTGGTCCTCGAGCCCCAGACTCGACGAGAGGGCGATACGATCCCCGTAACGCTCCACGAAATAGGCGATCACCTCTTCCGGCCGGCTCCCGGCGAAGCGGGCGTTCAGTTCTCCGATCTCTGTACGTTCCATAGGTGTGTGTGTTTCCGGTTATTCGCGTTCCGCGAGAATCATGCCCGCCCCGACCGTATCGTTCGTATCGGGGTCGACGAAGACGAGGCTGCCGGTGGTGCGGTTGCTGTCATACGAGTCGAAGACCAACGGCTGTGCCGTGCGGATCCGGACACAGGCGATGTCGTTCGCACCGAGTTCCGTTACCCCCTCGATCGGTTCGAGCGAATGGATGTCCACTTTGTAGTCGATTGCCTTGACGATACCGATCGTTTCGGCCGTCGCCTGACGAACGACGTATCGTTTGCCGGTCTGCAACCGTTCCTCGCGCAGCCAGCAGACCATCGCCCGCAGCTCCTGTGCAACAGTCGGCTGCGGTTCATCGCTGCGCACCAGCAGATCGCCGCGGCTGATGTCGATGTCGTCGGTCAGGCAGACCGTAACCGATTCCGGTGCAAAGCACTCGTCGAGCTGGCGGTCGGCAAACCAGATCGAGGCCACCGTCGACCGTTTGCCCGATGGCCAGACGGTAACGGCATCGCCCGGACGGAGTGTCCCGCCGCACAACCGTCCCGCATAGCCGCGAAAGTCGTGAAACCGGTCCGAAATGGGCCGAATCACATGCTGCACCGGCAGGCGCATCGGCCGATCCGGCAAAGCGTGTCCGACCGGTACGGTTTCGAGCAGGTGGAGCAGCGTCCCGCCGTCATACCACTCCATGCGGGTCGAGGGTTCGACCACGTTGTCGCCGAACTTGGCCGAGATCGGCATGAAGGTAACCTGTCCGACCGGCAGTTTGCCCGCCATCGCCAAGTAGTCGGTGCGGATCCGGTCGAACACCTCCTGCGAGAACCCCACCAAGTCCATCTTGTTGACGCACACGACGATATGGGGAATCCCCAGCAAAGCCGCGATATAGGTGTGGCGCACCGTCTGCTCCAGAACCCCGTGCCGTGCATCGACCAGAATAATGGCCAGATCGGCCGTCGAAGCCCCCGTCGCCATGTTGCGCGTGTACTCGACATGCCCGGGCGTGTCGGCGATGATGAATTTGCGTTTCGGTGTGGCGAAGTAGCGGTAGGCCACGTCGATGGTGATCCCCTGTTCGCGTTCGGCCCGCAGCCCGTCGGTCAGCAGGGCGAGGTTCAACTCCTCGTTGCCCCGGTTGCGCGAAGCCGTTTCGACCGCTTCGAGCTGGTCTTCGAAGATCGACTTGCTGTCGTACAGCAACCGGCCGATCAAGGTGCTTTTCCCGTCGTCGACGCTCCCTGCGGTCGTGAACCGCAGCAGCTCCATGTCCAAATATCCTTTTTCCATACGAATCGTTCGATTAAAAGTAACCCGCCTTTTTCCGGTCTTCCATGGCCGTTTCGGAGCGTTTGTCGTCGGCCCGCCCGCCGCGTTCGGTAACGCGGGTGGCGGCGATTTCGTCGATGATCTCCTCCAGCGTATGCGCCTGCGAGAGGGTAACGCCCGTGCAGGTGATGTCGCCGATCGTGCGGCAGCGCACCTCTTTTTCGACCACCGTTTCGGTCGGCTTCAGCCGCATGCAGGGTTCGGCCGCGAGCCACTGACCGTCGCGCTCGAAAACGCGACGCCGGTGGGTAAAGTACAGACTCGGCATCTCGATCCCCTCCTGGTAGATATACTGCCACACGTCCATCTCCGTCCAGTTGCTGATCGGAAAGACCCGGAAGTGTTCGCCCATATTTTTCCGCCCGTTGAAGATGTTCCACAGCTCGGGCCGCTGGTTTTTCGGATTCCACTGGCCGAACTCGTCGCGGTGGGAGAAGAAGCGCTCCTTGGCGCGCGCTTTCTCTTCGTCGCGCCGGGCGCCGCCGATCGCTGCGTCGAACTTGTACTTTTCGAGCGTGTCGAGCAGCGTAACGGTCTGCAATTTGTTCCGGCTGGCGTTGTAGCCGGTCTCCTCCTTGACCCGGCCCGTGTCGATCGACTCCTGCACCGACCCGACGACCAACTCGGCGCCCAACCGTTTCACCAACGCATCGCGGTATTCGATGGTCTCCGCAAAGTTGTGTCCGGTGTCGATATGCACGAGCGGAAACGGGATCCGCGCGGGATAAAACGCTTTCCAAGCGAGGTGCACCACCACGATGGAGTCCTTGCCGCCCGAAAACAGGATCGCCGGGCGCTCGAACTGCTCGGCCACTTCGCGAAGGACGTAGATCGCCTCGGCTTCGAGTTCTTTCAGATGGGTTAATTTTCGGTTGCTCATACTATCTTATGTGTCCGTATCCAAAATTGTACTGTGTAAGGCTTTTGCGTCGAAAGAGCGCGCATCAGCTGAAGACGCCCGACAGGTAGTTCCGGGTCAGTTCATGCTGCGGGTCGTGGAACACCTGCTGTGCCTCTCCAACCTCCACGATGCGCCCCATGTAGATGAAAACCACGTAGTCGGCAATGCGCAGCGCCTGCCGCAGGGTATGGGTTACCATGACGATCGAGTAACGCTCTTTGAGTTTCACGAACAGGTCTTCGACGGTCTTGCTCGACACCGGGTCGAGGGCCGAAGTCGCCTCGTCGGCCAGAATGTACTCCGGTTCGACCGCCAGACTCCGGGCCAAACAGAGCCGCTGCTGCTGTCCGATCGAAAGGCGCACGGCGGGTTCGCGCAGCCGTGTTTTCACCTCGTCCCACAGCCCCACTTCGCGCAGATAGTGTTCGACCACGGCATGCAGTTTCTTCCGCCCCCGAATTCCGTGGATGCGGCATCCGTACGCCACGTTGTCGAAGATCGACATAGGCAGCGGACACGGGCGCTGCGGCACCAGTCCGATCCGCCGGCGCAGGTCGATCAACTCCGCCCCGCTGCTGTGCACGATGTCCCGGTCGCCGAGCCAGATGCTCCCCTCGAGCCGGACCCCTTCCATCGAGTCGGAGAGGCGGTTGAGCGACTTCAGGAGGGTCGATTTGCCGCACCCCGACGGGCCGATGATACAGGTGATCTTGTGCTGCGGTATCCGCACCGAAACGTCCTGCAAAATCGGCTGCCCGCCGATCGAGAAGTTCAGGTTGCGCACTTCGAGCTGCGCCTCGGGATCGGCGTGTCCGAATTTGGCGTCGGGAACAAAGGTATTCAAAAGCGTCTCCATACCCTCAGACTTTGTGTTTCGAGAATTTGTGCAGGATCAACCGTCCGGCCAAGCTGATGAGCAGCACGATGACCGTCAGCACCAACGCTGCGGCATAGGCCCGGTTCTGCACCTCCGCCTGCGGCGCGCTCAGCTGAAAAAAGATCGACAGCGGCAAGGTGGCCGCCGGCTGGGTCAGCGAGGTGGGGATCGAGTCGGAGAAGCCGGCCGTGAACATCACGCCGGCCGCATCGCCGATCGCCCGGCCCACCGAAAGGAGCGTCGCCGTGGCGATCCCCGGCGCGATCTGCCGCAGTACGATTCCCATCGTTTCGAGTTTGGTCGCCCCCAGCGAGTAGGAGGCATCGAGCAGGTCGCGGGGAAAGTTCCGGGCCACTTCGTCCATCGACCGGATCAGAATCGGCACGATCAACAGGGTGGTAACCAAAATCCCGCCGGCCAGCGAGGTGCGCCACCCCATGTAGATCATCAGCGTAAAGGCGAAAGCGCCGTAGACGATCGACGGTATGCCGAACAGCACGTCGTAGGCCAGCCGGGCTACATAAGCGAACCGCGAGCCGCTCCGCAGAAAGACGTTCAGATAGAAGACGACGGGGATGCTGACTAACAGCCCCAGCAGGGTCGAAGCGGTTACGATATAGACCGATCCGACGATCGCATTCAGGAATCCGCCCTCTTTTCCGATATAGAATCCGCCGCCGGGCAGCGAGGTGATCATTTCCCAGCTGATGCAGCTCCAGCCGCGGGCGAAGATGGTCCAGACGATTGCCGCCACGAATCCGAAAACGGTCAGCAGCGAAATGCCCATGAGGAGTTTGACTCCGGTCTCTTCGATCTGTTTCGGTTTCATGTCAGGCGCTTATTCGTTTGATCCGGTAGAGTATGATGCGGGAGAGGAGGTTGAAGACCAACACGACGACGAAGAGAATCAAGGCGGCGAACATCAAGGCTGCTTCGTACAGCGGCAGCGAGAGCATTTCGCCGTAGTTGTTGGCAATCAGCGCCGGAATCGGATAGCAGGCCTCCAGCAGCGACCGGGGCACCTCCGGCAGATTGCCGCACACCATCAGCACGGCGATCGTCTCCCCCAATGCCCGCGAGACGGCCAGCACCACCGCTGCGAAGATTCCCGGCAGCGATTTGCGCAGCACCACTTTTTTCGTGGTCTGCCACCGGGTCGCCCCCAAGGCTTTCGATGCGTCGCGCAGCTCCTGCGGCACGGTCGAAAAGAGTTCGACGAAGAGACTGACCAACAGCGGCAGGATCATCACGCTCAGGACGATCCCCCCTGCCAGCACCGTATAGCCGGACGAGTATTCGACGAAGTGCGGAGCGAGCCGTTCCGAGATCCACGGCACCACGAGCAGGGTTCCCCACACCCCATAAATCACGGAGGGCAAGGCGGCCAAGATGTCGAGTGCAGGATAGACCCATCGTTTGACCCACGATCGGGCATATTCGGTCAGGCAAACCGCCGTCAGCAGCGAAACGGGCAAGGCCAGCAGCAAAGCGAATCCGGTTACCCAGACCGTCCCCATAATGAACGGGAAGAATCCGAAGCGGTTTTTGAACGGGCGCCATTCGCTGGCCGTCAGCAGCTCCCAGAGCGAGTGGTCCTCGAAAATCGGAGCGGATTTGAGGTAAAGTCCCGCCCCCATAACGACGACCAACAGAAGCGAGACGGCTGTCATGACAAACATGACGCCGCCTGCGGTTCGTTCTTTGGCTATGCGCAGGGTTCCCATCCGTATCTTTTCGTTATGCGTTCGTGCGCGCTTGATTGACAATCCGAATCCGACAGACAAGGTCCGCCTCACTCCGTCGTATCTGCCATGTCAGCCGTGTCCGCCGCCACCGCCTCCGTCTCATCCGTCCGTTGTTCTTTCGCCCCTCTCAGCCGGTTCAGCTCCTGCTCCACCTTTTCCGCCGACAGGCCGATGTACCCGGCCGGCACATTCCTCTTCTGTCCCTCGACGAGAATGTATTCGAGAAAGGCTTTCAGCACCGGATCCGTCGGATGGCCATTCGCCACCAAATAGAGATCCCGCGCCGGCGGCGAAGGATAGCGGTCGGCCTGGATCGCTGCGATCAGCTCCTCTTTCGTCCCGCAGAACTGTTCGTCTGGCCCGATTTCCCCGTCTCCGTCGGCATCCACCGGCAGCACGAGCAACCCTTCGTTCGGTCTGTGGGTGTCGTTGTCGTAGGCATATCCGATGTTGTTCATCCCGATCCCGTAGATGTCTTTCTGCACCGCCGCCGCCACGCCCGGATCGCCGAAAACCGCCGTCCCGACAAGGTCTTCCTGCCGGCCGTCCAACCACATGGCCCAAGTCTCCGCCGCCCCGCAAGCATCGGAGCGGGTGTAGGCATGCAGCGGGGTCCTGTCGTCCGTCCCGAGCACATCGCCCCAGGTCTTGGCTTCGCCCGTAATCCAGATTTTCACCGCCGCCTCCCGGCTCAACCCATGCCTGAACAGCTCCTCCGCTTTCGGATTGGCGGCATTGATGGTCGGCACCACGGCATCTTTCGCCACGGCAAAGCCGACGGCCCCTCTCTCCTCCTCGGGCGGATAGACCTCGCGCGACACCATCCCCAGATCCACCACTCCGGCCAGCACATCGGTCATGCCTTTGCCCGCTCCGCCCGCCGAAATGTCGATCCGCACGCCCGGATGAAGGGCCTGAAACTCTTCGCTCCACTGGACGGCCAACGGATACAAAGCAAATGCGCCCGAGAGCGACAGTTCGCCGCTCAGTTCCCCCTCTTTCACGGTCCGCCCGCCGCAGGCGGCCAGCAACAAGGCTCCAGCCACGGCGCTGCCTATCCTGAAACTTTTTCTCATGGACAACTCCTTTTTCGTTTGCATGTGTCGATCGGTTTCGGCTCCGGACCCGCTCCGCCCGGACGACACCCGAATTTACTGTACAAAAGTAAAGATTAAATTCGGTGCCGGAATAGGTATCTATACCTATTTTTTCCGACCTGTTCTCCGAGGCCTTTCTCTCGGAAGATGCAAAAAAAGAGCGACAGGAAAAATATTCCTGCCGCCCGCGTCGCTTTCGTGTGGTGCCACCGGGAATCGAACCAGGGACACAAGGATTTTCAGTCCTTTGCTCTACCAACTGAGCTATGGCACC
>JAFLSI010000001.1 GCA_022511025.1 Rikenella sp. | reverse complement strand
GCCCGGCTCTTCGAGCCGGAGGTGCTGCAATCAAATACGGCGAAAACTGCGATCCGTAAGGATCGCCGGCCTCTGCGCCCAGCGGCGAAGCCGCTCGGGGGGATGGGCGCGAGGCCGAATAAGGGTAGAGACTGCCAGTAAAATATCCAACGAATGAGGGTCAGCCGTCCGGCGCGGAGACACGAGCACCGCCGAGTGTCGGAGCCAGCCGGTGGGGGCGGCTGGCCCGAGCGACCTCCGGTGGGTCGCAGAGAACAGCGCGAGGCCGAAAGGGGTAAAGGCGGCCAGTAAGACACCCGAAGGATGTGCGCCGCAGGCGCAGCGAGCCGCCGCCACCCTGCGCGGCGGTGAGCCACTTCGTCAGAGCTTGTGGCTCCCATCGCTGGCGACGACCCGCAACATTCATCGAGGGCAGAGGCCGCAAGCAGTCTCCGCCGGCGCCGGCCTGAATCAGGGTAGCCGCAGCCCGCAAAACACCCGAAAAAAGATGACGCCGGCCGACAAAATGGAAACATGCCGGCCGGCGTTACGTGGAAATACCCCCGATCCCTTACTTCTTCGTATTCATCACCTGATTCTGCCGGTTGATGCTCTCCATGTGGATCGAGTTCAGCAGAATGTTCAGAAATTCGCGGCTCAGTTTCAACTCCTCCGCCATGGCCAATACCCGCTTCACGATGTCGTCCCACCGCGCACTCTGAAGGATCATCACCTCGTTGTCCCGTTTGATCTCCCCGATCTTCTCCGCCACCGCCATCCGTTTGCTCAGCAGCATGAAAAGTTCGGCATCATATTGGTCGATCTGGCTGCGCAGTTTGTCCAACGACATCTGGAACTCCGGTTTGTCCGCCTGCGACTTGCGCCACACAATGCCCCGGACCAGCTCCGCCAGCTCCTCCGGAACCACCTGCTGCGCCGCGTCGCTCCACGCTTTGTCCGGACAGATGTGGCTCTCCATGATCAACCCGTCGTAGTTCAGATCGGCGCACTGCTGCGCCACCTCCTTGAGCAGCTCCCGTTTGCCCGTGATATGCGACGGGTCGCCGATGATCGGAATCTCCGGCATCCGCATCTTCATCTCGATCGCCAGCGGCCACATCGGATTGTTGCGGTATTTGGAGAGTCCGAACGACGAAAAACCGCGGTGGATCAGCCCCACCTGTTCAACCCCCACCTTCTGGAGCCGCTGTACGGCCCCCGTCCACAAGTCGATGTCGGGATTCATCGGATTCTTGACCAACACCGTAACATCCACCCCCCGCAGCGCATCGGCCACATCCTGCACGCTGAACGGATTGCCGGTCGTCCGCGCCCCGATCCAGAGCAGGTCGACACCGAACTCCAGCGCGCTTTCGACATGTTTGGCATTGGCCACCTCGACGGCGATCGGCAGCCCCGTCTCTCGTTTGATCTCGGCCATCCACGACAGGCCCGGCAGCCCGATCCCCTCGAACGATCCCGGTTTGGTGCGCGGTTTCCAGATACCGGCGCGCAACACGTCCACTGTGCCGGAAGCCGCCAGCCGGCGACAGGTTTCGAGGGTCTGCTCCTCGGTCTCGGCACTGCAAGGCCCCGAAATAATCAACGGGCGTTTGCCCCTCAGATCGAATCGTTTGGTTTCCATCTTGTTTCTTTCCTTTTTCTTGTTTATTTCCCCTGTCAACGGATGATCCGCCGGATCGAATTGGCCTTGCGGATCGTCGCCTGCAACCCCTCGGTATCGTCCCGCTCGATCATCCGCCGCATCACCTGAAGTTGGTGGATGTGCTCGCGCAGCACATCCAATACGTTGTATTTGTTTTTGAGCAGAATCGGAATCCACATCTCGCCCGAACTCTTGGCCAACCGCACCGTACTCTCGAACCCGCCCCCCGCGAGGGCGAAAATCGTTTCGTCCTCGCGCTCCTTTTCCAATACGGTCAAGGCCAGCGCATATGACGTAACTTGCGAAATATGACTCACATAGGCTGCGTGCAGGTCGTGTTCTTCCGGATCCATCTCGATGACCGGCATCCCGATCGCCCGGTAGATCGCCTCCACCCTCTCCACGGCATCCGGATCGCTCAGCTCCCGCTGGCAAATCACGACCGACCGGCCGGTAAAAGCTCCGTGTACGGCCGCCTCCGGTCCCGAATACTCGGTCCCCCACATCGGGTGGGTCGCCACGAACCGTCCCCGCCGGGCATGCTGCTCGATCACTTCGCACAACTCCTCTTTTGTCGAACCCATGTCCATGACGATCTGCCGGTCGATCCGGTTGAGTATCTGCACGGCTAACAGCGGAATGGCGTTCACCGGTATCGCGAGGACAATCAGGTCGCTCTCGGCCACCGCATCGCCGACCGGTTGAATCGCGTCCACCAAACCCAATGCCAAGGCCTTGTCTGCATGGGCCGGATCGGTGTCGACGCCGACGATCCGGTCGGCTAACCCCCGGTCTTTCAAGGCTAATGCGAACGATCCGCCGATCAACCCTAATCCGATTATCGTTACTGTCATCGTCGTGTTGTTTTCGTTGGTTACTCGGAAAGCCTTTCCACGGCCCGTTGCAAGGTCTCTTCGTCTGCGCAGAGCGAGACCCGCACGTATCGTTCCCCTTCGCTGCCGAAAATGCCTCCGGGTGTAATAAACAGGTGTTTTTCGTCCAAAATCCGGTCGATAAAGCCGTAGCAGTCCTCTCCCGAATCCAGCACGGTGTCGGGCAGCCGACCCCACTCGAACAGCCCCATTTGTCCGGGGCGCACCGAACATCCCAATGTCTCTAATATGCGTACGGCCAGCTGCTCCCGGCTGCGGTAGATCCGGTTGATCCCGGCATACCAAGTGTCGTCCAACCCCAACGCGACGGCGGCAGCCTGTTGTATCGGCACGAACATCGCGTTGTTCAGGTTGCTTTTGCACCGCAGCACGGCGGCTAACAGATCGGAACGTCCGACCAACATCCCTACGCGCCAGCCGGCCATGTTCTGGCTCTTGCTCAGCGAGTTCAGCTCGACTGCCACCTCCCGTGCCCCCGGTACGGCCAGCAAACTCTGCGGCGTGTCGTTGCGGATGAAGCTGTAGGGGTTGTCGTGCACCAAAAGGATGCCGTGCCGCCCGGCAAAATCGACGAACCGCTCGAACAGTCCGGCTGCGGGTGCGGTCCCGGTCGGCATGTGCGGGTAGTTGAGAAACGTCATCTTTACCCGGTCCAAATCGGGGCGCCGCTCCAAGGCGTCGAAGTCGGGCAGCCAGCCGTTCGCTTCGGTCAGCGGATAGCTTTCGACTGTTCCGCCGGCCAAACGAACTGAAGCGGCATAGGCCGGATAACCCGGATTCGGCACGAGGACTTTGTCGCCGGGATTGACAAAGGTTTGACACAAATAGGCCAGCCCTTCTTTCGATCCGTACAGGGTCAGTACCTCTTGCTCGGGGTCGAGCGTTACGCCGTATTTCCGGCTGTACCAGGCGGCGATCGCTTCGAGCAGCACGCGTTCGCCTTTGTAATTGGCATAGCCGTGGGTCCGGGTGTCCTGCGCTCCGCGGTACAGGGCTTCGACGACCGACGGATGGGGGGGCAGGTCGGGACTGCCGATCCCTAAGCTGATCACATCGTGGCCGGCCCGCCGCATCGCTTCGACTTGGGCCAGTTTCTTGGAAAAGTAGTATTCTTTGACGTTGCCGAGCCGGTCGGCGGTCTCGATCCGCAGCATGGTGTGTATAGGTTTCGTGTCGTTGTCGTCTTCTGTATCTGTGGCCGTTGAACGGGACTAAATGTGCCGTCCCCGCTCGTATTCGCCGTAAACGGTCAGGCTGTCGCTCACTGCGTTCATGTGCAGGATGGCTTCGCGGTACTCTCCGGTGTCTTCGAACTCCATGTCGAGGTGGAACAGGTAGTGGAACGGGTCGCTCGGCACGGGGTAGGACTGCAATTTGGTCATGTTGATGTCGTACCGCTCCATGGTGTTGAGGACGCTGGCCAGACTTCCTTTCCGGTGGCCTACCTGAAAAAACAGGGAGGCTTTGTTGATCGTCTCGTCTCTCCGGTCGGAAAGGTCTGCGTTGCGCTGCAAAACTACGAACCGGGTGTGGTTGTTCCGTATCGTGTTGATCTCCGGAACGAGCACTTTCAACCCGAACAGGCGGGCGGGCAGCTCGCCGGCGATGGCGGCGGCATGCCGAACCTGCTCTTTTGCGATCCGGGCGGCGGACAGGGCGGTATCTTCGGTCTCGACGAGGCGCCACCCTTTGTCGTCCAAATAGTCGGCGCACTGCAAAAGGGCCATCGGATGGGACCACACTTCGCGTATATCGTCCAACCCGGCCTCCGGAAGCACTAACAAGTTCTGCCGGATCTGCAGGTAAATCTCGCCGACTACGCGCAACTGTCTGTCTTGCAGCAATCCGTAGTTGGGCAGGATGCTCCCGGCAATGGAGTTCTCGATGGCCATCAAGGCGGTGTCGGCTTCTCTTTCCTCCAAGGCTTTGACGACTCCCCGAAAGGTGGCGCAGGGGACGATCTCGATCCCGGGACCGAAATATCCTTCGGCGGCAATGTGATGAAAACAGCCTTCGTATCCTTGTATGGCTACCCGCATCTTCTCGTCTTCTTTTATAAGGGTTCGTTTTTTGGTAGTATTAAGGAGGGCACGGTTCTCTCCGTTCAAACGGGGCCGGCGCCAGCGGAGGCGCATTCGAGCATAGCGAGAGTTGCGGCCCTCCGCCGGGGGTGGCGTCGGCCCGCCGCGCCTGACGGCGCGCAAACGGCTGAATATCTTTTCAAAGAAAGAACAACGGTTCCAACCCTATAACTACCAAAAACGAACGGTTAAAAAGCGAAAGATCCGGCTTTCCTTGGAGGAAGCCGGATCTTTGCGTATCATACAGTGCAAACTACCGAGTACTGCAACGACAAAGCAAATTCAGACCCCCTCCCCCGGAAACAGGCGGCGGTAATAATAAAAAGGCGAATAAAAGCCCTCCATTATTCCAAGTCCGAAAATGTGTTTCATCGTACTGTGCAGACCGAATTTTCCCTTATGCACAAAACTTATGCAGGAAAATACCTTGCAAATATAGGCTTTTTTTTGAAGTTGCAACAGATTCAGAGGTAATTTTTGCAATATGCCGCATATTGCGTCATGACCTTGTCCACATATTGGAGCGTTTCGGCGCTGTCGAACCGCCCGTTCTGCACCGCCTCGTCGTCGACCCACTCCGGTCTCCCTTTCATGGCGATGAATGGGCGGAGCTGTGCCCACGAGTTGTAGTTGACCCCGTGTTTGACCGCCAGCCGGCGCGCGTCGATGATGTGTCCCATGCCGGCATTGTAACAGGCCAGAATGATCCGTGTCCGGTCGTCGTCGGATGTCTTCGGGCTGAACCGCAGGGTGTTCTCGATTCGTTGGAGGAGTTTCACCGCTAAGGTAATGTTGGTCTCCGGGTCGTTGATCCGGTCGTCCGGCACACCGAAATCGCGCGCCACGCTCCGCATCACCTGCATCAATCCCCGTGCGCCGCGGTGCGAACGTGCATTCGGGTCGAAATGCGATTCCTGATAAGCGATTGCCGCCAGCAAACGCCAGTCGATCCCCGCCGGTTCGGCAATCTGCCGCATGAGCGGGTCGAACGGCGAAATCTGGCCCCGGCTGGCGATCTCCAGTTGGAGGTCGGTCGGTCGCGTCGACAGGCTCTCCGCCGTCCGCATGGACGAACATCCCGTGAAGATGAAGTCCGAAAGCAAGAGCAAGGCGAATGCGAAGACAATTTTTTTCAAGTTCATAAATCGTTTTTTGTCGGAAGGGCCGCTCCCCGCCGGCACGACCTCCCCTGAGTTTTCACCCCCTGCTAATCGTAGAATGACCACGACAGACCGATTTTGAGCATCATTCGGTTCTGGGGGTAGTTCACCACCTCGAAGTAGCGGTTGCCGCCGAAGAGGTTGCAGTTCCAGTGTTGGAGTTTGACCAACAGCCGCAGCCGTTTCCACTTCGCTGCCGCAAAGGCGTCCAACGACGGGTAGTTGCCCAATTTGACCCGGTCCTGCGTGTAGAACTGGCCGATCGCCGGGTTGTAGGCGTAGGCATAGTACGCGGTGTTGTACCGTCCGTCTATGCCGATCTGCAAGTGGAGTATGTTTTTGACGGCGTCGAAGCCGAAGAAATAGGAGAGGCAGGCGCTGAGCAACGGTACCGGGGCGACGGTCTGGTTCGAGCTCCACTGCATGAGCGCCCGGTGGTTCAGGTGCAGGCCGCCGATGCGGAAATCCTTGCGCAGATAAAGTCCCATGACGCTGAGCATGTCGCCGTATTGCTCCGGAACGACTTGCAGTCCGTAGTAGACCTTGTCCTGGGTCAGGGCATAACTGCCCCCCAACTCCAACCCCACGTCGGGAATGCGGAACGTGGCGGAGATCAGCGTCGATTTCTCTTTCGAGAACCGGTTCGACCACGCGTAGTGGTTCGAGAAGTAGTTCTGCTGCCAGAAGTCCGGTTCGCGCAGCGTGAAGCGCACCGAGGCGTCCAGCGTCAGCGGCTTGTCTTTGATGTAGGCCGAGAGCGACAGCCGTCCTCCTGCATCGAAATCGCCGCTCCGGTACCCGATCAGGTGCAGTTTGGCATCGGCCGTCCACCGCATGTAGCGGCTCACGGCCCCCTCCAACTTCCCGTATGCGTAGACCGAATTCCGGCTCTGTTTTCCTCCCCGGCCGTAGCTCTCCCGGTAAGCCTCCGGAACGTAATAGTAGTAGCTGTCGTGTTCGTCTCCGATCCCAGCCGTTACCAACCCCAAGGCGCCGTTGCGGTTGTAAGGCTGAAGCTGCATGAAAAACTTGACGTCCGTCATCGCCTGCCGCACGGAGTCGTTCGTCCCGTTCGAATTGATGTAAAACCGGTCGTAGAAGGGTTGAGTATCCGGCTCCGGGCCGCTGCCGTCGGTCAGGGGCATCTTCACGGCGTCGGAGTAGACTTTCTTGAAAACGGTGTACTGGAACGACTGCCCCACGAAAACGGTCGGTATCTTGGAGAGGGTCAGGTCGTCCGACATGCGCTGCCGCCGCAGGGGAATCCCGTAAGACTGCGTCCAGTAGAAGGTGTGGCCTTTGTACCGGTTCCGGGCGTCGGCCGCGGCGTCGAGCCGGACCGGGATGTTCTCGGTCATGTCCATCACGGTGTCGGTGATGTCCCGCGTGTCTACGATCCCGCCGTTTTCCTGAATGTCGCCGACGTTGTAGATATATCCGCCGTGAATGGCGTACCGTTTTCCGGTGTGGGCGAAGTTGGCGGAAAAATAGCGGTCCAATGCCTTCTGCCGCTCGTACTGACCTTTCATCCCGTCGGAGTTGTAGTCGAGGTTGACCGAACTCGACGGCGAAATGTTCTGCGAAATGACGGCGTGAAAGAGCTGTTCCTCTTTCGTCCGCTGTCCGGACATCTGGTACGAAACGTTGGTGTAGGGCATCCGGGCGTTGTAGAACAGGATCCGGTCCGGGGTTTGGAGGTAGGCGGCCCAGGCCTGCACGAACGAGAAGTTGCGGAACTGCGGACGGGCGAAGTAGTCGAGTGGAACCGTGGCGCCGCCTAAATTGCCGAGGCTGGCGCTCCCGACCCCTTGGCGCATGAACGGGTAGTCGCGCTGGAAATCGGCGATCGTCGTGTCCATCTCGCTCAGGGCGATGTTGTTGTTGTCTAACGATACGTTCCACGAGAAGATCCGCCGGGCGCGGGTGGAGTCGTCGAAGTAGAACGATTCGAGGGGTTTCTTAGGCCGCCGGGCCTTGTCGACGGTGTCGCGTTCGATCATCTGGCTGGGAAGCAGGCCGGAGGAGTTGCGGGAGCTGTTGTCGACGGGATAGCGTATGACGGTGTTCCCGTTGTTCTGCCCGCGCGCGAGCAGCGGCAACACAACGAGCAGGGCGAGGCTGAGCAGATAACGCTTTGTCGGGACGTAACCCATCGGTGTTCGAGTCGGTCGGTTCAATCTCCTGCGGTTCGGAAACGGAGCAAAGGTACGGAATTTTTCATAAATCCGTATCTTGCATTGTATCAGTCGTTTGTGTCTCTTTTTCGACACAGCGCCCGGCCGGTCGAGACGGCGATGTAGGCGAATACGATCGCCGCAGGGGCCGCCAAACCGAGCCATCCGAGAAGAAGAACGGAAAAAGCGATGAAAAGGTATCGAAGGGCGTTGTTTTTGAAGCCGAATGTTTTGAATTTGAGCGAGAACATCGGCAGGTCGCACACCAAAAGCGCAGCGAACAGCCCTGTCAAGGTCAGCACCGCTGCCGGCTGTTCCGTCCAGCCGCAGTGCAGCATCGGCAGCGAGACGAAAAACAGGGCGCAGGCCGGGGTAGGCAGCCCCCGGAACTCGTCGTGCTGCCGGTCGTCGGTGTTGAATTTGGCCAGCCGCAGCGCTGCGCAGGCCGTCAGCAGGAATGCGGCGCCGGCCCACCCGCCGATCCGGCCGTTCAGCAGCATGAAGACGACTACGGCCGGGGTCAGACCGAAACTGACCATATCGGCCAGGGAGTCCAACTCCTTGCCGGTCGGCGAACTGACCCGCAGCATCCGCGCCGCGAAGCCGTCGAAAAAGTCGAACCCGGCGGCGGCGATCACCCACCCGAATGCCGCCCGGAAATCGGCCTGCAGAAACAGCACCGAAACGGCGGCGCATCCGGATAGCAGGTTGCAGAGTGTCAGTAGGTTGGGTAGAAAAGCGATCGCTTTTTTCATCGTCGTTCGTGCTATGTTGGTTATGGTTTCGCCGAGGACAAATGTACGGTTTTTCTTGCTTTTTGCCGTAACTCCGGGAGGTTCTGTTTCTGCGGGGTTTGTATAGCCCGACCGGACATCGCTTCGGATCGACGCTTTGCGGCGGGATGAACTCAAGACGTTGTTCGGCCCGCTTTGCGGCGGGGCGGCTTTGGCGATCCGGAGAGGAGGGAGTCGAACGGTACACTCTCGCCTCGACCGTCGCGTTCGACGTAGACCGTGCCGTTGCGTTTCGAGCGGGCGTAATCGAATGTCGGGGGGATCAGGTAACGGCCGCGGCGGTCGATGTATCCGTACAATCCGTCGACCACGACGCAGGCGGCGCCTTCCCGAAAACCTTGGGCAAAGTCGTAGCGGGCCGGTATCGCCAACCGTCCGTCCGGCCCGACAAAGCCGTAGCGGCTCCCTTTCCGCACCAAGCCGCGGGATTCGGAAAAGGGCCAGGCGTCGTCGAAGCGCGGCCGGGACAGCAGCCGAAATTCGCCGTCCGCATAGCTCCAGCGTCCGCCGAGGCAAACCGGAGCCACACCCTCCGAGAAGTCGCCGCACGCTTCGTAGCACGGTTCTTGCAACCAGCTCCCGTCGGGGGCGATGAACCCCCACCGTTCGTTCCGGCATACGGCGGCTGCGCCTTCCGAAAAGGCGCGGGCACGGTCGTAAATGCACGGGACGATAGCTGTGCCTGCTGCGGTCGTAAAGCCGTATTTCCCGCCATGCCGCACCAACCGTATCCCTTCCGGTCCCGGATCGCCGGTGTAGTCGTAAACGGTGGCCGGAACGGCCGGAGCCTCTCTCCCGGCGAGCGCTTCGGCCAGACTGCCGAACCGCTCCTGCCCGGAACCCAAAAAAACGAACAACGGATCGGAGGCCAGTTCGGTCTCTTTCAACCGGTTGTAGGCGGGACACGAGCCTGAGGCCAACAAGAGGGGGTCGAACAACAGCCGGGAGCGGTCGCAGTATTGTCCGTACAACTCCGGCCACCGGGCCAAGGCGCGCAAAGCGAGACTGAGCAGGGCGACGGAGTAGTCGTCGATGTGCTTCCCGAAGGCGGTTTCGCTGCGTTCGGGATGGCGGAACCCTTCGGTGCCGATTTCGCGGGCGCGTTCGCCGGCCATGTCGGGCAGGTAGAGTCCGTCGTAGTCGACCAAGGTCAACTCGCCGTCCGGTCGCACGATGAGGTTGTCGGGTTTCAGATCGCCGTGGGCGAAGGGCTGGGCCAGCAGCCACAAGGCCAACCGGTCGAATGCGGCGGAGAGGCTTCCCAAACTCTCCCGGTCGCCCCGGCAGGCGGCCCGGTCGATGGCGCGGCTCAGCGAGGGGCCGTCGACCCATTCCATCAAAACGACGGGCTGGATGCTCAGGCTGTCGTCATCGCCGAAAACGGTCATCTCCTCCTCGATCCACCGGAACGGGACGATGTAGGGGAGGTGCTGTTCCCAAACGGGGGCGAGGCTCCGTTCGATCCGCCGGTAGGCTTCGGAGCGGCCGGGCTGGTGGCGGGTGAAACACTTCAGGGCGAAAGGCTGCCGGTCGACCTGCACGCGAAATACGACGCCGTAGGCGCCGGAGGAGTATTCGAGCGGGGCTTCGACGCTCAAACCGCGGAGCTGACGGAACAGACCGTCGGGATTCATGATGCTCTCTGCATACCGAAGCGCACTCGGATACAGCATAGCCGATCGGTTTTGATTTTTTCGTAAATAAGTGGCTGTTTCTGCGGGCGGAGCCGGGGTTGTTTGGTTGGGCGGCCTCCGCATGGGGCGATGTCGGTCGCCCGGCTCTCCGAGCCGGTTCCGCCGGGCACTCTCTCTATCGTGTCGTACGTCCGGGATAGCTTTGCAAGGCCGCCGCAAGCGTATCCATCGCCCCGCGCAAATCTTCGATCTTCAGAACGTAGGCCAGCCGCACCTGGTGCCGTCCCGTTTCCGGTTCGGCGTAGAAACCGGAAGCCGGGGCCACCATGACTGTCTTTCCCTCCCGCTCGAACTCCTCCAGCATCCACCGGGCGAACCGGTCGGCATCGTCCACCGGCAGCTCCGCAATGGCGTAAAACGCTCCCCGCGGCAGCGGACACCGTACTCCGGGCATCCGGTTTAGCTCTGCCACCATAAAATTCCGCCGGGCTTTGTATTCGTCGTGTACGGCGGTGAAATAGCTCCGGGGGGTATGCAGGGCGGCCTCTGCCGCCACCTGTCCCACGTAGGGCGCACACAGCCGGGCCTGTCCCATCCGGAGCGCTGCGTCGATCACGGCCGGATTCCGGCTGACCAAGGCTCCGATCCGTGCCCCGCACATGCTGAACCGTTTGGAGATCGAGTCCATCATGATCACGTGGTCGTCCATGCCCTCCAACGACAGAACGGAGTGGTGTTTCGCTCCGTCGTAGCAGAAGTCGCTGTACACCTCGTCCGCCATCAGGAACAGGTCGTGGCGCAGCACGATCTCCCGCAGCTGGAGTATTTCCTCTTCGCTGTAGAGGTAGCCGGTCGGGTTGTTCGGGTTGCAGATGAGGATCCCCCGTGTCTTCGGGGTGATGAGTTTTTCAAATTCGGCGATCGGCGGCAGGGCGAAATCCGATTCGATATACGACCTCACCGGTACGATCTCCACGCCGGCCTCTGTGGCGAATCCGTTGTAATTGGCATAGTACGGCTCCGGTACGATAATCTGGTCGCCCCGGTCGCACGTGGCCAACATCCCCATCAAAATGGCTTCCGATCCGCCGGTGGTTACGATGATCTGCTCCGCGGTGAGCGGCAGGCCGCGTTCCGTGTAGAACCGGGCCAGCGCTTCGCGGTAGCTGCCGATCCCGGCCGAGTGGGTGTAGGCCACTGTCTGCACCTCCACGGCCCGGATCGCGGCCAACGCTTCGTCCGGCGTGGGAATGTCCGGCTGGCCGATGTTCAGGTGGTAGACGTGCAACCCCCGCCGCTTGGCGGCTTCGGCATAGGGGACGAGTTTCCGGATGGGGGAGGCCGGCATGCGGAGGCCGGTCTGCGAAATCTTCGGCATAAAAGATGAGGCGTTGAGTTGATTCCGAAACAAAGATAGTGTTTTTTGCATTCCGTGGACCGGTCGAAAACTGCGGGAACCGGAATCCCGCAGAAAACCGCTATCTTTGAGGCTCTCGACAAGGGGGATGCGAACCATGGAAAATACGAAAACGAAAAAGGGGAAACGGGTGGTGGTGGGCCTGTCGGGCGGGGTCGATTCGAGTGTCGCGGCGTGGGTGCTCCAAAAACAGGGCTACGAGGTGGTGGGGATGTTCATGCGGAACTGGCACGACACGACGGGAACGCTGGCCGGAGATTGTCCGTGGTACGACGACCGGGTCTTCGCGGAGTTGGTGGCCAAAAAATTGGACATCGAGTTCCACTTTATCGACTTGAGCGAGGAGTATCGGAAACGGGTGGTGGACTATATGTTCGCCGAATACGGGCGGGGGCGGACGCCGAATCCGGATGTGCTGTGCAACCGGGAGATCAAGTTCGATGCGTTCCTGAAAGCGGCTTTGAAGATAGGGGCGGATTATGTGGCGACGGGGCATTACTGCAAAACGGACCGGGTGGTCAGTCCGGCGGACGGGCAGAGCTACTGCCGGCTGCTGGCGGGCGACGACCGGAACAAGGACCAGAGCTATTTCCTTTGTCAGCTCGACCAGGAGCAGCTCTCCAAGACGTTGTTCCCGATCGGCGACCTCGAAAAACCGGAGGTGCGGCGCATTGCGGCCGAGCTGGGGTTGGCCACGGCGGAACGGAAAGATTCGCAGGGAATCTGTTTTGTGGGGAAGGTCGATTTGCCGCTCTTTTTGCAGCAGAAACTGTCGGTCCGCCCGGGAGGGGCCATCCTCGAAATCCCGGCGGACTGGAGGGGCTATGCCGATCCGGACCACGACCGGTATGCACCTTATATATACGGGGAAACGGACGGGGTGAAGGTGGGGGAGCACAACGGGGCGCATTTCTACACGATCGGGCAGCGCAAGGGGTTGCAGGTGGGGGGGAAGCCGGAGCCGTTGTTCGTGCTGGCGACGGATGTCGGGGCCAATGCGGTCTATGTCGGGATGGGGGGAGACCATCCGGGACTCTATCGCCGGGGGTTGAGGATTCGGCCGGAGGAGATGCACTGGGTGCGGCCTGACCTGACGATGGGGCCGGCCGATGAACCGCGCGAATATTGGGTGCGGATCCGGTATCGGCAGCCGCTGCAACGGGCGGTGCTGCGGATCGGTGAAGACGGGTGGGGGATGATCGATTTTGAGGAGCCGCAGCGGGGGATTACGGCGGGGCAGTTTGCGGCGTGGTATGCGCCGGATGGCGAGTTGATCGGTTCGGGGGTGATCGATGCGTAGAGGCGGCAGGCAAAGGCCTTGACCGGCAGCGGCAACCTTGGACGCAGCTGCCGGTCGGACGCTCCGAGTCGGAAATTATTGAACGAAAAAGAGGATTACCGGCCGGCCGAGAGCGAGAGCGCTCCGCACACCTCGGTCGACGTCTCGCCCAAACTGCCTGCCGTCTGGTTGAGCGCCGTGTAGACCTTGACTTGGCGTATCGCCTTCAATTCCACCCGGTTTCCGGCTTCGTCGACCGCCCAGTCGAGGTCGAATTTGTTGCTGTTCCGGGTATCCGGATCGTTTCCCGCGATTTCGGGGTAGTCGGCCGACCAGTTGTCCGCATAACCCCATTCGAAAGCCGAGAAAACATATTGTTTCGACTTTTCGTTCCACGAAACGTTTCCCGGCAGCCTGACCCCCGAAAAGGTCAAACTCTCCGGATTGTCCGACAGAAATGCCGGCCAGTAGCTCTGCCCGTGGTACGATATGATGTCGAGCCGGCCGGTCGCTCCCGAATTGTCGCTCCAGTCGACGGCCTCCGTCGTTGCAGTCTGTGTGGGGCGCTCGTACCGGATCGTGTAGCGGTGGACCGTCTCCGCCTCCTCATCGGCAGAACCGGCCAACCGGTACCAATGTTCCCCGTCGGCGCTGACCTCGACGATACCCGGCTCCGAACTCCCCGAAAACGCATTGCCGAAGATGACGAAGTCGGTGCCTGCGATGTTTTCGACCTCGTGGTCGAACTCGAAAACGACATACCCGCCGAAACCGCCTAACGACAGGCACCCGCTCCTGCCCCCGACGATCCCCTGCGCCGCCTCCGGACTGCCTAACGCCGTGTTGATGAATTGTCCGGGGGCGGGTCGGTAGGATACGATGCGGGAGATGTATTTGGAGCGGCCCGGTTTTTTCGCCCCCAGGTCCTTGTCGCAAGCTGTCGTGCAGAGCGCGACAGCGATTCCGAGTATAATCGAGTGGTGTTTCATAGCGATTTTCTGATTTAGCTGGTTTAGCTGGCGGACAAAGATAGAATTTTCTTCCGGACTGCCACCCCTTTTTTCGGCGCGATGGCTGTCGTTCGTTCGGATCGGCGCAAGCCGATGCCAGACCTTTTGTTTTAGTTGTAATTTGCATGATAACAGGATGTTAAAGAATGCCGGCCCCGCATCCCGCCTTTTTGGCATACCGGAACCGGGCACAGCACCGGCTTTTTGTCATATCTCCCTTGCCCCGACCGACCCGTCCGGGATGCGGCAAGGCTCTGTCGGCTATGGCTTCCAAGTAAAAAAAGCGACCTAAAAAGTTTGTGATTGGAAATTATTTTCTACTTTTGCTGTCAGAATATAGGTGTACAACCGCTGCGGATGGGGCAGGCAGCGGTCAAGTATTATGGTTAAGTCGCAGATTCTCAGCGAGTGAGCGTTGGGTGTGGGGTGAATGGGGCGGCAGACAGTATTGAATACGTGGTCAGAGGATTTGTCATAATGGTGGATAGCGCTGATCGGGTGAGGGAAAAAATCGCTCGATTGAAGCGCTATGGAGTCGATGAAATCGATATTGTCAACGGGCGGGCGACGGTCCGGGAGAAATTCATGGATGTCGCCAGACTCTTGAAAGAGGGAGACGAGCTGGTGGTCTGCTCGTTGAGCGAAATTTGCCGGCGGGTCGAGGATCTCTTGGAGATCCTGTTGATGTGTGCACGCAAACGGTTCTTTCTGAAGTCGTTGGACGAACGGTGGCTGGGAGATTCGCAGAACGTCTTGCAGATGAAAGAGGTGGAGCGCTTCATGCTGCATATGTGCCGGTTCGCACCGCTGCTGTGCGGCGGACCGGAGGAGGAGATGCCGGGCGACCGGGACGAAACGGTGCAGGGCGGACGGCCGAAAGGATCGATTAAAATAGATGCCGAACAGCTCGATCTGGCAGTGAGGATGTACTGCCAGGGCGACTTTACGGTACGGGATATTTGCGATATCGTGCGGTGCAACGAACGCAGCATGTATCGCTATCTGAAACTCCGGGGGGTCGGAGGACTCAGAAAAATGTCCGGGGCGACTGCCGCCGGAGAGACTCGAAATAACCAGACGAAGAATAACCATTCCGTCGCTCAGGAAAATTAGTATATGCACCGATCCGAAATAACGTACAATCTGAAACGCTCGATTGCGGTGGCGGTCGCGGCGTGGTCTGTCGGGCTTTGCGCTCCGAGCCTGCGGGCGGCGGAAAGCGACGCTTACTATGGCGGCGGGGTAACGACGGTCGATCTCACGCATCCCAAAAAACTCAAGTTCGACTTCGTGATGGGAAGCAGCGACCTCGTTTTCCAGTTCGGCTCGAACCTGATCCAGCGGCAGCAGTTCGACTCGGTGGTGCGGCGGGTGGCGATGCTCGACGGCGTGCGGATCGACTCGGTGGTGTTGACTGCTTATACTTCGCGCTCGGACAGCCGGGTGGGGAGCAGAGAGCTGGCCGAAGCCCGGTTGGCGGGGGTGAAAGATTATGTGGTTCGGACCTTGGAGCACAATGAAGTGGGGCGGGGAATAGCGATCTTGTCGTACATCGCTTCGGCGGATGACGACCAAGAGGAGCCGGACGATGTGTGGTTGGCGGAAGATGCGTATAACAAATTGCGGCAGGTCGAATTTACCGTCTATACGGGCGTTGCGGGGGGATATGATGCCAGCACGGTGCGGCAGGAGGCTCGGGTGGCGGTAACCTCGGAGTTGACGGAGTTGCTGTCGGATACGATTTCGGATGCCCAGAAAGAGCGGCAGCTGGCGGCGATTCTGACCAATCCCTATCCGGTGTGGAATCCGCAGTCGCGGACACGGCAGCATGCACAACAGCAGCGGACGAAAAACAACTACGCGGGGTATTACAGCAGGGAGAAATATACCGGACCGATCAACCAAGTGGTCTCGCTCAGGACCAATGCGCTGTATTGGCTCATGTTTGCGCCGAACGGGGGGATCGAGTTCCATATCGGCGGCCACTTCTCGATTCTGTTGGAAGGGGCGGTTACCTATTGGAATAAGACAACGGATACGGGAGACAAGGGGATTTATGTCGCAGGCGGGGGACCGCAGTTCAGATACTGGTTCAACGACGACCGGTCGGTGGCGGGGCACGTGATCGGGATCTACGGACAATATGCCGATTTCGATATCAAATTGAACGAAAAAGGGCGTCAGGGGACTTCGATCGGCGGGGGGATCAGTTACGGATATTATCTGCCGGTCGGGAGACGGTGGGCGTTCGAGTTCGGAATCGGGGTGGGGTACCTGAGGAACAAGATGGATGTCTACAAGTGGAACGATGTCGTGCAGAAAAACTTGTGGCAGGAGTATAAAACCAAAGCATGGATCGGGCCGACGAAAGTCAATGCGACAGTCGTCTTCCGAATCGGACATAAATAGAACGAATAAACGGAAACGAAACGCAATAACGGACGGAATGCGTTCGTTTTAACGCACGAAAGATAGATTCAACGATGAAAAACCGATCGATATATGGTTGTGTGTCGGCATGGCTGGGGATCATGTCGGTTGTCGTGGCGGGGCTGGCTTTCAGCGGATGCAACAAACGGCCTTATACCCGGATCAAACAGCTGCCGATCGAAGTGAGATTGGACTGGAATGGAGTGGCCGAGGCAGACCAGGAGCAGACTCCGAGCCGCTTGAAAATGTTCCTGTTCCAAGAGGATGGAACCCTGCGGGCACAGTACGATATCCCGCAAGAAGGGCTGCTGCGGAATGAAAAAGTGCTCTTGAATGTGGGGGTCTACAGGGCGATCGTAGTCAACGTGAACGATAATGTCGAGGTGCAGAATGCGGACAAGTTCGAAACCGCACAGCTGGTGGCCAAGCCGACATCGGCGCCTTTTCTGACGGATATGTTCTCCAAAGCGGACGACCGGAACGAGGTGGTTTGCCAGCCGGGATGGATCTTTTCGGGCTCTCTTCCGGAGATGAAAGTCGGCGATCCGATTACGTTCGAATCGGATACGGCAGATGTATCGATCTTTCTGGTGCCGATGGCCAGACGGATGAAGACCGTGCACTTGAAATTTACCGTAACGGGGATAGGCAGTGAAATTCGGTCGGTGGCGGCGGCTTTGGGAGGGATTGCCTCCAGAATCGACTTGACATCGGGAGAGATAATGGGCGGTTGTCAGGCGATCTCGCCGTTGGCGCTGACTTATGCGAGCGACGGAACCGCGGTGTTGGAGGGAACGATGCTGATCTTCGGCAATGAGGCGGAGATAGAGGACGCTTTGCGGAATAATCTCTACTTGCAGTTTGAAACGGTGTCGGGACGGACGGTTTCGATGGTGGAAGACATTACGGACCAGATGAAGAAAGGGAGTTCGGCGGGCGGTTCGCAGGTTCAGGTAGAGGGGAATTTGGATGTGCGGGTGAATGCCGGGATGGTAACGATCGTGATCACGTGGACCACCGGAACCGAGGAGAATTTGGAGGGGGTGTAGGGTAGAGAGCTGAGAGGTGATAAAAATTGGGGGCGGTTTATAGTAAGAAAGGAAAGGTTTTGTAGCAGCGTACACAAGGACTTTCTATGATGATTATGAAAAGACATATATCATACGCCGTTGTCGGAGCGGTTTGCAGCGTGGCGATGGGGTTGTGGGGATGCAGCAAACAGACTGTCGAACGGCTGGAAAACGAAAAGTATCCTGTACAGTTCAGCTGTGTGGCTTTGTCCGATTCGGAGGCGGCATCGGCTGAAACGAAAGTTACGGGCGAGAATTTCGATGCAGGGGATCGGGTCGGGCTGTATGCCTATCCGTCGTCGGGATCGATCTTCGGAGAGGGGGAAGATGTTTGGGGAAATGTGCCGTATGTGGCGCTCGGGGGGAGTTCGCAGGGGCAGTTGGCCGTCGACGGAGGGAAAACACCGATTTGCTTTCCGGCCGATGATGCGAAAACCATGACTTTTAAGGGATATTACCCTTATTCGGAAGAGATGGCCGCAAACGGGACGCTGGCCTTGGAGTTGGCAGACCAGCGTGCGGGACAGAAAGGAGTGATTTTGTACTCCGACAATGCGACCGAAAAGACACGGACCGCCGATTTTATTCAGTTGGAATTTCGGTATGCTTTGGCGCAAGTCGTTGTGAATTTGCAATACGACCAGACCACGATGCCCGACGAAGATGTGGCCCATATTACCGCCGTTACGTTGAGCGGGACGGGGGTGCAGACATCGGGCGTGTTTTCTGTCGCGGACGGGACGGTCAGTGCGACGGCCGCTGCTGACGGAGAGGGGACGGTTGCATTGAAAGCAGGCGTTTCCACGACCAAAGGGACGGTTCTGTCGGGTGGGGGAAAAGCTGCGACCGGGCTGGTTATCGCAGTGGTAACCCCGGTACACACTTATGTAGCGAAACCGAAAGATATTGAAGACGGCTTCGAGGCAGGAAAACAGTATATCTATAACGTAACCTTGAAAGGCGGAGGAGAGGCCGAGATCGCCGGTGATGGAGAGGCATCGATATTGCCATGGGAAGAGGGGAACGACACCACGCAGCCTCCGATTATAGGCGAACAGGAAAATTGAAAATGATGAAGCAACGAACGATTCTCATGTTATTCCTGTCCTCGATGGTGCTGACAGGATGCGAATTGGATAAAAAGAGCAACGACGACACCGCCGTGCGATTCGCCGCTTACCAGTCCTCCGGGAAAGACCCTGTAACCAAGGTTAGCGGAACCGATTTCGACGAACAGGACGAAATTGCCGTCTTTGCACCGTTGGCCGGCAATCCGATTCACGGCGACTACGACCCCAATGCATCGAGCGGGAAAGGGCATAAAGATATGCGGTATGTGGCCGATAATAACAACCACTTCAGCGCCAAAACCGAAGAAGACAAGATCAAATACTCCGGGACCAGCACCAAGTTGGATTTTTACGCCGTTTATCCCGCTATGGGACCGGGGCCGAAATATGCCGTGGTGGATCAGAACACCTACGAGATCGACTTGGGCGACATTAGCCGGCAGGGAGATGAAAGCGGCAGCGGGGGGACGGTTGTGGTGCCTTATATCTATTCCAACAATGCCAAGGCGAAGGGGACCGGAGATGGCGTTGTAACCCTTGTGTTTCAGAACGTTTTGTCGAAGATCGTTTTGGATTTGAAGTACGATCGGGCATCGTTGGAGGGAGCAGACTTGTCGAAGATTGAGTTTTACGCAGATAACGGATTGTATCGCGAATGCGTGATTGATTTGCGGCATGGCGAATACTATAAAGTTGCGACCAATGGCGGCCGGGAGGCACCGGCAGTGAAAGAGACGCCTTACACTTTCAGTGTGCCGGCGGCGACTGGTGCGGCAGCCGGCGGGAATTGGACGACGGGGAAGACCGAAGGGTATATTGTGCCGGGGAGTACGACCAATCCGGTGATTCGGTTGACGTTCAGCGGCGGGGGTGATGTATCGTCGTCGGGTCAGGAGCGGACATTTTTGTGTCGGATACCGGCCGGAGACGACGGGAAAGTTTCGTTTGACGCAGGAAAGATGTACACCTACCAAGTCGAAATTACCGGCACCACACCCGAAGTTTCGCTTGGCGGGACGATCGAAGATTGGGTTGCAGCGGGAGGCGTGCCCACCATTTTAGCCGAGTAGGCGAGGAGATTGTTATGGCCATTGGGCCGTTACAGATAAAAAAGCCCTTAAACAAAACCAACATACAAACCAAAAAAAGCACAAGCAACAGATTCCGGAATTTTCCGGAGCATTTGGAAAGAAAAAGATTAACAAACAAAACAACCAAACAAAAGCTATGAAAAAGACACTTCTTTTGGCCGCTGCAGCACTGGCAGCAGTCAGCTGTTCCAAACGACCGATCGAGACGATCAAGGAACCGGGCTTGGAGCCGAACGCCGTTCGTTTCTCCAGCGAAGGGACTGCTATTACTCCGTCGAAAGTAACGACTAACCCGTCCAATCCTCAAGGGACAATTTTTCAAGAGGATGATGTAATTGGGGTATATGCTGTGCTCAACGGGAAAAAACTCAGTGAAAGTGATGCATTCCCGACCAATGCTGCTCTTCAATACAAAAAGAAAAAATACAAAGTAACTTCGGTAGCTGGTGATAGCGACCCTGTTCCGTATCTGGCTACTTTCACACCGAATACAACTGACGAAACCATCTACTATCTGCCGGGTGGGCAAGGGTATAACTACTACGCTTTCTATCCGACCCAGGAACAAGGTGGGAAAGAAGTAAGTTCAAGCTATACTTTTACTGAATCGACTACTAGTTGGTGCAACCAAACAAGTTTGTTTACGGAAACACCTGCTTCATCGGGTAATTGGGTTCCTACCACAGGAGTAGCTTATCCGGGGCCGATCATGTATGCCTACTACAGTACGGAGGATAAAGCGGCTACGAATGGCGGAACCACGCCTGCCGTGAAATTGGAATTCAAACATGCGGTAGCCAAGTTGAGCTTGGATATCTCAATGGATGAAACGGCTGGTTCGGTAACGGAGATTAACTCTATCGAATTGTTTGCAAACACTGGTTTGACCCAAGGGTTCACGTTCGACTTGACCAAAGCATCCGATGATCCTGCAACGGTAGTTACGGCTACTGGAACTAACTTGGACGGTACGGGTACGAGTACCACGGCTAAAAGCTATAAATTCCAGAACTTGACCAAAACGACGAGCGGTCCGACCACCACTTCGGCTGTAACGGGCTATCTGATTCCGACTACGGGTATTGAAAATGCCCAGATTCGTTTTACCTTAGGGGCTGGTAGCACTGCGCAGGTTTTCACGGCTAAGTTGGATAAATCCTCTACGGGTGAAAATGTCAGTGGCGGTACGAACTATCTTGACAAGATTGAGGCTGGTAAAGAATACAAGTTCAAGATTACGATCAAGAAAACCGCGGTTGAATTTACCGGGACGATCGAAGACTGGGGCTTGGTAGACAACAGCTCGACTGAAATCCCGGCAGAGTAATCTGTCCTGCAAAAAAATAACCGAGTTTGTCGAAAGGGGCCGTTGGCTGTGGCCTGCGGCCTCTTGGCAGACCGGTAAAACTCAGTTACGCAAACTGAACAACGCGAATAATGAATAAAGTTTCAATACTGGCTGTCATGGCTCTTGTGGCGGTCGGTTGCAACAAAAGGCCGCTCGAACAACTGGTTGTGCCGGTTATGCCGGACGCGACCGCACCGATCGCTTTCGGTGCTGTTACCAATGTCGAGTTGACTCCGTCTAAGGCGACGAGTGCTTTGCCGACGGATACCCACTTGGGGGTCTACGCTTTCAAAGCGGCAACCGTTCCGGCTACGGCGGCAACCGCACCGGCTGCTTTGTGGAGCAATGCCAACAACTTGGAATACACATGGAACTCAGCCGTGTCGGTATTCAAGGAAAACGCATCGTCGCCGCAGCTCTTTTGGCCGGCGAGCGGCACGCCCAACAGCAACCTCTCGTTTGCCAGCTATTTCCCTTACAGCTCGACCGCTGTGTCCAACTATGCTTTGACACAGGATTTGGCCGATCAAACAGCCGCTCCCGACTACGCTTTTGCGTGGGCTAAGTTAGAGGATATCGCACGTCCGAATCCGATCGTATCGCAGGAATTGGCCTTCAATTACAAGGTGGCCAAATTGACCTTTGCGATTGTCGGCGACGGGGATGTTTCCAGCGACGGCATCTCCATGCAGGAGGGCGGTACGGGGACCGGTATCGTTTCGATCAGCGTTTACGGGGCTTCGACCGGGTTTTACAAAACCTACAAACTGGATTTGTTGACCGGTACGCCGTCGGGCGACGGGGTGCTCAACGCTTCGACCAAAATGTCGCTGAAGGGCACCGACAAGCCTGATGCAGGTTCCGGTGCATTCGTTGAAGCGATCGGTTACGTGGCACCGTCGACGGATGCCGGGTTGAAAACCGACGGGATTACCGTCGAAATCGTCTACCATGACGGTACCAGCGCCCAGACCTATGCCGCAACGATCAAAACCACGGATACGCTGACGGGGGATGCTGCCTTGGCCAACGGTTTGGAGGCAGGCAAGAACTACAAGTACACCTTGAAACTCGGCAAATCGGAAGTTACCTTTACGGGTCAGGTTACCGATTGGAACGAAGTGGACGGTGGAGACATCGAACTGCAATAGCGAGGAGAGGGGGTTTTGTAGAGAGGGGGCATGTGCAGTTTAGTTTTTCAGACGAAAATCGGGGGTGAGGGCTTGATCGGGACGGAAACGGACATGCGATTGAACAATCACCCCGGTTTTTTATTACATTTGTGCAGTAGGGTTTGCAGAGAGAAACCGTTTTTTACACACACATTAAAATTTGACAAATCGAAGTCTGCGGTTCGTCGGACGGGCGTTTTCCTTCAGCGCACGGTTGACGCATAACGCAAGACTTTCACTATATACCACCCAATAAGCAGGTGTACCGGGAACGCGTCTTCCTTCGGCAAGTTTTCGGTGCATGAAATCGTAAAATAGCACAGGCAATATGAAGCGTTTCTTTGCTGTAATGCTGTCGATCGGCGGCATGTTCGGCATTTGGAGCTGCCAGCGCGAGTTGTCGTTCGACCGGAGCGAAACGGACGGGCAAACCTGTTCCGTGGACTTCTCGGCCACCGGATGGGAACTGCAACCGACAGCGACCAAAACAGACATCAATCTCCCTCAAGGTACGACCGTACGCGTTTTTGCATACAAGCGTGCGGCGGCGGTTCCGAATCCAGTTGTGGACCGTTATGTTACCGAGAAAACCTATCGTATTCTCAGCGACGGCTCGTTTTTGCCCTGCGAGACCGATGCGGCCGGTGTCGTAACCGACCCCAACGGCACACCCATGGAGTTGGGCGGTGGCGATTATGATTTTTACGCCTATGCCCCGGCTGTAGCGATGACAGCGCGGCCCACCCTTTCCGTGGCTCACGGGACCGATTTTATCGCCACGGCAGCCGTTACGAAACGTTTGGCCGGTCGTCGGACCAACGTCGATCTTCTCTTTACCCACAAGGGATCCCAATTGCACTTTACCGTAACCCGGAAAGCCGATGCCAACACCGTATTTTCGGTGGCGATGCAGGAAGCCGGCGTGCGGATCGAAAAGTTAGCCGCCTCTCCGGCCGTTTATACCTTGGGCGGCGATGTGGCCGTAGCCGGTACCGCCTACAGCGGTGTTTCCGAACTGCCCGGCTCCCGTTTTACGCAGGTCGACGCATACACGACCGCCGCATTGGACACGGTACTGCCTCGCGAAGCGAATGTTTCGCCGGACGACGATCTCAAACTGACCTTTCATCTCTTGATCAACGACGCCCTCTACAAAACTTATACGGCGACGGTCAGCAGCCGTCAGCTCGTGCCCGGTAACCGTTATCTGTTCAATGTAACGGTGAAGGACGGCGGCGCCGTGCTGACCCTGTTCGAGCTGCTGCCGTGGACGCGCAACGCGATGACCGATCTGGAGGTCGGAGGCGATCCGTCGAACGCCATCGTACTGGCCGAATGGACGGAAGCGGAGTGGAGCACCGGTTTGGGGGACGAAGGCGTCGCTCCTTTTTAGCCGCAAAACAGAGGCCAGGGATTTTTCTAAAAGTTCGAGATAGAATCAGGGTATGAAAAAGATCATTTTACTCTTGTTGACTGCCGGTGTGTGGGGAGTATCCTGCACACGGAACGACGGGTTGGGAGGCTGCGGAGAGGGCCGGACCGTTTTCGAGCTGAACCCCGGATCGTTCGATAGGAAGCAGACGAAATTGACCGCCGTACAGGAAAATACGATGGCGAATGTAGCTGTTCTTCAGTTCGATGCGGCAGGAAATTTCGTGAAGTATGTCTATAAGTCCGGGGTCGTGGCCGACAACAAACTGGCGATCGACTTGACCTCCGGATCGGATCAGACGGTCGTTTTCGTCGCCAATGTGGACAACGCGGCGCCGTTCAGCACCTTTTCCGGGACCTTGGCGCAGTGCCGGGCGTTGACCCGAGAGGTGGCGGACGAGGCGGCTCTGACCGCCGGCGATGCCGTGGTGATGTACGGCGAGTATCGAGGCGATGTGGTAGCCGGCCGAACGCAAGCCTCGGTGGTCATGAAGCGGGCCGTGGCCAAAATCGAACTGAGCTACTGGGTCGATATTCCCGATGCGGCCGACCGGCATGTCGCTTTCACCCTCAAGACCGTCCAACTGCGGAACGTGCCGCAAGTGATGTCGTATGCCGAAGCCGGGGAGGGTTATCCGGCCGTTTCAGCCGCTTTCGGCGATTATCCGGTCGTGAATGTCGCGGTGCAACCGACGGCGGAACAGCCCGGAACGCAGACCTGGTATGTGCCGGAAAACAGACGCGGAACGGGGACGGCCGAGATTGCCTCGCAAAAGACCGCCGTTGCACTGGCTTCCGGAGGGGACAAGGCTACCTGCATAGAATTGGTTGGCGATTACACGAAAGAGGGCCAGACGCTGGAGTTGTCCTACCGTCTCTATCTTGGGGCCGACCCGGTCAAAGACTACAACCTGAAACGGAATACGATCTACCGGATCGAAGCGGTGATCAAAGGGGCCAATGTGGTCGATATGCGGATTGCGGTACTCGACGGCGGCGGTGAACTGGGCGTAGAGGATGAGGCTTTGGAGACCGAGACCGGAGAGGCGGAGATGGGAGGAAGCCGTTTCTCGAACTGTTATTTGGTCCATCCGGCAGCCACCGACCGGGAGGTGCGTATTCCCGTGCTGCGGGTGAACGAAATCTATCGCAATGCTTTCTGCGACCGGTACGGGCTGCTGAGCGTCGCCGGATACCGGCAGCGCGACTCGCTGCCGGCCGTCGCCGATGCCGAACGTCAGTGGGATGCGGTGGTGCTGTGGCAGGACAAGGGGGCGAAATTGGTCGAGATAACGCAGGGAACGGTTCAGACACGGGGCGACGAGATCGTTTTGCGACCGACCGGGGAGGCCGGGAACTGTGTGATCGGGTTGCGCCGCCGGAGCGACGAAACGATTGTCTGGAGCTGGCACCTCTGGATTACCGATTATGATCCGGTAACGGACTATGCCGGCGATCTGCCGGTCGGCGAGGTGCACCAGTACACCGGTTGGATGCGGAACAACGACAAATACATCATGGATCGGAATTTGGGCGCCCTCTCCGGGCCGTACGGGAGCGATTGCTGGGGGCTTCTCTACCAGTGGGGGCGCAAAGACCCGTTCATCGGCGCTGCCGGCAGCGGAACGGCGACACGTCCGTGGTATATTCCCGACGGGGAGGGTTTCCGGGTGGCGACTGAGGCCGATCTGCCGAAAGTGGCGGCCGGTTCGGGGGTGATCAATGTCTACAACGCGATTGTGAATCCGATGACCTTCTATGTGAACGGTGCGGACCAGGACTGGACGGCACGGGACGATGCGCTGTGGCAGGACGGGGAGAAGAGCCTTTTCGACCCGTGTCCGGTGGGATGGCGTGTACCGCGGCGGGCGGTATGGGAGAATGTAACGACGGCCAATGCCCTCTGGGAGGCGACGCATGGAGCGGGCAATACCGGTGTGCAGCTCTGGAATATCGTGCTGGCGGGTCCGGCCTGGTATCCGGCTCAGGGCTACCGCTCGGCGACCACCGGAGCCGTTACCGACGGAGCGGTGCGGGGCGGCCACTGGTCGACCACGGTGAGCGGAACTTCGTCGACGGCCTGGAGCATCGAAAATCCGGTGCTGCTGCCTGCAGCGGCGGGACGGGCGAACGGGTATGCCGTCCGGTGTGTGAAAGAATAACTACGAATGATCTGAGAAACAAACTGAAAATAGATATGAAAAAACAGATTGCATTATGTTCGGCAGCCCTTCTGCTGGCATCCTGCACGAAAAGAATCGACGAAGGATTCGGAGGCACAGGCGATCCGGTTCAGGTTGAATTGGGCTTTACGGTCGAAGAGGCGGCTTCGGCTGTCGAGGGAGGCGAAGCGACCAAAGTGTATGAGAGCGAGGCGATGAAGGTGGTCTTCTCGTCCGCAGCGGTCGATCCGGAGGCGACGAAGGCTTCCGTTGCGTTGACCAACGTGTGGGTGATCCAGTTCGACGCGGCCGGGAATTTCGTAACGGCTCACAAGACGCCTACTTTGGCGGTCGGGGCCAACCTGACTCCGGTTTTGCGGGGCGGCAAGAGCCAGCGCCTCTATGTGGTGGCGGCGATGCACAACACGACCGATTTTTCGACCGCCTTGGCCGGAAAAACCATTGACGATTTCCGGACGTTGGCCGGGACGTTGGACACAGCGCCGAACATGACGACGGCGGCCGGAATCCCGCTGTGCAGCGACGAGGTTACGGCCGACATCTACTCCAACGGCAAGTTCTTCACCCGTACGGGGATCAAACTGAAGCGCGTGGTGGCTCAGATCCTCTTTACAGCCAAACTCGGAGCGAATACCACGGCGGCTGAAAAGTACACCATTACGTCGGTTCGGTTGGTCAACCGACCGAAAAATATCTATTTTGCCTTGCCGGCTGCGGGGACGGCGACCTATCCGGAGGCTGTGGCGGCCAATTTCGAGAATGTTGCGGCGACGGCCGGAGTTACGGCGCAGCAGAACTGGTTCGTTCCGGACAACGTGCGCGGGACGATCACGAACAGCGACCGGTTGAAAAAGGTGCCGGGTGCGTTGGGCGATTTCTGCACCTATGTCGAGATCCAGGCCGAACGGGTCGCGCTGGGGCAGAAAAAATTGGCTACGATGAAGGTCTATTTAGGGTCGAACATGACCGACAATTTCAACATAGAGCGGAACAAGATCTACACGATCACCTGCACGGTCAACGACTTCGAGGTGGCGGGGGACGAGCGGGTGGAGATTACGGTGCAGGATGCTCCGTTGGCCAACTGCTATATGATCGTGCCGGGGACGACGACTCCGACCTACATTCCGGTGAAACGGGCCAATGAGATTTATACGCCGGCGATGGCTGCGCTGTACGGGTTGACCAGCGGGACTGCGTACCAAGGTGGTACGGAGGCGCAGGAGAATTACAACGGCCCGTCGACGGCTTCGTGGGTGGTTACGGCTCCGGTTTACAACCCGGCGGACTCTTTGCCGGAGATGGCGGACAAACGGGTGTGGATTGCTGAAATCGCTTGGCAGGATACGAATGCTTCGGGGGCGGACGGCACGGCTGTCAATGGGGTGAAGCCGTTGGTTATCATTGAAAATCCGATTATTACGAATCGCCGGGATGTCATTCGGGTTCGTGCCAATGGCCATGCGGCGGGGAACTGCATCATCCGTTTGCGGCGGGCGAAAACGGCTGCCGGGGCGAATTGGGATAATCAGACGGTTTGGACGTGGCATTTGTGGGTAACCTCTTACCAGCCGGGGGATGCGAACAGTTCGCGCGAACCGGGCACCGTTCCGGGTTCTTCGGTGGCTGGTACGGGGAACGACGGAAAGGCTGCGGTGCATACCTATACGGGGTGGCTGAACAACGATCCGGGGACGGAGTCGATTTCGGGGGGTGTGAAACATCCGATTATGGACCGGAACTTAGGGGCGATGTCGGCTTCGCCGGGGGTTGCTTCGTACGGGCTTCTGTATCAGTGGGGCCGGAAGGATCCGTTCGTGGGGAGCCGAGACGGCTTGAATGGGAGCGGGAACGGAGCGACTTTCTATGTGCCGGCTTACAACAACGACACGGAGTCCCGTTCGATTACGGCTTGGACCTCTTACAATACGATCGACGGTGCGGCAGCCGGGAATACCGACAAGGGCGATTTGGGGGTTCGCAAGGTAAATTCGATGGATTTGGGGAATACCATTTTTTCTGCGATTCGCAACCCCGGCACGTTCTATTTCGTGCTCGTAACGTCGAATCGAAACTGGACCTCTCCGAACAACGATGCCTTGTGGCAGGACGAGGTGAAGACGCTGTTCGACCCCTGCCCGGCAGGTTGGCGGGTGCCGCGCGGAGGGAAAGAGAAAGCAAGTCCGTGGTACAATTTTGTGCTGGAGCCGAACACTGGCTTTGGAGGTGGTATTCCGAATGCGGTGGAGAAAGAAACAGCGAGTCATCCGGATTCGGGCTATCATTTCTACTGTTTCGGTACTTCGGGGATGACGTGCTGGTATCCTCATTCCGGTTTTCGCGAGCCGGACGGTATTGTCAAGTATTCCGGCCGGGCCTCTTTGCTCTGGACGACGACCCGGATGGACGAAACGCGGATGCACGACCTCTACAGCTACATGAGCGGTGTTCGCTGCTGGGGCGGCGACGTCAACGGCTACGGGAACTCGGTCCGCTGTGTCCGGGAGTAGTCATTGCCTCCGTTTTTCTCGGCCCTCTCTTGATATTTCTATCGAGAGAGGGTTTTTTACTGGATATAACGAACGGTTTAACCGCTTGGATTCGATACTGAGTTTGACCGGGGTGGGTGTGCTGAAAATAACGTGGGGCCGGTTTTCGTTACAGAATATGTATCTTTGGCTTGAAAATGGAGGTGGATATGAATCTTAGAACGATCCTTGTTGCAGGGATTTCGCTGTTCGGTGTCGCGTGCGGAGGGGGAGCGACCGCTCCCAGACCGGAAGCGGCCTGGGAACGGGAGGCGAAATTCCGTACATTCGTGAATCGGGCGACGACCGCACCGCTCGATTCGGCCCGGCATTGGCTCGATACCTTGGTGCATTTCTATGCCGGAGACAGTGCGGCGTTTCGTCAGTTGACCGGTTTTTTGATCCCGCCCTTCTCCGACCCGAACTCCCCGATTCGGAACGACGAATTCTATATCCCTTTGTTGGAGGCGGTTATCGCATCGCCCTTTTATGACTCGGCCGAGAAAATACGGCCTGAGTTTCAGTTGGAGATGGCCCGCAAAAATCGGGTCGGGCGGCCGGCGGCCGATTTTGTCTATACGCTGGCCGATGGACGGACCGGACGGCTGTATGACATCGAGGCCCCTTTTACGTTAGTCTACATCAACAACCCGGACTGTCATGCCTGCGAAGAGATGTTGCAACAGCTGAAGACCTCCTCTGTTATTGATAACTGCCTGAAAAACGGGCGATTGCAGATCGTGGCAATCTATCCGGACGAAGATTTGGCCGCTTGGCGCAAACACCGGGCCGAGGTGCCGGCGGAGTGGATCAACGGCTATGACGCCGCCTTAACGATGCGGAGAGAGGAGTTGTACGACCTGCGGGCGATCCCCTCGCTTTACCTGTTGGATGCGGACAAGCGTGTGGTGCTGAAAGATTGTACGTCGGTCGGCTGGGTCGAATCTTGTTTGGTGCAGGCGGGGTATTGAATCGGTCTGTCTGTGAGGGGGTTACGCCTCCATCTCGTCCAACAGGGTCCGGATGGCGGCCGATGCGCAGGCGCAGCCGAAAACAGCCGGCATATAAGAGATGGTTCCGACGTTCGATTTTTTGTTTGCCTCCTCGCACAGGATCATCGAACCGTCGCGAACCGGTTCGGGCGAGAAGACCACCGGAAAACCGGAACGGATGCCGAGTTTGTGGAGTCTTTTGCGCAGCATATGGGCCAGCGGACAGTGGTGCGATTTTCCTATATCTTTGATTTCCAATAAAGTCGGGTCCGTTTTTGCACCGGCTCCCATCGAACTGACCAACGGAATGCGGCGGTCGAGACACCCTTTGATCAAGTTGACTTTCGGTGCCAGCGTGTCGATCGCATCGACAACGAAATCGTAACGCGGCTCCAAATCCAACAGCCAGTCAGTCGCTTCGTCCTTGATATACCGCTGGATAACAGTCAATTGCAACTCCGGGTTGACATCTTGCAGGCGTTCGGCCAGAATCTCCGCTTTGGGCCGGCCGAGGGTGGAGTGCAGGGCCACGAGCTGCCGGTTGATGTTGCTGACACTCACCGTATCCGCATCGACGAGGGTCATCCGTCCGACGCCCGACCGGGCGATCATCTCGGCGGCATAGGCTCCGACCCCCCCCAAACCGACAACCAAAACATGGGATTGGCGTAGTTTTTCCGCTTTTTCACGGCCGAGCAGCAGCTCCGTTCGTTCGCACCAAGCGCGCGGGTTTATCGTCATGCGGGGAGAATTTTAGGAAATAAATCGTTAAAGTTCTGTGCGATGCGTTCTTTCAGCCGCGTGTCGTCCCAGCCGGTCCGGTCGGCGGCGAAGGCGTACAGGGTCCGGATCGAAAGGTTCGGCGTGTCGTCTGTCTCTAAAAACAGCCGGTCGGGGTGTTCCGAGGCGATCCACCGCAAGGCGGCCTGCGTTTTCGGTGACCGCAGAACGGACGGCCCGAACGAAAATCGTACCGCCGGTACCGTGTCGACCCATTGCCGTGCCTGTTCCGGTGCACCCGTGAAACTGTGCAGCACCACCGGGACGAGCGCTTCTGCCCGCAGCAGGGGCTGCAATACCGGTGTTGCCCGTACATTGTGGATAATCAGCGGTTTGCCGATCCGGTTGGCGAGGTCGATCTGCCGTTCCAACCACCGCATTTGCACAGCTTGCGGAGCGAATTCCGGCCGGAGGTCGAGTCCCGTTTCGCCGACGGCCAGCAGGCGCGGGAGGTCGTCCCGCGTGAAAATCTCCAACCACTCCTCTTGTGCCGCCGCTGCATCCCACGGGTGGATGCCTGCCGAAAAATAATCCCCGGCCGGCCAGACCGGATCGCTCCCCGACAAGCGGATGTTCCGGATGCCGATGCACTCCGGCTCCGTCCGGTGGGTATGTATATCGATGCAGAACGGCATGGCGGAATGCAAAAAAACGTATCTTTATACAAATTTAGTGAAAATGGTTGTAAAAATTTCCGTAATCGGATTGACCTTGTGCTGCTGTTGGGCTTGCGGACTGCGCCGGGAGAGGCCGCCGCTCTCCGGCCGGGAGAGCGGCGTGCTGGATTCGGTCGTGCAGGCGGTGCGGGGACAGGAGGAGTTAGTGCTGGTCTTTTCCGGCGATGTGATGCAGCATCTGCCGCAAGTGCAGGCGGTTCGACAGGCCGACGGAACCTATGACTATACCCCGTGTTTCCGGTATATCCGGCCTTTCTGGGAGGCAGCCGATTTCGCGGTGGTCAATTTGGAGACGACCTTGTCCGAGCAGGGTCCCTACAGCGGTTATCCCCGGTTTGCCTCGCCGACCGCACTGGCCGGGGCACTGAAAGAGTCCGGTGTGGATGTCGCGGTTTTGGCCAACAACCACTGTTGCGACCGGGAGTTAGACGGGATTCGGACTACCGTGCGGACGGTCGATTCGGTGGGGCTGCTCTGCGGAGGGGTCTACATCGACTCGATGCGGGCGGCCCGGCCGTTGATCCTCCGAAAGGAGCGCTACCGGGTTGCGTTGCTGAATGCGACGTACGGCACGAACGGACTGCCGGTGCCGCAGGGAACGGTCGTTCACCGGATCGATACGGTTCGGATGGCGGACGAGATACGGGCAGCCCGGAACGATTCGGCCACGCACATCGTGCTGTTCGTCCATTGGGGCGAGGAGTATCAGCAGGTGCCGAACCCGGCGCAGCGGGAATTGGCTGCATGGTGCCTTCGTCAGGGAGTCGATGCGGTGATCGGATCGCATCCGCATGTGGCGCAACCGGTCGATACGGCGCTGCTGGTGGCATGGTCGATAGGTAATTTCGTGTCGAACCAGCGGAATCGCTATCAGGACGGAGGGCTGAGCGTGCGGCTGCGGCTGTCGTTCGGGGAACGGCCGAAGATGGAGATTCTGCCCCACTGGGTGTGGTGTCCGACGGAGGGGGGGCGGAGACGCTATTATGTCGTGCCGGCCTATGTGTCGGGCGAGGCGGTCGGGATGGACAGCCTCGCGGTCCGGATGTTCCAACAGGCGCTGGAAGACAATCGGGCCATTGCGGGTGCAGTGGAGGAGGTGGTCTTATGATGACGCGCGAGGAGTTGGTCGCCCGCTTGGGAGCACCGTTGGGCGACTTGGAGAGCGATCGCGGGCTGTTTGCGGCGGCGGTCGAGGTGCGGAACCGGACGGTCGGCGACCGGGTCTACCTGCGGGGGTTGATCGAACTGTCGAACCGGTGTCGGAAAGATTGTCTTTACTGTGGCATTCGCTGCGGAAACGACCGGGTGAAACGCTATGAACTCACCGACGAAGAGGTGCTGACGGCTGCGGACCAAGTGTGGCGGGCGGGGTACGGCTCGGTGGTGCTCCAAGCGGGGGAGCAGACGAACGAGGCCTTCGCGGAACGGGTCGAAAGGCTCGTAAGACAGATCAAACGGCTGTCGAACGGCGAGTTGGGTATCACCTTGTCGCTCGGCGAACAGTCGCAGGAGACCTACCGGCGCTGGTTCGAGGCGGGGGCGCACCGCTACCTGCTGCGGATCGAGTCGTCGTCGCCGGAACTGTATGCCCGGCTCCACCCGGCGGACCATAGCCATGCGGAACGGTTAGCCTGTCTGCACCGGCTGCGGGCGGAGGGGTATCAGGTCGGAACGGGGGTGATGATCGGACTGCCGTTCCAGACGGTGGAGCATTTGGCGGACGACCTGCTGTTTTTCAAGGCGCTGGATATAGACATGTGTGGCATGGGGCCTTATATCGAGGCTCCGGGGACGCCGTTGGCGGAGGTGCCGGAGGCCTTTTTGCGGACCGAACGGTTGCAGTTGGCGCTGCGCATGGTCGCACTGCTCCGGTTGTTGATGCCGGACATCAATATCGCCTCGACGACGGCTCTGCATGCGCTGCATCCGCGGGGACGGGAATTGGGGATCGGGGCGGGGGCCAATGTGATGATGCCCAACCAGACGCCGCAGGGGGAGCGGGTGAATTATCGGCTCTACGACAACAAACCGATGGAGGATATGGATCTGCGGGGGTTTGCCGTGGCGTTGGACAACCGGTGGGGCGACTCGCTTCATTTCGCGGCGCGGGGGAACGAGGCCGGAGCCTCCTCCGAAACGGCGGAGGGCTGAAAGCAGGAACGAGTCTTGGCCGTGCTTACCCGGTTGAGCCATACGATTCCGCCGATGAGTCCGGCATAGATCGCGATGCAGGCCCATCCCGGCAGCGTCAGCCCGGAGAGGGTGGCCCATGTTTGCTCGGCCGTCCAGCCGACAGCGGCGTTCTGCCACTCGGCGACGCGGTGTGTCCCCTCATAGATCCATTCCCACCCGACAGCTAAGTAGAGCAGCGAGCCGCCGATCAGGACCGGCACGGTGAACCATACCAACGGATTGAGCAGCAGACCGGCATACTGGAGTTGTCCGAAGTGGTACAGGACGAGCGGAAAGGTGCCGATCTGTGCCGCTAATCCGACCAGCGTCAGCGACCAGAGCCAGCGCAGCACGGCGAAGCGGGGCCTCCAGAGCCGGGCGATCGGCGGGCAGAGGGTCAGAATGCCGGCCACGGCGGCGAACGACAGCTGGAATCCGATGTGGTAGACGGAGTAGGGATTCCAGATCGAAATAATGAATGCTGCGGCGCATAAGATGTTGAGGCTGTTCGTGTGGCGCGACAGCATCAGGCCGGTTTGCAGCAGCGAGAACATGACGACGGCCCGAACCACCGAGGGCGACAGGCCGGTGAACAGGGCGTAGGTGCACAGGCACAGGATGACGAGTGTCCCCATGATGGCCGGCCCGCGTCGGAAGAGACGTATCCAGCCGAACAATAGATTGAGTATCAAGAAAATGATGCCGACGTGCAGACCGGAGACGGCGAGCAGGTGGGCCACGCCGCTGCGCGCATATTGTGCGCGCAGCGGCTGGTCGATCCCGGAGGGGTCGCCGGTGGTCAAGGTCTGCATCACCCGGCTGGCGTCGTCGGCGGCTGTGTCCGGTGCGTGCAGGAGTCGCTCTCCCAACCGGTGGCGGATCTGTTCGATGCGGAAGAGGAGGGTGGTGTCGGTGCCGATTCGGACGAAGCGCCACGCGTAGTAGCGGGCCGAAATGCCTCTCGTGCGGCGCATGTAGCGGTCGTAACCGGTCGAGTCGACGGCATAGAGCCGCCCTTGTTCCATGCGGACGAGATCGCCGATCCGCAACCGGGGATTGCCGGCGGAGGTGTCGGTGTACAGTCTGACTTTGAGCTGGTCGAGAGGGATCCAACTGCCGTTGGTGCTGTCGGCATAGCAGAAGAGGGTCGCCGTGCTGCACTCCCACCGTCCGCGCAGCTGCGGGATGCTCTCCACCCGTCCCAAGCAGGTGAGCTGTTCGCCGTGGTGTTCGAGAGCGGGGGCCGGATCGACCCGGTGCAGGGCGGTCAGACCGGTGCCGGCGACAAAAAACAGGCTCCACAGCGCTATTCTTCTTCCGGAAAGGATCCGGCGGACGGGGCGAAGTCTCTGTAACAGAAAGATAACGGCCAGCGCTCCGCCGAGTATGAGGCCGGCGGCGAGGTAGCTGCGCTTGTCGCCGTAATCGGCCGAACTGAATGCCAGAATCCCGGCCATGTATGCGACGACGGGTTCGAGCAAGGGGGTGTTTTCGCGGGTAAAACGCTCCAAATCAATCGTATGTCTGTGGTTGGCTGCTGTCCAAGCTCCGATATTGCACCGCTTCGGCTACGTGGTCGATGCCGATGTTTTCGGCTCCTGCCAGATCGGCGATCGTCCGGGCTACTTTCAAAATCCGGTCGTAAGCCCGGCCGGAAAGTCCCATCGTGGTCATGGCCTGCCGGATCAGGGCGATGCTTTCGTCGTCCAAGCGGCAGTACCGCTCCATCTGCTCCGGTGTCAGCATGGCGTTGCAATGGGTCTGTGCGTATCCGTCCCGTTGCAGCCGCCGAATCTGCCGCTCCCGTGCCGCCACTACGCGTGCCCGCACCTGTGCACTCGTCTCCCCCTCCCGTACGGGCTGTGTCATGCTCTCTACGTCCACCGGAATGACTTCGATGTGCAGGTCGATCCGGTCCATCAACGGTCCGGAAATCTTGTTCCGGTACCGTGCCTGAGCCGCCGGCGTACAGGTACAGGTCTTCTCCGGATGGGTCTGGTAACCGCACGGACAGGGGTTCATCGCGGCGATCAACATGAAATGGGCGGGGTAGTCGATGCTGTATTTTGCCCGGGAAATCGTGATCCGTTTCTCGTCGAGCGGCTGCCGCAACACTTCCAAGGTCTTCCGGTTGAACTCCGGCAGTTCGTCCAGAAACAGAATGCCGTTGTGCGCCAGCGATATTTCGCCCGGCTGCGGCGGTACGCTGCCGCCTACCAAAGCTACCTCCGATGCGATGTGGTGGGGGGCCCGGAACGGGCGGGCGGTCAACAGACCTCCTGCCCGTGCAGCCCCCAATTTTCCTGCCACGGAGTGTATCTTGGTGGTTTCCAAGGCTTCGGCCAAGGTCATCGGCGGCATGATGGTGGGCATCCGCTTGGCCAGCATGCTTTTCCCTGCTCCCGGAGGGCCGATCATCAGCACGTTGTGGCCGCCGGCTGCGGCGATCTCCAAGGCTCGTTTCACTTCGCTCTGCCCCTTGACGTCCCGAAAGTCGATCGGAAAATCGTTCAGCCGGGAGAAGTATTCCGCCCGGGTATCGATCGTCGTCGGCTGCAACTCCGACTGGCCGTTCAACAATTCGACGGCTTGTTCCAGATTCCGCACGCCGTAGACTTTGAACTGCTGGACGACTGCGGCTTCCCGTGCATTCTCCTCCGGCAGTATGATCCCCTCGAAGCCCTCTTTGCGCGCTTGCACGGCGATGGGCAGCGCCCCCCGAACGGGCAGCAGGGTGCCGTCTAACGAGAGTTCGCCGACCAATAGGTACCGTTCCAGCATCGACTCGGAGACCTGTTTCGAGGCGGCCAGTATGCCGACGGCAATGGGCAGATCGTAGTGCGATCCGATTTTGCGCATGTCGGCCGGGGCCATATTGACCAGAATATTGGCTCCGGGCATCTTCAGTCCGTTGTTGGCAAATGCGGCTGTAATGCGCTGCTGGCTCTCCCGGACGGCGTTGTCCGGCAAACCGACGACCAAAAACCGGATCCCCGGCGAGAGGTTGACTTCGACGGTGATGGTTCGGGCGTCGATCCCTTCCACTGTACTGCTGTAGGTCTTGACGAGCATGTGGAAGAATGTTTACGGTTCGTCGATCCATTCGACGCCGCCCATCGCCGCTTTGCGAATGTGAAGGGTCTCCGGCTCGCCGCTGAAAAAGATGTTGGCGCCGGTTACGGCTTTGGCGTCGAGCAGTTCGCTGACTTTCAACTGAATCTCCGATTTGCCCGATGCGGAGGCGGTTACGCTCCCGGCCGACAGACCGAGGCATTCGATTCGGCTCCCCAAACGGGACCGGTAGCTGGCGTATTCGGTCGTCCCGCTCACCTGAACGGTGTTGTCGCCGCTCGTGTGGATCGTAATGTCGTTGCACTCGACGACCAATTCCATCCGCCCGACGGAGCTTTCGGCCGACAGGTAGAGGCTGGAACCGACGATCGGATCGGTGGTCTTCACTTCGCCGCCAATGATCTCGATGCGGTTCAACTCTTTGTAGTAGAGTTTAATGTCGGCGAAGGCCCGTTTGTTGACCAACCCTTTTCGGGTCGATATGTCCAAGGTGTAGTTTTTTACGTGCCAGTTGATGCCTTTGGCTTCGATCCCCCACGACATGATCTGGAGGCGGTTTTCGTCGGCGGGAATCAGTTCGACTTTGACCGGGCCGTTGCAGAGCAGGGTGGTGAAGGGGCCAAGCGCTTCGGTTTCGACGATCTGCTGCTGGGCGCGGCTCGGTTGCAGGCTGCCGAATGCGAGCAGGATCGAAAGGAGCAGCAAAAAAGAGTAACGGTCTGTTTTCAGCATATCCAAATGTAGAATTTTTTCGGGGGATGACCAAAAAACGGGGTTGATTTTCTCTCTCCTCCCTGCCGATGAAAAAGGCCTGTTTTTCATTTCATTATGAAAAACAGGCCTGAATCGGTAGATGTACAGGGGTAATAAGAGGAGCGGGTATTAATCCCCGAAACTGATTCCGCACCCTCTCGCCGTGTTCACGATGTCGCTGTCCGGCCGCACATATTTGCACTGCCCCACAGCTTCCTGGAACGGTACGGCGATAATGTCCGGATGCCGGTACGAAACCATGTGTCCGAACTTCCCTTCCAACACGTATTCGAATGCTTTGACGCCGAACTGGGTAGCCAGCACGCGGTCGTAGGCAATCGGCACCCCTCCCCGCTGAATGTGTCCCAGCACGGTCTCCCGGATATCCGGTTCGAATCCTGCCGCCTTGAGCTGCCGGCTCAAATCGTAAGCGATACCGCCGAGTCTGACGTTTTCATACCCGACTTCGGTGGCTGCGGCAGCGTGTACCGTCCCGTCTTTCGGCACGGCTCCTTCGGCCACTACGATAATGGCCGAACCGCGGTTCCTCGAGTTATACCGTTTGTTGAGCTTTTCGAGGACGCAGTTGATGTCGTACGGAATTTCCGGTATCAGGCAGACGTCCGCCCCGCCGGCAATCGCTGCATGCAGAGCGATCCACCCGGTGTTCCGTCCCATCACTTCGAGGATGAAGGTCCGGTTGTGCGAGGCTGCGGTCGTTACCAACTTGTCCACGGCGTCGGTGGCGATCTGGACGGCGGTCTGGAAACCGAACGTAAAGTCGGTGGCCGACAGGTCGTTGTCGATCGTCTTCGGCACGCCGACGATATCCAACCCTTGGCTCTGGAGCTGCTGCGAGATCCGCTGCGAGCCGTCGCCGCCGATCGAAATAACGGCGTCGACGCCCATGTACTGCAATTTGCGGATCATTTCGTCCGAACGGTCGACGTATTCCCACTGCCCTAAGTGTTTGTTGTACACCGGCCATGCGAAAGGACCTCCCTTGTTGGTGGTCTCGATAATCGTACCGCCGCGGTAGTGTATCCCGGCTACGGCCGCTTCGTCCAGAATTTTGACTTCGGTAGGTTCCCACAGGATACCGTTATAAGCCTGGATACTCCCAAGCACTTCCCAGTCCCCTTCCTGCGCTGCGCGTTTCACCACGCCGCGGATCACGGCATTCAAGCCGGGGCAGTCGCCGCCGCTTGTCGCAACTAAAACTCTTTTCATGTTTTAACAGGGTCTTTTTTTACGTTTCAAAAGCAGGTACAAAGATAAATATTTTTTTGAACGAACCCAAGCCGGAGCCGCAGAAAGATGCGGAGCCGGGGGGACGGCCGGTCAGTCTGCTGCCGGGCTGCCGGTCGAGGTGAGCAGTTCGCCGATCTGCGAGATGTCGGCCCGGTTCTGGCTGGCGATAATCACGCGGTCGCCGGATTCCAGCAGGGTCGATCCGGTAACGATGATGTGGCGGTCGCCGCGGCGAAGCATGGTAATCCGTGCACCCTCCGGAAACGGGATCTCGGAGACGGGACGGCCGGCATATTCGTTCCCGTCGGCTATGCGGACTTCGAACAGGTCGGAGATGTCGTCCGGGGTGATCTCCGGTTTGGAGTTGATCATCTTCTGGTCCGGTTCGGACACTTTCAGCCACTTGGCGAGCAGGGGCAGGGTAGTGCCTTGCACCAAAACGGAGGTCAGGGAGATGAAAAAGACGATGTTGAAGATTACGCCGGCCCGGTCGATCCCGGCAATCAGCGGGTAGGTGGCGAACACGATCGGTACGGCGCCGCGCAGTCCGACCCACGAAATAAACGTTTTGCTCCGGAGGGGCATCTTGAAAAAGAGCAGGGAGGTGAAAACGCTCACGGGACGGGCTACGAGGATCATGAATACCGATACGAGCAGGCCGATTCCGATAATGCCGACGATGCGGCTCGGGTAGACGAGCAGCCCCAAGGTCAAGAACAGGATGATCTGCATCAGCCAGGCGAATCCGTCGAAAAAGTTCAGGAGCGAGACCCGGTAGGGTATCTTGTGGTTACCGAACCACAGGGCGGCTAAGTAAACGGCCAGAAAACCGTTCCCGCCGATCCGGTCGGTGGCGGCGTAGGCGATGTACATCAGGGCGATGATCATGATCGGGTAGAGTCCGGTGTAGCCCAATCTGACGCGCCGGGCGATCCAGACCATCAGGAGGCCGAATGCAATCCCGGCTCCGCCGCCGACGGCGATCTGAACGATGAACCGGACGACGGCTCCTCCGACCGAGGAGGCGGGATTCATCACCAACCCCAAACAGATGATGGTGAGCAGGTAGGCCATCGGGTCGTTGCTTCCGCTTTCGAATTCGAGTATGGGGCGCAGGTGGTTTTTCAGTTTCAAACTTTTCGACCGCAAAATGGAGAAAACGGCGGCGGCGTCGGTCGATGAAACGATGGAGCCGAGCAGCAGACTCTCGGACAGGGAGAAACCGGGGACGATCCGGTGGACGAACAGGCCGGTCAGAACGGCGGTCAGCAGCACGCCGACGGTCGACAGCATGAGGCCTTGGCGGATCACGGGGCGTACGGTGTGCCACGAGGTGTCCAACCCGCCGGAGAACAGGATGAAGTTCAGGGCGATCACACCGATCAACTGGGCGATGCCGGGGTTGTCGAAGTTGATCCCGCCGATGCCGTCGGTGCCGGCCAGCATCCCGACTACCAAAAACAATCCCAAGGCGGGGACGCCGAACTTGTTGGCGCGCTGCCCGGCCAAAATGCTGAAAAACAGCAGTAAGGAGCCTGTCAGAATGATGTTCCCGGTTGTGATGTCCATAATCGGTCGCTGTGTGGTTTGCGGTAAACTGGCTAATTTACTGAATTATATCCTAAAAACCGGTTTGTGCGGTTGAATTTTTGCGTGCCGGGTTTTGGGAGGCACGGGTGGAGGCTGCGGGACGCATCGCCTCTTTTATCGGCCGTCTCTATCCTTGTTCCGATTCGCTTCCTGTCGGCTTGTAGTCGATCCGGATGGTCGAAACCGCAATCAGCGCAATCGCCAAGGCGAAAAGCAGGACGAGCAGTTGTTCTTGGGTTATGCGGCGATCGGTCAGCACGTTGCTCAGCGGATCGTGGTCCGCTTCGGCCCAGCGGGGCAGCCGGTTGATCGACCATTTGTCCATAATCGTTCCGTCGTGGAGCAGGATCGCTCCTCCGGTCCGGTGTTGAATCATCGTGTGCAGCACCGTGTAGTCGCTGCCGAACGCTTCGATGCCGTTCTCCGCCAACTCGGCGGCCGGCAGCGGGCCTGCGCTCAGCGCAACGGTCCGGCCGTCGTAACGGCGAATATAGTCTGCCAGGGCGAACAGATCCCGTTCGTACGCCGGATCGTAGTCGTTGATAACAAAAAGCAGGGTGTAGCCTCGCCGTTCGAGTATCTCGTCCGACCGGTCGATGTTGTCGTCGAACATCGGTACGGCTTTGATCTCCGGGGCGGTGCTTTGGCCGATGAGCCGGGTGTCGACATACTCCCACCGGGTCGTGTCGTACCACGCGGTGTCTTCGAGGCTGAAGTCGTGCAGGCGGCCGCTCTGCCGGTCGCGGTAGACGAGGATGGTTTGCGTATCGTTCTCGTGCACGGTCATGGCGTGCCGGATGTTGACCCCGATTTTGAACGGGGTCGGGTCGATCGGCGGCAGGCTGTTGTAGCTGTAAAGGCTCAGTCCCAGACTCGCGGGCAGCAAAACGGCGTAGGTTACCGCTGTCCGAAGCGGCGACGGATCGAACCGGCGCTGGCGGTTTCGGGCCAGAAACAGGATGACGGCGAACGGATAGAAAACGAGGTTCTTAAAGAAGGTCTCCCAGTTGGTCAGGTGTACCATGTCGCCGAAGCAGCCGCAGTCGCTCACCGGATTGGCCACGGCTAACCACAAGGTGAGGAGGGTGAAAAAACTCATCCCGACAAAAGCCGACCAAGCGGTCAGGCGGCGCGAAATGCCGCTCAGCAGCATAAAACCGACCAGCAGTTCGGCCGAGGGCAGCAGGATTGCTCCGATGTCGTCGAACAGGCGCAGGAAATCGAGTCCCAAGGCGGAAAAATATTCTCCCAATTTTATAGAGAGTCCGAACGGGTCGATGGCTTTTGCCGCTCCGGAGAGGATGAACAGGGCGGCTAAGTGGTACCGCGCGACGGTAACTAACGTGCCGGAGAGGTGGTGTACGGTTCGGGGATACCGGCTTCTAAAAGTGTCGAGCAATTTCATCGGCTATCTTGTTGAAAATCGATTCCGGGGCGAGCATGCCTCCGCTCTCCGGGTCGCGGCAGTCGATGACGCGGAAGGTCGGGTCGTCTGCGGCGCAAGCGGTATAGACTGCCCGCACGTTTTGTTGCAGGGTGAGCGAGGCTTCGTGGATGTCGGTTTTGCCTTGCAGGTAGTCGCGATCCGTTCCGTCGCGCTGGCCGGTGAGCTTCTGGGCGGTAAAAGAGAACGGTACGTCCAAAAACAGCGACAGGTCGGGCTTCGGTATCCCGTTGTGGCGGTATTCAAGTTCCAAGATCCAATCTTTCAGCGCCGTACGCTCGGTGTCCGATCCTTCGGGAAATTTGGCGCACTGATAGGCGATATTCGAGTAAACGTACCGGTCCACTATGACTGCGCTCTCTTCGGCGAGCCAACGGCGAATCTGCGGGGCGGCTTCCTGCCGGTCGCCGGCGTAAATCAGGGCGACCAAATAGGGGTTCACTTCGTCGAGAGCGCCTAACTCGCCGCGCAAAAAACGGGCGATCAACGGACCGTAAACCGGGGCGTCGAACCTCGGAAAGTGGAGGTATTCGACGTGCTTCCCGTACCGTTCGGCCAGCAGCCGGTGCATCAGACGGACTTGGGTGGATTTGCCGGCGCCGTCGAGTCCTTCGATAACGATGAACATAGGATCGGATGGTTATTGTGGTTTATGTCGTAAGGGTCGGCCCGCAGCGCCTCCCGCCACTGGAAATAGGAAAAATCCGGCAGCCTGCTGCCTACCGCAGCATATTCACCGCCCGTTCCACCGCTGCCACCGCTGTGTCGATCTCCGACTCCGTGTTGTACAGCCCGATGGAGAGGCGGCACATCGCCGTGAGGCCGTAATGGGTCATGACCGGCTCCGCACAATGGGTTCCCGTCCGCATGGCGATCCCTAATTTGTCGACGATCATCCCGATGTCGGCCGGGTGCGTCCCGTCGACTGTGAACGAAACGAGGGGACCTTTTCCGTCCGTCGTTCCGTAGATCCGCAGGCCGTCGATCGTCCGTTGCAGGCGGTCGGTCAGCCGGTCGAGCAAAGTCTGTTCGTGCTGTCGTATGTCGTCGAACCCCAACTCCTCTAAATAATCGATCGCTGCGCCCAACCCGATTGCGCCGATGTAATTCGACGTGCCGGCCTCGAACTTGAGCGGCAGCTCGGCATAGGTGGTCCCCGCCGGCAGCCTGACCGTGCCGACCATGTCCCCGCCGCCCATATACGGCGGCAGCGCATCCAACCACTTCTCTTTGCCGTAAAGCACTCCGATCCCTGTCGGTCCGTACAGCTTGTGGCCGGAAAAGGCGTAAAAATCGCAGTCCAAAGCCTGTACATCCGTCCGGTGGTGCACAATCCCCTGGCATCCGTCCACTAAAACCGGGATGTCGTGCGCATGGGCGACCGCTATGATGTGCTGCAAATCGGGCAGGGTCCCCAACACGTTGGAGGCCTGTGTTACGGCCACGATCCGTGTCCGTTGGTCGAGCAGGCCGGGCAGCCGGTCGAGTTGCAAATCCCCTGCATCGCCGAAGGGCAGCACCCGCAGCTCCGCCCCTTTCCGCTGGACTGCAAGCTGCCACGGAACCAAGTTGGAGTGGTGTTCCATCTCGGTAATCACCACGTTGTCCCCGGCTTGTATATACTGCTCGGCGAACGATGCGGCGACGAGGTTGATCGAGTGTGTCGCGCCGCTTGTGAATACGATCTCCCGGGTCGAAGCGGCGTTCAGCAGCGACCGAACCCGCTCCCGCGCCTGTTCGTACCGGGCGGTGGTCTCTTCGGCCATGTAATGGATGCCGCGGTGGATGTTGGCGTTCATCGTCCGGTGCAGGCTGTCTACGGTACGGATGACGGCCTCCGGTTTCTGGGCGGTGGCGGCGGTGTCTAAGTAGACCAAGGGCTTTCCGTTCACGCTGTTGGCGAGAAGGGGAAAGTCCGAACGTATCGAGGCGATGCTTTTCATCGAAAGTATGGTTGGCGGCGGCCCGAAATAAAAAGGTACGGTGCAACGTACACAAAAGGCTCATCAGGCCGACTGTCCCCGATGAGCCGAGAGAGCACAAGGGCGGTTGGATGCAGCAGGGGTTTAGAACAGTTTGTCGAGTTTTTCAGCCAACGCCGCTTTGGTCGTCGCCCCCACTTGTTTGTCTACCACCTGTCCCCCTTTGACGAAGATAATCGTCGGGATATTCCGGATCGAGAATTGTGCCGCGATTTCGTCGTTCGAGTCTACGTCGCATTTTCCGACGATCGCCCGGTCTGCATACTCCTCAGCCAGCTCTTCGACAAGCGGTCCCACCATCCGGCACGGCCCGCACCATTCCGCCCAGAAGTCGATCACCACCGGTTTGTCCGAAGCCATGATTTCCTTGAAATTGGCCGCATTGATCTCTAATGCCATAATGAATTAAAATTAAAAAGTTATGAAATTTTTGCTTCTTTCTTTACAGCCGGAAAAACAGACAAATTTAATCAATTTATCCGGTATTGGAAACCGTATTCGTCCAACAGCCCCACCACCTGCGGATTGAGTTCGACTTTCGGCGCCCGCGTGCGCAGCGCCACTCTGACCCCGCTTTCCGGGTCGAAAATGTGGAACCGCAGCGCCACCGGCCCCGCCGAAGCGGCCACCGTACTCGACAGATCGTCGACGAACTCCGCCGAAAGCCCCTGCACCGGCACCGTTACCACCAGTTCCCGAATGTCGTTCTCCATCACCTCCGTGAGACTCTTCATGCTCTTGATAACGATCTCCAGTTCACCGGGCCGGAAGCGGCTCATTTGCACCCGCCCTTTGACGAGCACCGAGTTCTGCTCGAAACAGAACGAATGGAACAGCTCCCAATCCTTGCTCCACAGCGTGAACGTATGGCTCCCGCTGAAATCCTCGATCGTGAACCGTCCGTACGGTTTTCCCCCTTTGGTCGTGAGGTACTGCGACGATGTAACCATCCCCGCCACCGTAAAGTCGCGGTCGCGCATCGCCTGCAAGTCGTCCAGTTCGTTCACCGTGTTGGAGCAGTAGTTTTCGATCAGAATCCGGTAGTCGTCCAGCGGGTGCGACGAGAGGTAGATTCCCACCACCTCCCTCTCCCGTTCGAGCATTTCGAGTTTGCCCCACGTATCGGCCTGAGGCACCTCCGGCTTCTTCACCATTCCGCCCGACATCATCTCCCCGAAAAGGCTGTTCTGCTTCTGCGCCCGTTCCGCCTGCACCAACCCTCCGTACCGAATCAAGGCCTCGATAAATGAAGCGCCCTTGCCGTCCTGGGCAAAAAACTGGCTCCGGTGGAACGGGGCGATCGAATCCAGCGCCCCGGCCAGAGCGAGGCACTCGATATTCTTCTTGTTGACCGTCTGGAGGTTGACTCGCTCCACGAAGTCGAAAATATCCTTAAAATCCCCCCCGGCGTTCCGTTCGTCCAAAATCGCCTGGACCGCATTTTCCCCCAACCCTTTGATCCCTCCCATCCCGAAGCGGATGTTCTGCTCGCTGTCCACCGAGAAGTGCAACCGGCTTTTGTTGACATCCGGCCCTTTGACCGGCGCCCCCATCCGTTTGCATTCGTCCATGAAGAAACTGATCTTCTTGATATCCGAGAGGTTCCGGCTCAGCAGCGCCGCCATGAACTCGGCCGGATAGTGGGCCTTGAGGTAAGCCGTCTGGTACGACACGTAGGCATAACAGGTGGAGTGCGACTTGTTGAACGCGTACGAGGCGAACGCCTCCCAGTCGGTCCATATCTTCTCGCACACCGCCCGGTCGTGTCCGTGAGCCACCGCTCCGTCCAGAAAGTCGCCTTTCATCTTGTCCAGCACATCCTTTTTCTTCTTCCCCATCGCTTTCCGCAGCGTGTCGGCCTGCCCTTTCGTGAAGCCGGCCAGCTTCTGCGACAGGAGCATCACCTGCTCTTGGTAGACCGTAATGCCGTAGGTGTCCTCCAAATACTCCGCCATGTCCGGCAAGTCGTAGGCGATCGCCTCCCGTCCGTGTTTTCGGGCGATGAAGTTCGGAATGTACTCCATCGGCCCCGGCCGGTACAGGGCGTTCATGGCGATCAAATCCTCGAACCGGTTGGGCTGAAGCGCCCGGAGGTGTTTCTTCATCCCCGGCGATTCGAACTGGAACAGACCGGTCGTCTCTCCGTTGGAGTAGAGTTCGAAGGTCTTTTTATCGTCTAACGGAATGGCGTCGATGTCGAGTTCGATCCCTTTCGACTCCCGGACATTCTGGACCGCATCCTTGATAATGGACAGGGTCTTCAACCCCAGAAAGTCCATCTTGATCAATCCGGCATCCTCGACCAAGCTCCCCTCGTACTGCACGACGAACAGTTCGGCATCCTTGGCTGTCGAGATCGGGGCGAACTTTTCGAGGTCGTCCTGTCCGATGATGATCCCGCAGGCATGCACCCCGGTCTGCCGCACCGAGCCTTCCAGTTTCTCGGCATAGAGCAGGGTGTCGCGAATCAGCGGATTCTCCGACTCCCGCTCCGCCGCTAACTCCGGTACCTCTTTGTAGGCCTTTTCGAGGGTCGTCCCCGGCTTTTCCGGCACCATCTTCGACAGCCGGTCGCTCTCCTGCAAAGGCAATTTCTGCACCCGCGCCACATCCTTGATCGAAGATTTGGCCGCCATCGTCCCGAATGTAATGATGTGCGCCACCCGCTTCTGTCCGTACTTCTGCACCACGTAGCGCATCACCTCCTCGCGTCCGTCTTCGTCGAAGTCGATGTCGATATCGGGGAGCGAGATCCGCTCCGGGTTCAGAAAACGCTCGAACAGGAGGTCGTATTCGATCGGGTCGATATTGGTAATTTTCAGACAGTAGGCCACCACCGATCCCGCTGCCGAGCCTCGTCCCGGACCGACCGAAACGCCGATCTCGCGCGCAGCCCGGATAAAGTCCCACACGATGAGGAAATAGCCCGGAAACCCCATCCATTCGATGGTTTTGAGTTCGAAATCGATCCGTTCGCGGATCGTTTCGGTCAGTTTCTCTCCCGGATAGCGCGCCTCGGCCCCCTGCCACACGATATGCCGCAGATAAAGGTATTGCCGGGCGGTCAGCAGCAGTTCGGCCACCTCTTCCCCCAGCGCTCCGATCTCCGCCTCCGACGCGCAGGTCTGAACACGGGCCTGCACGGCCTGCAACTCCTCCGGTTTGTCCTTATATATTTTTCCCAGCCCTACGGCTATCGACTCTTTGAGCGGTTCCAGCTCCACGACGAAGTCGTCCGGCAGCAGGAAATTGGGCATGTACGGTTTATGACTCAGCGAATACTCCTCGACCTTGTCCACAATCTCCTGCGTGGTCGCCAGCGCCTCCAAATGGTCCGGAAACAGGGCAGCCATCTCGTCGTAGCTTTTCAGGTACTCCTGTCCGGTATAGCGCATCCGCTGCGGGTCGTCTAAATCGCGCCCGGTGCTGAGGCAGATCAACCGGTCGTGTGCGGCGGCATCCTCCTCCAGAATGTAATGTACGTCGTTGGTCGCAATGTACTTGATTCCGTATTTCTCCGCCAGTTTCAGCAGGGTTTTGTTGACGGCGACCTGCTGGTTGTAGACCTTTTCGTCCCGCTCCGGATCGCCTGTCCGGTGGGCTTGCAGCTCCAAGTAGTAGTCGGCTCCGAACAGGTCGTGGAACCACTTCACAGCGGCCTCCGCCCCGGCCAGATCGCCGTGCATGATCAACTGGGGAATCTCGCCGCCCAGACAGGCCGAACAGCAGATGATCCCTTCGTGGTACTGCTGCAGCAGCTCTTTGTCGATCCGCGGATTGTAATAGAACCCTTCCGTCCAAGCATACGAAACTAACTTGATGAGGTTGTGGTACCCCTCCAAGTTCTTGGCCAGCAGGATCAGGTGATGGCCGCTTCGGTCCTCTTTGTCGGTCTTGTCGAACCGGGTGCGGGCGGCCACATACACCTCGCAACCCAAGACCGGTTTGATCCCGGCGGCCTGCGCCGCATGGTGAAACTCTTTGACACCGAACATGTTGCCGTGGTCGGTGATGGCCAGTGCGTTCATCCCCAACTCTTTGGTCCGGGCCAGCAGCTTCTTGATCGCTGCAGCGCCGTCCAGAATGGAGTATTGCGTATGGACGTGCAGATGGGTAAATGCTGTCATTCGGCAGGGTGGGTTTTCTTGTCGGTCGGTCCTCAGTCGCAAAGATAATTTTTTCCGGGCGGTCGTTAAAACAGGCCGGCCAAAAAACGGCTCCGGATCAACCGACAATTCGCCGTTCGCGGGCGAAGGTTTTCAGCAGGGAGTCCGCCTCCCGCCAGTCGGGAAGCAGCGCCTCCACCTGACGGTGGAACGCTTTGGAGTGGTTGCTCACCACGAAATGGCATAGCTCGTGCAGGACGATGTAGTCGATGCAGGCCTGCGGCGTTTTGACCAAGTGCAGGTTCAGGGTGATCAGCCCTTTCGTGTAGTAACAGCGCCCCCAGGCCCGCCGCATGGCAAAAATTTTTATCCGCGGAGGCGGCACCGGCCGGCCGGCGGCCGCAAAAAGCGGCAGCCAGCGGTCGACGGCATCCTGAAACGCTTTCCGCGCCTGACGCCGGTACCACTCCTGCATGAAGCGGTCGAAGTTCTCCCGCGTGGCCGGACGGAGCGACACGACGAAGGTCCGGCCGTCGATTCGGAGCGTGTTCCGCTGCGCGTCCGGGTTCAGCACGACCGAATACTCCTCGCCCCTGAGCCAGTATTTTTTCCGGACGGAGCGGATCGGCACCGTTCTGCCGCCGGTTCCCGTCCCCTCCGGCCGTTTTCTGCCCGGTTGCCGTTTTTGCGGCTGCCGCACCGAAACCGAACGGCCCCAAAACCAGATCTTAATGAATCCCATGAATCGGTCCTGCTGATGAAAACGATTTGCGCCCCGCCCGGCGGACACTCAAACGACCCAACCGTTCAAATAGTCGATCATCCCTCGGCAGTCATCCGGTGCGAACCAGCGAATCTGGGGGTCGCGCCGCAGCCAGGTCAGCTGCCGTTTCGCATACCGGCGCGTGTTGCGCTTGATCCGCTCCACCGCCTCCGCTAACGCGATCTTGCCGTCGAAACAGTCGAACAACTCCCTGTACCCCACCGTCTGCAATGCCGGGAGGGTCCGGTGCGGATAGAGCCGTTCCGCCTCGGCCAGCAACCCTTCGGCCAGCATGACCTCCACCCGGCGGTCGATCCGTTCGTACAGCACCTCCCGCGGCAGATCGAGTCCGATTTTGACCGGAGCGAAGTTCCGTTTTTTGCTTCTCCCGCTCCGCTGCGCCGAGTAGGGCCGGCCGCTCAGCCGGCACACTTCGACCGCCCGGACGACCCGCTGCGGATTCTGCCGGTCCACAGTCCTGTAATAGTCCGGGTCGCACCGCCGCAGCTCCTCTACCAACACCGGCAGAGGGGTCGCCGCCAGCTCCGCCCGCAGGGCCGGGTCCGCTTCCGGCAGTTCGTCGAACCCCTCCAGCAGGGCCTGCACGTAGAGTCCGGAGCCGCCCACCAACAGCACATTCGGCGTGGTCGGAAACAGCTCGTCGTCGAGCAGCGCCAGTGCCTCCCGTTCGTAGTCTCCCGCCGTAAACGGGTCGTGAATGCTTTTGTTCCGGATGAAATAGTGCGGCACCCCCTCCTGTTCCGCCACGGAAGGAGCTGCCGTCCCGATCGCCATCTCCCGATACACCTGCCGCGAATCGGCCGAGACGACCGGTGCGCCGAAATGCCGTGCCAGCACCACTCCGGCCGCCGTCTTGCCGACCCCCGTAGGCCCTTGCAGGACGATCAGCCGGTTAGTATTCGTCGTCATAGCTGTCGTCCCCCTCGAACGTCCCGAACTCGTCCATCGCTTCGTCGAACATCGACCGCTCGGCCGCCTCGCCCGCTGCGGCATCGTATTGCAGCGGAGGTTCGCCCGCTTCGGCCACGATGCGCGGGTATTCGACCCCCTCCTCCTCGAACTTCGCTTCGAGCAGCTCGATGAAGAATTGCCGCTCGTTGAACAGGTCGAAAACGTAGATCAACCGGCCGAACCGTTCGTGCAGGATCTGTCCCAGCGACACCCGCTCCATCGGCACCGGCGGCGCCCACGCCCCCTCCTCCTCCGCTTCCGTGCCGGCCCCGAACCCCATATCTTCGGAGGTAAACTCGCGCCCTTTCTCCCACTCGGCATCCGAAAGGAAAATCGAGGCCATTCCGTCCGCTTCGTACCCGACCGACTCGCGCAGATAGGCGTGAAAATCGGCCAGATTCATATCGTACCGCACCTCGTAGTCCCGGACAAAGGTTTCGGATTCGTCGCTCAGCATCCTGAATTTGAAGATCATAGACATTGCGTCGCGGTTTTGGTTTCTCCAAAGATAGCTTTTTTTGCGCTTCGCAGCTCTGCCGAATCGCCTTTCGGGCGCCTCAGGCCGCAGTCCTTACATCCTCCGCCCGTATTTTTGCCGGATAATCTCCGCAATCGGAATGTCTTGGATTTTGCTCTCCAACCACGAAATGATGTCCAAATAGAAAAACGGCCGCCGTTCATACGGATGGCTCTCGAACGGTTTGAGATGCTCGTACAGGCGTGTCAGCTCCCCTTTGAAATCCGACGCGTAGGTATGCGGGATGCGTTTGAGGAAGGTGATGATCTCGTGTTGCACGGCGTGCATGTCGTTGGTTTTCACGACAAAAGCGTAGACGCTTTTGATCTGGTACTCCAACGAGTAGTCGTCCCCCGCCTCGTAGGAGGCGATCAGGTGCAGAATGCGCGCAAAGACCTGCAAGTCGCGCCGGAACTGCGGGTTCGGAATCGAGATGATCGTGTGGAGGTAATTGATGCACTTTTTGTACTCCCCGTTCCCGAAGTAGAGGCAGGCGATCTTGTACGAGAGCAGCATCCGGTAATGTTCGTCCACGTTTCGCCCGTACTCGTTCAGGAAGTCGTCCACCTGGGCCGCCAGCTGCACCCCCTCGGCGAAACTCCCCTCCAGAAAGTGGACATTGATTTTCGCTTGCAGCAGGCAGAGATTCGAGATGATGATCAGGTGGTCGGTCATCGGTCTGATTTTGGGCAGTTCGCGCTCCAACTTCTCGATCCCCCAGACCATCTGGTCGTGGCGCCGTGTCATGAAAAGCACGTCGAGCAGGCGCGAAACCGCCCGCACATAATGGTCGTAGTAGACCGAAATCAGATCCGGCCGCTCGTCGAACAGACCGACCAACCGCAGCGCATACCGGTAACAGACTGCGAAATCGTACCGGATGTAGCTGTACCCCATTCGCGCCTGGTAGAGGTAGAGCCGTTCGTGGAAGCTCATCCCCCGGTCGTCGTAGGCATCGAGCCGCGTTTTGAAGAAATCGGTAACCAGTTTCCGGTCTTTTTCGCTCCGGACATAGCCTAACTGGAGGTTCAGGCTGTACAGCTGCACCGAGAGGTTCGACAGGCCGTTGATATTGGCGATCCGTTTGGCGAGCGTTTCGGCCTGTTCGCTCAGCGAGGCCGCCCGCCCCGTCGCGCTGCGGTTCATGTGGAGCGATTCGACCCGCTTCTCGAATTCCACGATCTCCAAGGCCAGTGTGAAGTTTTGCAGCTCCAAGGCCAGCCGCTTCGCCCGGTCCAGCATCTGGAGCGCCTGCCGGAACATGTTTTTGTCGTAGAGTATCCGGGCGAAGTCGATCATCTGGCGCACCTCCATCACACCGATGTGCTGCACGTTGAGCAGCCGCACGCTGACCAAGATCTGCCGGTAGAGGTAGGACTTCATGTTGGGCAGCTGCTCCTTCCGGATGCCCGTTTTCTTCAGCACCTTCGCCTCGTCGTACTCGTCGAGGGTGTCCAGCGCATCGAACAGGGCGATGAATTTCGACTCCCGATGCGCTTCGCTGCGGGCGGCGAACAGTTTGAAATTCCGCTTTTCCGCCTTGCTCAGCCCGCGAACCAGCTCGAAAACCGCCTCCTGTCTGCCGATAGCCATTGTTTTGCTCTGTTTTTCTTTCGGACAAATATACCCATTTCCCTCCACATTTTCCGCCCCTCTCCGGAGGAGGAGAGACAAAACGCAACCGAGGCAAAATCATACGCGCAGAAACAAAAAAAAGAGTAACTTTGCAGACATCAAAAAACAAAGCGTCCCTCTTATGGCAGACCATTCACGTTATGCCGGTCGCGGCGTCTCCTCGGGCAAGGAGGAGGTGCACAGAGCGATCCGGAACATCGACAAGGGGTTGTTCGACAAGGCATTCTGCAAAGTGATTCCGGACTGGTTCACCGGCAGCAGCGAGCACTGTTTGGTCATGCACGCGGACGGGGCGGGGACCAAGTCGTCGTTAGCCTACCTGTACTGGCGGGAGACCGGGGCGCTGGACGTGTGGAAGGGGGTGGCTCAGGATGCGGTGGTGATGAATACCGACGACCTGCTCTGCATCGGGGCGACGGACAACATCATCCTCTCGTCGACCATCGGACGCAACAAACGGCTGATTCCGGGCGAGGTCATCGCAGCGGTTATCGAGGGGACGGAAGAGTTTTTGCAGACCTTGCGGGACTACGGTGTCCATATCCGCTCCACGGGAGGCGAGACGGCGGATGTGGGGGATTTGGTCCGCACGATCATTGTCGACTCGACGGTTACGGCGCGGATGCGGCGCGACGAGGTGATCTCCAACGACCGGATCGCACCGGGGTGCGTGATCGTGGGGCTGGCTTCGTACGGACAGGCGAAGTACGAGCGGGGCTATAACGGAGGGATGGGAAGCAACGGGCTGACTTCGGCCCGGCACGACGTGTTCGGCAAGGTGCTGGCGGCGCGGTACCCGGAGTCGTTCGACGGGGGGATTCCGGACGAATTGGTCTACAGCGGCTCCTTCAACCTCACGGATCCGGTTCCGGGAGGGGCCGAGGCGGGGATTCCCGATTCGGTCGACATGGGGCGGCTCGTTTTGTCGCCGACACGAACTTATGCGCCGGTCGTTACGCGCATTCTGAACGAGGTGGGGCGCCGGCATATTCTCGGCATGATCCACTGCACGGGGGGGGCGCAAACCAAAATCCTGCACTTCGCCAAACCGGGGCTGCATATTATAAAGGATAATCTGCTGCCGGTGCCGCCGCTGTTCCGCATCATCCGGGAGCAGTCGGGAACGCCGTGGGAGGAGATGTACAAGGTCTTCAACATGGGCCACCGGTTGGAGTTTTACGTGATGCCGGAGGTGGCGGCGGAGATCGTGGAGATCGCGGAGTCGCTGGGGATTGCGGCGCAGGTGGTGGGACGGGTCGAAAGGTTGGCGGATGAGGCGGCGCCGGCCCGGCTCGATGTGGCGGGCGAGGATGGAAAGGTCTACCGGTACGAGCGGTAAAATTGCAGGGGCAGACCCGTTGGATTTTGCGAGGCCGGCGATCTTCCGAATCGCAGTTTTGCGGGAGGCGGCAGTTCGCCCCGACCGATCCTGCCGATACACCGGAAAAACCGAACGAACAAAGACAAACCGAACGAATTCAAAAAAATACAATAACCGAATATGTCGAAAGTAATCAAACTGCGCAAAGGACTCGACATTAACTTGGTCGGGAGTGCCGAGCGCGTGCTCACCAAGTGTCCGGCATCGGCGCGTTATGCCGTGGTGCCCGGCCACTACCGCGGCGTAACCCCCAAACTGTTGGTCAAAGTCGGCGACAAGGTGAAAGCCGGAAGTCCGCTTTTCTTCTCGAAAGAGCATCCCGAAGTTCTCTTTTCGTCGCCCGTCAGCGGCGAAGTCAGCGCCGTGAACCGCGGCGAGAAACGCAAGATTCTGAGTGTCGTCGTAACGCCCGACGGGAGCGGTGAAAGCGAATCGTTCGACGTTTGTCCGGTGGCCGAACTCGACCGGCAGCGCGTGAAAGAGACCTTGCTGAAAGCAGGATTCTGGCCCATGATCATACAGCGGCCGTTCGGCGTGATCGCCGATACGGCCGCCCGGCCCAAAGCGATATTCGTGTCCGGATTGGATACCGCACCGCTGGCCCCCGACCTCAGCTTTTTGGTTCAGGATCAGGGGGATTGCATCGTCGCCGGGTTGGAAGTGCTCAAGAAACTGACCGACGGAAAAGTGCACCTGACCGTCGGAACCGATACGACCGCAGGCGTGCTCAGCAAGATCGAGCAGGCCGAAGTGCACCACATCGAAGGGCCGCACCCGGCAGGAAACGTCGGCGTACAGATCGCCCAGATCGACCCGATCGGGAAAGGCGATGTGGTCTGGACCGTCGAGTTGCAGCATGTGGTGATGATCGGCCGGCTCTTCTTGACCGGGACCGTGGATATGAGCAAAGTCGTGGCGCTGACCGGGTCGGAGGTCGTGAAGCCCCATTATTTCAAAGTGATCAGCGGCGCCTTGGTCTCTTCGGTTACCGACGGGAATTTGCGGCCGAAACCGGAAACGGACGCCCGGACCGACGGGGGCGGCGTGCGGGTGATCAGCGGCAATCCGCTGACCGGAACGAAAGTCGAACTCGACGACGTGGAAGGCTACCTCGGCTTTTACCACAACCAGATTACCGTGATTCCGGAAGGAAACCGGTATGAATTTTTGGGTTGGGCGATGCCGCGGCTCAATAAGTTTTCGGTATCGCACAGCTATTTTTCGTGGCTGTTCCCGAAAAAACGGTACGACCTCGACACCAACCTGAACGGCGGCCGCCGGGCATTCGTTCAGACCGGGATCTACGACAAAGTGATGCCGATGAACATCTATCCCCTCTACCTGATCAAAGCGATTCTGGCCGGAGACATCGACAAGATGGAAAACCTCGGCATTTACGAAGTGATCGAAGAAGATGTGGCCTTGTGCGAATTTATCGACCCCTCGAAGAACGAATGGCAAGCCATCGTCGGTCGCGGGATCGAACAGATGATAAAAGAACTCAACTAACGGCACGCGGATATGAAAGGACTGAGAAACTATCTGGACAAGATAAAACCCAAATTTCAGGCCGGGGGAAAGTACGGCCGGTTCGCCTCGACATTCGAGGCTTTCGAATCGTTCCTCTACGTGCCGAATACGGTAACGAAACAGGGGGCGCACATTCGGGACGCCATGGACTTGAAACGCACCATGACCGTCGTGATCGTCGCCCTGCTGCCCGCCCTGCTGTTCGGGATGTTCAATGTCGGATACCAGCACAACAACGTGGCGCTCGGACTGAGCGATACCACCGTGATGCAGAACTTCTGGTTCGGCTTTCTGAAAGTGCTGCCGATCATTGTCGTAGCCTACGTCGTGGGGTTGGGGATCGAATTTATCTTCGCCGAAGTCAGACACGAAGAGGTCAACGAAGGCTTTTTGGTCAGCGGGCTGCTCATACCGATGATCATGCCGGTGGACTGTCCGCTGTGGATCGTGGCCGTGGCGACCGCCTTTGCCGTGATCGTGGGGAAAGAGATGTTCGGCGGCACCGGGATGAACATCTTCAACCCGGCCCTGCTGGCTCGGGCATTCATTTTCTTTGCCTATCCGACCTCGATCTCCGGGAATGAAGTGTGGGTAGCGGGGTTGAAAGGCGGAGCGATGTTGCAGAACGGCGGAGCGTTGGTGGACGGCTATTCGGGGGCGACCCCGTTGGGCGATGCCGCTGCGGCTCTGTCGAGCGGGGCGGTTCAGTCGGCCGACGCCATTCAGTGGAGCATGGGGACCACACCGATCGACTGGTTCTACGGCTTCATTCCGGGATCGATCGGCGAAACCTCCACGCTGGCTATTCTGATCGGAGCGCTCATTCTGGTCTGGACCGGTGTGGGGAGCTGGCGGATCATGCTCTCGACGGTGGTCGGGGGATTGGCCATGGGCGGCGTGTTCAACCTGATCGGCGCCAATGTGATGATGACCTTGCCGGCCTGGTATCACCTGCTTCTCGGCGGATTCGCTTTCGGGACGGTGTTCATGGCGACCGACCCGGTAACGGCTGCGCAGACCAACCGCGGGAAATACATCTACGGGTTTCTGATCGGCGTTCTCTGCGTGCTGACCCGTGTGCTGAATCCGGGCTATCCGGAAGGGATGATGCTCGCGATCCTGTTCATGAACGCCATGGCGCCGCTGATCGACCACTATGTGGTTCAGGGGAATGTCAAACGCCGGCTGAAACGGAGCAAAGCCAACGCATAAACCACTCATCTTTTCAGTTATCGAAACCATGAACAAGCAAAGCAATACCTATATAATAACCTACGCGACCGTTTTGGTCGTCGTGGTTGCCGCCGTGCTCTCCTTTGCGGCCATCGAGTTGCAGCCGAGGCAGGAGGCCAATGTCAAGATCGAAAAGATGGGCGCCATTCTCGGTGCGATCGGCAAGGGAGTCTCGGATACCGCTGTTTCGGACAAGGACCGGTACATCGAACAAACGTTCGGAACCTATATTACGAAGACCCTCTTCGTAGATTCGTTGGGGAATGCCACCGAGGCGACGACAGAGGAGGTGCTGGGGGCGCTCAATGACCTGCCGGCGGTTTTCGACACCAAAACGGCCATGCCGGTATTTGTCGCCACCCTGTCGGACGATGCGACCGAATATGTCGTGCCGCTGACCGGGAAGGGGTTGTGGGGCGCGGTTTGGGGCTACATCGCCCTGAACGACGACTGCAATACCGTGGCGGGCGCCGTGTTCGACCACAAGAGCGAAACGCCGGGGTTGGGGGCGGAGATTACTACCGCAGCCTTTCAGGAGCAGTTCGTCGGGAAACGGATCTTCAAGGATGGCCGGTTCGAGTCCATCGACCTGCTCAAAGGGAAAGGCTCGTCGGCCGGGAATCCGTATGCCGTGGATGCCATTTCCGGCGGTACGCTGACCTCCAACGGGGTGAAAGCGATGCTCCGGGTTTGTCTGGGGGATTATGTGCCGTTTTTCGAGAAAGTGCAGGCCGCAGCAGCTGCGGCGGTAGCGGCAGCGGATACGGCAGCGTGTGAAACAACCACTGAAAATACGGAAGGAGGAGCCAAATAATGAGTACCAAAGAAAAAGAGCCGCTCTTTTCGGCTAAGAATATGAACGCCCTGCTGGGACCGCTGGGGCGGAACAACCCGATTTTGGTGCAGGTCTTGGGGATATGCTCGGCGCTGGCGGTAACGGCCAAGCTGAAACCGGCCTTCGTGATGGCTTTGTCGGTAACGGTCGTAACGGCATTCGCCAACCTGTTGATCTCTTTGATGCGCCGGGGGATTCCGTCGCGGATCCGGATCATCGTGCAACTCGTGGTGGTGGCCGCATTGGTGATCTTAGTCGACCAAGTGCTGAAAGCGTTCGTCTACGACATCAGCAAACAACTCTCGGTGTTCGTGGGGCTGATCATTACCAACTGCATCATCATGGGGCGTCTGGAGGCCTTCGCCATGGGGAACCGCCCTTGGCCGTCGTTCTTAGACGGGATCGGCAACGGACTGGGATACGGACTGATTCTGTTGGTCGTGGCCTTTTTCCGCGAACTCTTGGGGTCGGGGACCTTGTGGGGCTACCCGGTCGTGCCGCAATGGTGCTACGACCACGGGTATGCCAACAACGGGTTGATGATTCTGCCGCCGATGGCTCTGATCACCGTCGGGATCATCATCTGGATCCACCGCAGCCGAAACAAGGACTTGCAGGAAAAATAGCGTACTAACCGTCGGAAAAACGTAAAGATCAATCATGGAAAACATACTGAACCTATTTGTCAAGTCGATCTTCGTCGAAAATATGGTCTTCGCCTTCTTCTTCGGGATGTGCTCCTACATCGCCGTGTCGAAGACCGTCAAGACGGCTATGGGGTTGGGGCTGGCGGTTATTTTCGTGATGACCGTAACCGTACCGGTCAACTACCTGCTCAACGAATACGTCCTCGAGCGGGGGGCTTTGAGCTGGGTTTCGCCGTCGATGGCCGAAGTGGATCTCAGCTTTCTGAGTTTTATCGTGTTCATCGCGGTGATCGCTTCGATCGTGCAGCTGGTCGAAATGATCGTCGAAAAGTTTGCCCCGGGGCTGTACAGTTCGCTGGGGATTTTTCTGCCGCTGATCGCCGTGAACTGTGCGATTATGGGCGGATCGCTTTTCATGCAGGAACGCGCCTATGCCCATATCGGTGAAGCCACGGCCTTTGCCGTCGGTTCGGGGATCGGCTGGTGGCTCGCGATTATCGGGATGGCCGCCATTCGCGAAAAACTGACCTACTCCAACATACCGAAACCGCTCAAAGGGGTGGGGATTACGTTTATTATTACCGGTTTGATGGGGATCGCCTTTATGATCTTCCTCGGTATCCAACTCTAACGCATACAGACAGATACGATGATAGCAACAATCATTTCAGCAGCGGTCGCGAGCAGCCTGACGCCGACACTCGTCGCCGCTATCGTCGCCTTTGCGGCCCTCACGCTGATCTTGGTGGCCGTTCTTCTTTTCGCCAAGAAGAAACTCACCCCCTCGGGCGATGTAACCATCACGATCAACGGCGAAAAAGAACTTACGGTGCAGACCGGGTCGAGCCTGCTTTCGACGCTCGCCGAACAGGGGATCTACCTCCCGTCGGCTTGCGGCGGAGGCGGTTCGTGCGGGATGTGCAAATGTCAGGTGCTCGACGGCGGAGGGGAGATTCTGCCCACCGAGGTCAATTTCTTCAGCCGGAAACAACAGCAGGACCACTGGCGGTTGGGCTGTCAGGTGAAAGTCAAGAACGATTTGTCGATCCGGGTGCCGGAATCCGTATTGGGGGTGCGGAAATGGGAGTGCGAAGTGGTCTCCAACCGGAACATCTCGACTTTCCTCAAAGAGTTCGTGGTCAAACTGCCGGAGGGCGAACAACTCAAGTTCCGGAGCGGAGGGTATATCCAGATCGACATCCCGAAATACGACGAAATCAAATTCTCGGACATGGAGGTCGACGCTCCGTTCCGGCCGGAATGGGACAAATTCAAGATGTGGGACTTGGTAACGAAGAATCCGGAACCGACGTTCCGGGCCTACTCGATGGCCAACCATCCGGCGGAAGGAAATATCATCATGCTGAATATCCGGATCGCCACTCCGCCTTTCGACAAGGCGACCGGCGGGTTTATGAAGGTCAATCCGGGGATATGCTCGTCCTATATTTTCAGCCGGAAACCGGGCGACAAGGTTACGATCTCAGGGCCGTACGGGGAGTTCTTCCTGCCGGACAACCTGCCGGATACCCAAGAGTTGGTCTTCATCGGGGGCGGAGCCGGGATGGCGCCGATGCGGAGCCACATCATGCACCTGTTCAAAACCGAACGGACCAAACGGCCGGTGTCGTTCTGGTACGGAGCGCGGGCGTTGAAAGAGGCGCCCTATATCCACGAGTTCCACGAAATCGAAGAGGAGTTCCCGAACTTCTCGTTCAACTTGGCGCTCGACCGGCCCGACCCCGAAGCGGATGCAGCGGGAGTCAAATATACGGCGGGCTTTGTGCATAACGTGCTGTACGAAAACTACCTCAAAAACCACGAGGAGCCGGAGGGATGCCTGTATTTGATGTGCGGGCCGCCCATGATGATCTCGGCGGTCGTGAAGATGCTCGACTCGTTAGGGGTCCCGCCGGAAAATATCCTGTACGACAACTTCGGGTCTTGACCGGCCTCCGTTATTCTCCGAATCGGAGAGGATGGTACGAAAAATGCTTCGATTCCGAAGCGTTTTTCGTACTATTTTTTTGCATGCCCGTTCTTTGGGTAACGGGAGAGAACTGTTCTCTTTGTGAACAAAGAGAACCAGAAAAACTTTAG